>JAYTQJ010000552.1:0-18931 GCA_043746775.1 Schlesneria sp.
CCACCGGCAGCACGGTCACACCATGTTCACGCGCGTCCCGCACCAGTTGCGCCGGCGCGTAAAAGCCCATCGGCTGGCTGTTGAGCAAGGCGGCGAGAAAAGCATCCGGGTGGTGGCACTTGAGCCAGGCGCTGACGTAGACCAGCAGCGCAAAGCTGGCGGCGTGGCTCTCTGGGAAGCCGTATTCGCCGAAGCCTTCGATCTGCTTGAAGATGCGCTCGGCGTACTCCGGCTCGTAGCCCTTGGCCACCATGCGGCCGACCAGGCGCTCGTGGAAGGGGCCGAGGCCGCCCTTGCGCTTCCAGGCCGCCATGGCGCGGCGCAACTGATCAGCCTCGCCAGGCGTGAAGTCGGCGGCCAGGATGGCGAGCTGCATCACCTGCTCTTGAAAGATCGGCACGCCCAGCGTGCGCGACACCGCCTGGCGCACCTCGCTGCTCGGGTAGTCCACCGCCTCTTCGCCACTGCGCCGGCGCAGGTAGGGGTGCACCATGCCGCCCTGGATATAAATTCGAAAAGGCGATGGCCGTGACACCCACCCACATGACCGAGCCTTCAATGATTTCCACTTCGCGCGGTCAGGAGTGAGGTCGATGTCGTTGAGTTTTCATCGCACGGCGTTGATGATCCGCAACCCCGCAACTTTGAGTCCCTCGTCACAAGGCACGCCTCCATGAACCTGTTCGAGTCTCAGTACGAATCACTCCGCCGCGAGGTCTCACGCCGCTCGTTCCTGGCCCGCACGACAACGGGCATGGGCGCGATGGCTCTCGCGTCGTTGCTCGATCCGAATGTACTCAAGGCGGCGGAAGCGGCCTCGTCTGCGGGAGCCGCTGCTCGCGCGAGTACTCGATGGCCGGGAATCGTCACGCCGCTGCATCGACCGGCGAAGGCGAAGCGGGTGATTCATCTCTGCATGGCGGGGGGGCCGAGTCATCTGGAAACGCTCGACTACAAGCCGGAGTTGGCCAAGCAGGACGGGCAGCCGATGCCCGAATCGATCACACAGGGACAACCGATCGCGCAGCTTCAGGGGCAGAAATTGAAGTGCCTCGGCCCGCAGCACAAGTTCGCCAAGTTCGGCCAGTCGGGACAGGAGATTTGCGACCAGTTCCCGAAGCTGGGGGGAGTGGCCGACGAACTCTGCATCATCCGGTCGCTCGTCACCGAGGCGATCAATCACGATCCCGCCCACACATTCATGAACACGGGAACGACGATCTCGGGGCGGCCAAGCATGGGTTCGTGGGCTTGGTACGGGTTGGGAGCCGATTGCGATGACCTGCCGGGTTTTGTCGTGCTCACGTCAACCGGCAAGAGCGGGCAGCAGCAGCCGATCGCGTCGCGGCAGTGGCACAGCGGGTTCCTGCCGAGTCGCTTTCAGGGGGTGCGGTTCAACTCGAAGGGAGATGCCGTCTACTACATCAACAACCCGGCGGGAGTGACTCGCGATCAGCAGGGCGATGTCGTCGATGCGACCAACCAACTCAACCGGCTGCTCGACGCGAGCATCGACGATCCCGAAATCGCCACGCGGATCAACCAGTACGAGATGGCGTTCCAGATGCAGGCCAGCGTCCCCGAGTTGATGGACCTGTCGAAGGAACCTAAGCACATTATGGAGCAGTACGGCTGCACAGGCCTCGACGGTTCGCTCAACGCGAACTGTTTGCTCGCGAGACGCCTCGCCGAGCACGGCGTGCGGTTCATCCAGCTCTATCACCGGGACTGGGACCATCACGGCGGCATCCGCGACGGCATCGCGGGGATCGCGAAGGAAGTCGATCAACCGTGCGCGGCCCTGATCGCGGACCTCAAGCAGCGCGGGATGCTCGACGAAACGCTCGTCGTCTGGGGCGGCGAGTTCGGTCGCACCCCGATGGCCCAGGGGAACGGCCGCGACCACCACATCAAGGGCTTTTCGATCTGGATGGCGGGCGGCGGCATCAAGGGAGGCCACAGCCACGGCCAAACCGACGACTTCGGCTACAACGCCGCCGTCGACATCGTCCACGTCCACGACCTCCACGCGACGATCCTCAACCAACTCGGCATCGACCACAAACGCCTCACCTACAAATTCCAAGGCCGCGACTTCCGCCTGACCGACATCAGCGGCAACGTGATCGAGAAGATTCTGGCGTAGGTCATGTCAGAGGATGCGCGGAGTTTTCGCCGCCGACCAAAGTAGCCTTCATCGCTCCGCGTGAAGTAAGCCGAACGCGAGTTCGGTGCGGAATATCCAAACGACCTCCTCATGCAATCGGCTGTCTTCACGCGGAGCGATGAAGGCTACTAGGAATGGTCGTTCCGCTGTGTAAACTGCCTGCGGATCGAAGTGACCCTGTTGGAGAGAACCAATGATCGCCACTGAACTGGAACCGCTGGAAACACTGGCGGACTTGATGGAGCAATTGGGCAACGTCCCACTCGAACGGATCAGACTCCACCCGTTCCCCGGCACTGCTACCGTTGAAGACGTGCTGCGGCTGTGTGATCGCGAACCGAAGTGTCTGTGCGAACTGGTCGATGGCGTGCTGGTGGAGAAGGTCATGGGACACCAAGAATCGCGGTTGGCGTTTCGGCTCGGGCACGCGTTGCAGAGCTATCTCGAAGTCCACGACTTGGGCATCCTCTCGGGAGCCGATGGTCCGCATCAAATCCTTTTCGATCAGGTTCGCTTCCCCGATGTGGCCTACATCGCCTACGACCGCATTCCCGAAGGAGCCGATCCTTCGACGCCCGTACCTGACTGGATACCCACGATTGCGGTGGAAGTACTGAGCCGCTCCAACACCAAGGCCGAGATGACCCGCAAGCTGCGAGACTACTTCGAGGCGGGAGTCGAACTCGTCTGGTACGTCGATCCGTCCGACCGCACCGTCCGCGTCTACCACTCTCCGGAAGAGGTCATCACTCTGACCGAAGCCGACACGCTCGACGGCGAACAACTCCTGCCCGGCTTCTTCCTCTCGATCCGCGACTGGTTCGACCGAGCCTCCCGCATCCGCCCGAACGCCTGAAGACCGATCAACCAACTCGGCATCGACCACAAACGCCTCACCTACAAATTCCAAGGCCGCGACTTCCGCCTGACCGACGTGAGCGGGAATGTGATCGAAAAGATTTTGGTGTGAGTCAAAGGTAGTTGTCCTGTGCCCTTCGGGAACACTCGTCGGGGAGGAACATGAGTAGTTTGGGTGACATGTTCGCCGTCAAACTCGGATGTTCATCAGGAGGGTGCGTGGAGTCTTCGGAACGCACCGCTTGACAATGGTGCGTACTCAAGACTCCACGCACCCTACAAGACTTGTGTTGGAAAGGATTCACTGGAATGAAACGATTTGAGATCTTCGTTGCGGTGTGCATGGCTGTTTGTCTGATGCCAGTTCACGCTTTGAACGCGAGGCTCCTGCCTGATTGGCCCTATTCAAAGCTTTTTCGGCAATCGGATGTCGCTGTGATCGCTAAACCGTTGAAGACCGTTCCAACATGGGTTGAGTCTCCGAAGCATTCATGGCCGCAGGATATGGTCGGCCAGGAAACCACCTTTGAAGTCATCCATACACTGAAAGGCCGGGAAGTACCTGATCGCCTCAAACTGCTTCACTTCAAGTTTGGTGAATTAAAGAAAGGCATTAAACCTGACGGCCCGGAAACGTTCATTATCAATGGCCCTCTGTTGGTTGCGTTCCCGATTGGAGATGATGCCGAGAAGGTGGAAAGGGAAACCGGTCGAAAGCCACATCAGGGTGAATTCATGTTGTTCTTGAAGAGACAAGGGGACGGGCGGTATGTGCCTGTATCGGGGCAAATTGATCCGGCGCTATCGGTGCGTGAGCTATCCGAACCGTAATTTGACCACATTTTGGAGTGCCTGACCCCGGATTGTGTGTTTCGGGAGGACGTGTCCCGGAAGGAAGTGGCAGTGGAAGGGAGGATCGCATGGCGCGGCAGCCTCGACTGAACATTGCCGAGTGGGTCGATCACGTCACGCAACGGGGCGTCGAACAGCGCGACATCGTGGTCGATGACGAAGGTCGTCAGGAATGGTTGCGGCTGTTCGGTCGCAACACCACCCGCTGCGCTGGGCGAGTCTGCGCCTACGCGCTGTTGACCAATCACTTTCACATCTTCCTGAGCAGCCCCGAGTCGAAGTTCAAGGTCTGTTCCTCGTTGCCGGACACAGCCTTCGTGACTCTCCGCCGTCGAAATCACTGAAAGAACTAGACGGATGGCAAGACCACGTTATCCCTCGCTGTACCAGATCAACATCCGCGTTTGGCTGACCGAGCTGTCGCGGACGCTCGGTCGTCTCGCGAAATTGGACGACATTCCGGACGGTGAATTGGACCGGCTGGCCGAGATGGGCTTCGATTGGATTTGGCTGCTGAGTGTCTGGCAGACCGGCCCCGCCGCGCAGAGGGTTTCGAGATCGCATTCGGGGTGGCGGCGCGAGTTCGAGGAAACGCTGGAGGACCTCCGGGAAGATGACATCGCCGGCTCGGGATTCGCCATTCAAAGCTACACCGTCCACCGCGATCTCGGCGGCGACGCGGCGCTCGCGAGATTGCGAGCACGTCTGCAACGGCGCGGACTGAGGCTGATGCTCGATTTCGTCCCCAACCACGCGGCACCGGATCACCGGTGGGTCAGCGAACATCCGGACTACTTCGTCCACGGCAGCGAGTCGGATTTGGCTCGCGCGCCACAAAACTACTGTCGTGTGCCCACGAAAGGCGGGTCGCTGCTGCTCGCCCACGGACGCGATCCGTACTTTGACGGCTGGCCCGACACGTTGCAGCTCAACTACGGCAACCCGGCCGTGCCGGAGGCGATGATCGACGAGCTGACTCGCATCGCCGGGCAATGCGACGGCGTCCGTTGCGACATGGCCATGCTCGTGCTGCCGGAAGTGTTTGAACGGACTTGGGGTCTCCGGGCGGAACCCTTCTGGCCGAAGGCGATCGAGACCGTGCGACGGCACCAGCCGAACTTTCAGTTTTTGGCCGAGGTCTACTGGGACCTCGAATGGACCATGCAGCAGCAGGGTTTCGATTACGCCTACGACAAGCGGCTGTACGACCGGTTGCGGGAGCAGCACGCTCGCCCGGTGCGCGAGCACTTCCGAGCTGGGTTGGATTATCAGGACAAGCTGGCTCGATTTCTGGAGAACCACGACGAGCCGCGAGCGGCGGCCGCGTTTTCGCCGGACGCTCACGCAGCGGCGGCCGTCATCACGTACCTGTCTCCCGGCCTGCGATTCTTCCATCACGGCCAGTTGGAGGGCCGCCAGAAGCGGATCTCGCCCAACCTCGTCCGCGCACCCGTCGAGGCCGTGGACGAGAACTTGAAATTCTTTTACGAGCGATTGCTGAGTGCCCTGCGCCAGGACGCCTTTCGCAACGGAACGTGGGGACAACTCGAATGCGTTTCGGCGTGGGACGGGAACGGGTCGTGTGACCACTTCGTCGCCTGCGAATGGCAGGAAACAGACGGCCAACTCTGGCTCGTCGCCGTCAACTATTCACCGGACCAAAGCCAGTGTTTCGTCCGGTTGCCGCACCACGAGCTGAGTCAGTCAAGCTGGCGGTTACAGGACATCATGAGCGACGCTGCCTATGAGCGGGACGGAACAGATTTGATCGCGCGCGGCCTGTATTTGGACCTCGCCGCATGGCAGTTCCATGTCTTTCAACTCGAAGGCATCGGGAAGTAGTTTCCAAACGTCTTTCGGAGCGGGCCGGAGCCGTTCTCGCTGCCCCGGTCTGTTCCGTGAACCGCCGTCGCCGTGTTTTTGTCTGCTGCGGCTGTACTACGGTCGCCCCGCCTCAACGCTTTGGTAGACTCCAAACATGTCCTCGCGCGTCAATCTCTGTGATCGATTCGGAATAGAATCGCACCGCACGGAGTTGAGGCTGAGTCCGAATGCGGCGCGACGGAGTGGCCGGATCTGGAGCGTTTCGCGAAGCTCCGGTGCTTTCCTTCGGTCAAGAACTGGCCGCCCAGCCGAAGTGTCGCATTGGTCGTTTTCTTTCGTGTGATTCGTGTCTTTCGTGGTTCAACCGCCGTTGCTGGAGTCGAACAATGTCAATGTACGGTGATTTTCAATCGCATGTGGCTTCGCAGTTGGAGGCGATTCGGGTGGCGGGGACGTTCAAGCGGGAGCGGGTGATTGTTTCGCCGCAGGATGCGCGGATTCGCGTGGCGGGTTCGGGTGATGCGGGCGGGAAGTCCGTGCTGAACATGTGTGCGAACAATTATCTGGGTCTCGCCGAGCATCCTGATGTAGTCGCGGCGGCTCATGCGGCGCTCGATCGCTGGGGTTACGGACTGGCTTCGGTGCGGTTCATCTGTGGGACTCAGGAACTGCACAAGCAGCTTGAGGCCTCGCTGAGCCGGTTCCTCGGGACCGAGGACACGATCCTGTACTCAAGCTGCTTCGATGCGAATGGCGGTCTGTTCGAGACGCTGCTCGGCGCGGAAGACGCCGTCATTTCCGATGAGCTGAATCACGCGAGCATCATCGACGGCGTGCGTCTCTGCAAAGCCCAGCGGTATCGCTACAAGAACAACGACATGGCGGACCTCGAAGCACGGCTGAAGGAGGCCGATGCGGCGAAGGCTCGGTTCAAGATGATCGCGACCGACGGCGTCTTCTCGATGGACGGCTACATCGCCAACCTGCCCGCGATTTGCGAACTGGCGGACAAGTACAAGGCCCTCGTGATGGTCGATGACTCGCACGCGGTCGGCTTCATGGGCAAGACCGGTCGCGGGACGCATGAGTTGCACGGCGTGATGGGTCGGATCGATGTCCTTACCGGAACGCTGGGCAAGGCGCTGGGCGGAGCCAGCGGCGGCTACACGAGCGGCCGGAAAGAGATCATCGATCTGCTGCGGCAACGCTCGCGGCCGTATCTGTTCTCGAACACGCTCGCGCCGACCATCGCGGGGGCATCGCTCAAAGTGTTGGAGATGCTTGAGGAGTCAACGACTCTCCGAGACAAGCTCGAAGCCAATACAAAATACTTCCGCAGCGAGATGACCTCGCGCGGCTTCAACATTCTGTCGGGGACGCACCCGATCTCACCGATCATGCTGGGCGATGCGGCGCTGGCGACGAGGTTCGCCGATGCGGCGCTGACTCGTGGTGTCTACGTGATCGGCTTCAGCTACCCCGTCGTCCCGCAAGGCAAGGCGCGGATCAGGACGCAGATTTCCGCCGCCCACTCGCGCGAGGATCTGGAGTTCGCGGTTGGGGCGTTCGACGAGGTGCGGCAAGAGCTGGGACTATGATCGGTTCGGGATTTCACTTCCGGATTTCTAAGGGCACACCGCATGATGAAACACAAAGAGCTTCTCAAATGCCGGGTGGGGTTTCGGTTCAGTCATGGCGATGGTTGGATCCAACTTTGCACGCTTTATGCGGACTGGCCTCTGGGGCGACTCGTTGTTACTGAAGATCAGTTGACGTTATCGGCAGGTTTCGTCGGAACACCCGTTTCGGTTCCGTTCGCGTCCATAGTCAACGTCTCTCGTCTATGGCCCGGCTTACGAATTCAATTCCGACAAGACAATGAACCTCACGAAGTGACTCTGCATGGCTGGTTCTTGATCGATCAACTGACGGAATGTGTGAAGGCTCACCAGCTTCCTCTTGATCTTCCATGAAGTCGTCGATGACGACATTTGAACCACCTGACTCCATGTCACAAGGCCACTCAAGCCGGACCAAGGGGTCCGGCCTACGAAAGGCGCGTCGTCACTCGTCGTCTTCCAGCCGGACATCGACGCTCGCGCTGTGAGCCGTCAAACCTTCGACGGCGGCGAGGCGGCGGATGTCTTCGGCGGCTTCTTCTAGGGCGTCGCGGTTGTAGCTGATGACGCTGCTTCGCTTGAGGAAATCGTTCGCACAGAGGCCGTTTGCGAACCGAGCCGTTCCGCCTGTGGGGAGGACGTGCGATGGACCTGCGAAGTAATCGCCGACCGCGACGGGGGTGAAGTGGCCCATGAAAATGGCTCCCGCGTTTTGGATGCGGTCGAGCAGCTCTTCGGGATCGCGAGTTGAGATGTGCAGGTGTTCGGGCGCAAGCAAGTCGGTTAGCTCGGCGGCCTGAACTTCGTTCTTCGCGAGGATCAGTGCCCCGTATTCGTTGAGGCTCGTCAGCGCGAGGTCTCCGCGCGGGAGTCGTGCGAGTTGCGAGGCCAACTCTGCTCGCACCGCTTCGATCAGCGGAGCGTGCCAGGTGATGAGGACGCCCGAACCGGGGCTGTGTTCGGCTTGTGAGATCAAATCGGCGGCGACGTACCGCGCGTCGGCCGAGTCATCGGCGAGTAACACGACTTCACTGGGACCGGCAATGCTGTCGATATCGACCTCACCGAAGACGTGCTGCTTGGCGAGGGCCACGAACAGGTTGCCCGGCCCGACGATCTTATCCACACGCGGCAGCCCTTCAATTCCGTAGGCCATCGCCGCGACAGCCTGCGCGCCACCGATGCGGTAGACCTCGGTGACGCCCGCCTCGACGCACGTCGCGAGGAGCGACTCGTTGTAGCCACCGAACTCGGTGGGCGGGACGACGACGGCGATCTCTTTCACGCCTGCTGTTCGCGCGGGGATCGCCGTCATCAGTACGGTTGAGGGATACGCGGCCGCTCCGCCGGGGACGCAGATGCCGACACGCTTGAGCGGCAGGTAGCGTTGACGCAGCTCGACACGACTCGTTCCGTCTTGGCGGATCAGTCGAACGTCTTCGTGCAGGATGCGAGTTTGGAACTCGGAGATGTTCCCGATGATCGTCCGCAGTGTGCGGAGAAACTTCGGGTCGGCGGCGGCATGTGCGGCGTCGAGTTCTTCTTGCGAGACACGCATCGTGGCGAGCGTCAGCTCTCTCTTGTCGAGCTTCGCTGTGTACTCCAGCACGGCGGCGAGACCCCGTTCGCGCACGTCGGCACAGATGCGCTGGACGACCTGTCGCGGCGCGAGTGGCTCGCCGAAGAGTTCGATCGTCCGCTGACGGCCCGCTTCGGAAACGATGTCTCCCTGCGGGCTGAGCTTTCGTCGCAAAGCGGCCAGCGATGCGAGTGGGTCTTGGTTAGAACAGTCGATGGTGGGGATCGTCAGTGTCACTTGGGTTTGTTCTTATTCCCTCGCCCCGGTAAGGGCACCGCCGCTTCGGTGATTGGGAGAGGGTTAGGGGGTTCTGGTGCGAATCTCGTCAACGTTTGGCGAGGCGGCGAGAAAGCTTGGTGTCGGAAAAATGTGGTGGATGAGCCCAGTTTTGGAATGGTCTTCAAAGTAGCCATCATCGCTCCGCGTGATGAGCCTTGTGAGATCAGGCGTCCACTTGTGAAAGGCTCATCACGCGGAGCGATGATGGCTACTTTGGTCTGAGGCAGAGCCTCGCTAGAGTGTACCGCCGCGTGAGGGGTTTCCCACTGAGGTGGCTGCGAGCCATCAGACATTGCAAATTGAGAAGCAACAGGACCAACACAACATGCCGACTGACAGCACGCCCACCAAGATCATCGACCTGCGCAGCGACACCGTGACCAATCCAACCGCCGGGATGAGGCAGGCGATTTTTGAGGCGGAGGTGGGAGACGACATGTCGGGCGAAGACCCGACGGTCAATCGGCTCGAACGGATCGTGTGCGAGCTGCTGGGCAAAGAGGCGGCGGTTTACAACTGTTCGGGAACTCAATCGAATCAGATGGCTGTGCGGGCGCACTGTCAGCAGGGAGACGAGATTCTGATCGACGAGACCGGGCACATCGTCAACTACGAAGCAGGCGGTGCGGCGGCGATGAGCGGTGTGTCGGCGCGAACCCTGCGCGGGCGCGATGGCCTGTTCGACGTGAGCGATCTGGAAGGCAAGGTTCGTCCCGACAATCAGCATTACTGCGTGACGCGGCTGGTCTGCGTGGAGAACACGACGAACCACGGTGGCGGTCGCGCGTGGCCGCTAGCGCAGATGAACCGCGTTGCGACGTGGGCGCACGATCACGAGTTGAAGGTTCACGTCGATGGTGCCCGTCTGTTCAATGCGTGCTTGGCGCAGGGTTACTCGGCCCGCGACTTCGTGAAGCAGGCCGATTCGATTTCGATCTGCTTCTCGAAAGGACTCGGCTGCCCGATGGGGTCGATCTTGGTGGGAGACGCCGCGACGATTTATCACGCTCGTCGCGCGCGGAAGTTGTTCGGCGGAGCGCTGCGTCAGGCGGGGATGATGGCCGCAGCGGCGATCTATGCTCTCGAACATCACGTCGAACGATTGGCGGAAGACCATGCGAACGCGCTTGCGTTTGCGGACGCGATCTCCAAGATCGAAGGTGTGCGGATCGAACCGGCAGTGGAATCGAACCTCGTCTTCTTTCATCTCGCGCCGAGCTTGGGGACGGCGGCGCAGCTTTCCGGAAAGCTGTTGGAACGAGGCGTGAGGATCAATCCGTCGGGGGCGCAACGCCTGCGAACCTGTTCGCACTTGGATGTGACTCGTGCCGACCTGCTGTTCGCCGCCGAAGCCGTTCGAGTCAGCCTCGCCGCTGGCCTGAACGATGCCAACACGAATCACTTGGAGGGATCGGCGTATGAGTCGAAGTAGGCGGGCACCTTACGCTATGTAACCCGCAGCGTCAGCGAGGGCGAAGGGCGATGGGTTTGAATTGCTGAGGGAAGAAGCTTGGTCGTTTCTCGTCACTCGCCACCCGTCCTCGCTCACGCTTCGGGTTGGTGTGTCTCAAAATAATTCTGAGACTCGCGGATCAACTCTGGCGTGCCAAACGCCGATAATTTGGGTGTCGATGTAAAACCGACACGACGATCCAAGAGACGGATCTCGCAGGGTGGCCATCTCAAATACGACGCGGTTGCGTCGATTGGCTACCGGGAAACAGGATGTTCCCCCCTCCCGTTCAGCGGGTCAGTTCATTCAGGGGAACTTTACGATGCGTCACACATTTCAGAACCGGTTGAATCGCGTTGTCTGCGTCGGCTATCATCCCGCCGCGAATGGGGATGGGCCGACAGCCTGGGGGCTGCCAACAGCCTGTCTCATACCAGCGGGGAGGGCTGACATGGATGTCTCTGGTTTGGGTTCAGTGCAAGGTGCTGGACCAATTCGGTCGGCCACAACCGCAAACGCCGCCAAGCCGGCTCAGTCTCCGGCGGCGATGTCGCCTCAGGATGAACTGCAACTTTCTGCGGCGGGACAATCGCTTGATCGCGTGGGCGAGTCATCCGAGATGCGGGCCGAGCGACTCGCACAAATCAAGGCGGCGATCGACGACGGGGCTTACGACACGGACGAGAAGCTGGATGTCGCGTTGTCGCGCATGTTCGATTCGCTTGGAATTGATCTCGACGAATGAGGTTGCCGGTGTCTGAGTTGCCTGCGGTTCCCGTCAATGTTTCGGCGGTTGATAAGTTTCGCGAGTTCCTTCTGACAAAAGGAATGCGACTAACTTCCGAACGGGAGACCGTCATCACGGCGGTCTACGCGACCCACGAACACTTCGACGCTGACCTGTGGGTCGCGAAGCTCGAACGCCGTAAAGGGGCACCTCGTGCGAGCCGGAGCACGGTCTATCGGACGCTCCGTTTGCTTGAAGAGGCGGGGCTGATCCGCAAGGTGGCGCGAGCCAACGACCGCGAAGTCTACGAACACGACTACGGCTATCCGCAACACGATCATCTGATCTGCAAGAAGTGCGGCGAGATGATCGAGTTTCCCAACGAGGCGATTGCCGAGGTCTTGGAAAAGGTCGCGGCCGAACTCGGCTTCCTGATGTCGGGACATCGTTTGGAAGTGGATGGGATCTGCGCCGTTTGCTCGCGCCCGCCTCAACGTGTTCATCGCAAGCTCGACATGATTTGAGCGACCGACAGACGCGGGCCAAGTCGTGCCTCACACCGCCAGCGGCGAGATGGTTCCGAGCGGGGCGGCATCAGCCCGATGGGACTCGGTTTGGGATGCGAACTGAATGATTGTCGCCTTTCGCTCCGCGAAAGAGCGTCCTTTCGCGGAGCGAAAGGCGACAATCATTTCTCGAACAGTCAATTCAAAAACCTGGCGAGTACAAGGAACACAGGAGAGCGAGGGGCGATGAGGTGGCCATTACACGGGATCGCCAGTACGGGGGTCGTCGAGCGCGTAAGCTTCGATTTCAAAGGGGTTGTCGAGGTAGGCGTTGAATCCGCGCAGGCCGAGCCAAGCACTGGACAGTAAGTAGGCGGGAATGAAGAACGGTCCCCAGCGTTCATACTGCCGGACGTGGACTCGCTCGTGGCGGCGGGTGCGTGTGAGAGTCGCTTCGTCGCAGCCGAGTACAACGTGTCCGAGCGTGATCGCGGCGATCGGTCCCGTCCAGCGGTTGCCCCGGTGGAGCAGTCGTGTCACCCAGCCGCCGTGCGTTTCGAGGACGCCGCTGACCACGCGTGCGCGACCGCCGGTCATCAAGGCAACCAGCGTCATCATCAATCCGATCAACGAACCGGGTGACGCCCAGAGGTAGAGGAACGAACGCAGATAGCGCATGCGAGCGTCCTGGGACGAACGGCGGCAAAAACGTCTCTGTAGGATGGGCACTCTTGCCCGCCCACTCTTCAGGGCCAAAGTAGGACGGGCAAGAGTGCCCATCCTACAGGTCGGCCTTAATGTGCGAGTTCGCTATCGCGGGGTCAGTCCCCGTGTTCGTCATCGCAGGCGGTTGGCACCGCGCGGCGCGGGCTGTTGGTACGAGATCGGATTGATGATCTCGACCGCTTGTTGCAGCGCGGGGCCTTGTGGTTGCTCGATGTATTGGGCCGGGAGCCCCTGCGTGGAGAGCGAGTGCCCGGAGATGCCACTCGAGGGGACCACGATCTGCGATCCAGCCGACACGGGCGTCCATGCGGATTGCGTCCAGCCAACGGGAGTGGGCGCATAACGACTGGCCATTTGAGGCGTCCAGATTGGCGCGGCCTGTGTCGTCTTCAGCATCGTCGCCTGATCGTGATACTTGTGGGCGAACTGTTGCGAGTACGGCATCGTGGGCCGTTCGCCCCATCCCGCTGCCGTCTGCGATTGCGACAATACGTCCTTGTAGTTGTAAGGGCGGAACGTGTGGTGTCCGCCGTACGCGGGGATTTCTTGGAAGTAGCCGTGAACCCATTGTTGCTGAGTGTCGAACGGATGGCGCTGTTCGGAAGAACCTTCATGCCCGTAACGTCCATAAGCGTTGGCCGGTGCAGGATAGTTGGGCGTCTCGGACGGGCCGGGTGAGCCAACTTGGATCGCCAACCCCAGAGCCAGATTCAAAAGACCGTTCGGCATGACAGTTCTCCTTCCGTGTCGCAGCGTGAAGCCGCCTTGATGACTCGGCGGGTTGTGGATCGAGGTCTCGCGAGGAGACGTGTGACTTTGGGACTTGGTTCAAGTCGAGGTAACAGTCAAGCAGAAGCTTCCTCACCCTCTCCCCGCGAGGCCGGGGCGAGGGGACCGGAGAAGACAACTGAGATCAAAAGCCGCACCCGTTTGAACCATGCCGATTTTATGGAATGGCTGGTGAGGCAATATCGGCCGAAACGGATTCGCTTCACCGCATCACGACTCCCGTTGGACATCGGCCTCAGCGGGCGGATTCTTCGTGAGTTCTGACCGGAGTGTCAGGGGTTACGGAACCGGAACCGGCGGAGCTGTCGCTCCACTCGTGAGAACAGCGTGGGTCATCACGAAATTCGTCGCCGAGTCCCCAAGAATGTTCAAGCGGTGAGTCCCCGCGTGGGCTAGGCTTTGTTTTGAAACTCACCCCACCGGGCTTGCCCCGGTGGAATCAGGTCTTTGCACTACTCAGCGTCACTGAGATTGGAGAGTAGTGCAGAGACCTGTGAACCACCCCGACAAGCGGGGTGGGGTGTCAAAACAGAGCCTAGGCTCTGGTAACGGCCCAGAGAACTATCGTGGCAGTGGCCTCGCCAAGCGGATCCGCGGTTGAACCAAGTCGGGAAGGAGTGCTGTCTCTCATGAATCTCTTCAAAACCTGTTTTCCAGTGCTGGCGGGAATCGTCACGGCCCTGTCAGCGAGCACCGCGTGGGCGGGCTGCAATTGTGGAGTCCCACCGGCACCCGCTCCCATGATGGGTCAGGTTCCGTTTTCGGAAGCGGCTCCGAGTTATCAGAGTTACCCCATGATGTCGCCTGGCGGCTATGCGGGGTCGGCATATGGTTCGAGTTCGGCCGCAGGACCGCACTGGGCACCGGGCGGATACGAGGCCCGCGTCGGATCACCGGTCAACTATCACGATCCTGACGGAGGCCAGTACCAAGTGAGTGGCGACCCGTACCAAGACCATTACGGACCGGGCTTCCATCGCAGTTCTCTGCATGGCCACTATCGTTTCCCGTACTACAACTATCGTGCGCCGTGGTACTTCCCCGGCCGAGCCGTCTACAACCGCGACACGAACTTCACGTGGTGAGTCACCAGTCCAGCAACACAATTTGATCGCAACACTTCTTGCCCCGGTGACATCACGCGGGGCGTTTTCGTTGGCGGCGGTTTCAAAACAAGGCCACACACGCGGCGGGACGATTTCTAAGTAGACCGACAAAGGAATCTAAATCTCACGCGGTGTTCGATGAGACATTCATGGTGAGCCGGGCGGCGTCAGCCCAATGGCGCTCACTTTGGGGTGTAGCTGAAGTCGTAAGACTTCAGACGACCATCAAAGCCGGCTGAATTCTCACGAATTCAGCTACGTCACACTGAACGTCAATTCGAAAATCGCTAATTCGAAAATCGCTCAAAGTGAAGGCCATTGGCCGTCAGCCCCCGGACTCTTCACGACAGGAGTTCGGAGGCTGACGCCGCCCGGCTCACCCACACAACATTTCTCTGTGCGGGCCTATTCGGGAACTGCGCCTTCGGCCACTCCTTGAACGTGCAGTCGATGGGCTTGAGCCAGTTTGGGAATTCTGCTGTCGAACGGCTCAATTCCCCCCTCAAGGTTGGGTTGCGGGGACTGCGTCGAGGCTACCGAAAGTGTGGGTTCAGAGCTTTGCAACGATCATCACAGCGAGTGGGTGTCGGACCAATTGTGAAAAATGAGGCGCGTTCGGTTTGAGATGAATCCGCCGTTCGGATCGTTCCGATACTGACGAGACTGGTGGGTATCACGACCCGCGACTTGGCGAGCTTCGTCGAGTCTTCTGTACGCGAACGGACAGCGGGCAAGAACAGAATTGAACGGATGCTTCTCTCCGCCTAGGCCGCCGGTTGGAAGTTGACGAGTTCAATAAGATGCGGGACGTGTAACCGCTGAACAACAGGATGAACAGGAGCGGGCTAGGATGCTGACTCTACATGGATTCTTTCCGCAAGGATGTCGGATGATCGGCAAACGCCTTCAACGCTGGCAACTGCCCGTGGTGCTGCTGTCTGGATTGGCCTGCGTCGTCCCCAGCGATGCCGTTGCCCAGCAGGGTCCGGTCTACACCCAAGACTCGCCCATGTTCGTGCAGGGACCGCAGATTCAATACGGACCTTCCGTATCAAGCGGCCAGGCGTTTCAGATTCCAGTGGGATCTCAGTCGCGTCGTCAACCGACCGGCCTCATCCAGCAGGTGCAGAACACGCCTCAATCGGCGCGGGCGATGCACCGGTTGATCGAGTCCATGCCGCAACCGCAGGATGAAATCGAAGTCATCCAGCAACGACACCAGCTCGTGCTGATGCGGTCCAATATCTCGCGCATCTCGATTGGTGATGCGTCGGTCGTCGATGTCGTGCAGTACGGCCCCCGCGAGATCGCGATTGTCGGCGGCGTGCGCGGATCGACCAGCCTGACGTTCTGGTTTGAAGGCGAAGCCGATCCGCTGATCTACACGGTGCGGACGATTCGCGATCCGAACTTGGACAACCAACGCAAACTCGACTACGGCAAGTTGGAACGCAAGATCGCGTTGATGTATCCGAACAGCAAGGTCTATCTGATCCCGATGGGTTTCAAGATCATCGTGCGCGGACAAGTGCGTGACTCCGAAGAGGCGTCCCACATTCTGAACGTTGTCCGTGGTGAAGTGATGAACCAAGACGGTGCCGCCTTTGGGCCTCAGCCCTATCTGAACGGTGCGGGTTTTGGTGGCGTCAACTCGGGCGGTTACGCGGCGGGAGCTGGGGGAGCTGGCGGCTACGGTGGACCCGGTGGCTACGGCAGTCCGTTCGGCTTCAATACGTGGGACATGGCTGCGGGACTCATCATCAATGAGTTAAAGGTTCCCGGTGAATTCCAGATCGCATTGCGAGTCCGCATCGCCGAGTTGAACCGGTCGATGGCCGATCGGGCCGGGGTCGATATCAATGTCCTCTTCAATGACGCACGTCATGTGATTCACTCTAGCTTGGGAGCGGGAGCGGGAACCATCGGTGGCGTCTTCGAGAACGGAGAAATTGGCCTGTTCCTCGACTACCTCTGCCAGAATGGGACGACCAAGATTCTGAGTGAGCCAACGATGACGACGCTGAGTGGTCGTGAAGCTCGGTTCTTGGCGGGTGGTGAATATGCGGTTCAGAGCGTCGTCGGTGTCGGTGCCGGTGCGAGTACCAGTACGAACTTCAGGGGTTTCGGTACATCACTCCGGGCGACGCCGACAATCACGGATCGCGATCTGATCCGACTGGAAATCACCGCCGAGTACAGTGATCTCAATTCCAGCAACAATTCGGGTGGAAACCTCGGCACGAACAATCGCCGGATTCAAACGACCGTTGAACTGCGGGAAGGCCAGACGCTGGCTCTTGCCGGTCTGCTGTCGCACCGCACGAAGACGGAAGTCAGCCGCATCCCGGTCCTCGGCGACATCCCCAAGATCGGCCCGCTGCTGTTCAGTTCCAAGAGGTCGTCGCAGGAAGAGAACGAACTCTTGATCTTGGTCACTCCGGAACTCGTCCGTGCGATGGATGCTCACGAGGTTCCGCCAGTGCCTGGGTTTGAAGTCACTCGCCCGACTCACGAAGAGTTCTGGAAGTACAACATGACCGAAGGCCAGCCCGATACGGGGCACTACCACCTGCCACCGTACGGCAGTGGCAGCGTCGGCACGAACGTCGATTACCAACACTTCAATCCCGGCCCAGCCGGTTCGATGTACCAGCCGATGCCAACGGGCGGCAACGGAGTTCGCGGCGGAGGGATGGTCTCACCCGCTTCGACACCCACGCCGCAGCCCTCGAACCGACTGTACCCGGTGCCACAAGCCTCGAACGGAACGAGGCAGGGTGGATCGCAGTACTCGAACCAAGTGATGTCCCCGAACAACAGCTCAGGGATTCGTCAGGCGGGTTGGGACCAATCGGGGAATCAGCAGCAGCGGCAACAACCGTCGCAACAGGAACAACGCCGGTACTAAGTAGGGTGTTCTGCGAATCAATGTCTGCTTGAGTTTTGGTGAGCCGGGTGCCGTCAGGCCCCGGACTCTTGGCCCCGGTGGACGTTCCTAAAGAGTCCGGAGCCTGACGGCCAATGGCACTCACTTTGAGCGATTATCAAATTGACGTTCAGTGCGACGTAGCTGAATTCGTGAGAATTCAGCCAGCTTTGATGATCGTCTGAAGTCTTACGACTTCAGCTACACTCCAAAGTGAGTGCCATTGGCTTGACGGCACTTGGCTCACCTCAGAGCAGCGAATCACGTTCGTCAAAAGCAAAGCAACGAAGACTCAACAACACAATCTGCGCGAGATCGAGCAACAAGTTCTGCTCGCCAAAGACTCATAGCCAGACGCGTGCTGGCAACCGAAGGAAATGGTCATGATTCGTTTCAACCTGAGTCGTCTGGGTCAATGCGTGCTGGTCCTCACCGCGTTGTCGAGTGCGGGCTGCTGTATGCCAATGGGCTGCAACACGGGTTGTAATACCGGCTGCAACACTGGATGTAATACGGGCTGCGATCCGTGTTCCTCGGGCGGTTCGTGCCGCATGGGCTGGTGGCGACCGAGTTGCGGTAGTTGTTGCGGCGGAGGTTTGTTCGGCGGATTGACGGGGCGGCTGCATCAGCGGTCCTTGGCGATTCCCGATGAGTATCCCGTCGGAGCTGTCGAGCGCGCTCACTTCCATCAGATGCAAACGAACGCGGAAGCAGCCGACTTCATCCTCTATCAACACGACTTCGTCGGTGAGACGGCCGAGCTAACTCCGGACGGCAAGGACAAGATTCTGGAGATCGCCGCGCGGATGCGCAGTGCTCCATTCCCCGTTCTGGTCGAACGGATGTGGAACAACGCTGATCCTGAGTTGGATGCGCACCGACGTGAATTGGTCGCACGGATACTGACGGACATGGGCAACCCTGACGCTGGCAACCGAACGTTTGTCTCGCCCGCCTATGGTCCAGGCAAGCAGTCACTCGAAGCGGCTCCCGAGTACTACCAGAACACCTACGTTGGCAATCAAAACAACCAAAACAACAACGGTGGCGGCGGCGGTGGTGGTGGGTTTGGCGGTGGCGGATTTGGTGGTGGTGGTGGTGGCGGCGGTGGTGGATTTGGCGGTGGCGGATTCGGGTACTGATCGAGTCCATTTTTCCACGGCTGAAGTCCGGCTTTCGGAACAGCCGGACTTCGCGGCGACCGACGAGCCGTGACATCCTGAAGGTGAAAACACAAAAAGGACTGTCCTCTCATTGAGGCCAGTCCTTTGTTCGTTCACGGCCTTGATTGGTCCGCGTCGCTCGGGAATCATGTCGTTCCAGCCATACCAACCCGAAGCGTGAGCGAGGAACGACATCGCAGATGCCGTTTCTATAGCTCGCGCGGCTGAGAGTGAGCGGTTTCTGAGCGGGGCGGCGTAAGCCCAATGGCACTCACTTTGAGCGATTTTCGAATCGACGTTCAGTGCGACGTAGCTGAATTCGTGAGAATTCAGCCGGCTTTGATGATCGTCTGAAGT
>JAYTQJ010000553.1:0-3476 GCA_043746775.1 Schlesneria sp.
GGGCGTTGCCCACGCGGTTAAACGACGCTCGCCTGAGCGGCTCAGCCACTCACCCTCGTCAATTGAACCAGAACCCAAACCCCACAAACTGTCCGCCGAAGGCCCGGTTGATTTGCTGCCACGTGTCGGGCTTGGTCAGCTCGCCCTCTTCCAAGTACGGCGTGGCGGCCGTCCCCTGAATCCACAGCACGATGTCGAGCTGTCTCGGTTCGAGAAACGCCTTTCGCAGGTTGACACCGCGCGTTGGCTTGCCGCGCCAGAACGGGAGCAGCTTCTTGCCCTGCACGATCTGCTCAGCTTCGTCGAGTGCCACCATCCAGTTGTCGAGCATCTCTTGAGTCACGTTGACATTGACCGCTCCCCGCTGCTTCGGGCCAGGAATCCATTCGCGGTCATTGTCGGTCTCGGCCTGAATCCGCTTCCACATCTGGCGACTGAGCGACAACGTTTGTTCGACATGAGCCAGCGCGGACTCCATACGCTTTGGCTCGACCAGTGGAAACCGCAGCATGTGAATGAAGGCCACGACATCGGCGATCTCTTCAAACTGGAACCAGCCCCCCTGCGGAGTGCGATTTGGTTCGAGCAGGAACGCGTGCGGAACCTTCGCGTGTTTGAAGAGCCG
The DNA here is from genome assembly GCA_043746775.1 of Schlesneria sp. GTDB lineage: Bacteria > Planctomycetota > Planctomycetia > Planctomycetales > Planctomycetaceae > Schlesneria. The sequence goes on from JAYTQJ010000553.1 coordinate 626, forward strand.
ATGCGCGGCGACATCGAACACGCCCTGACCGTCATACGCGAGCATGATTTCGGACAGAGCCGACAGCAGGTGACAGTAACCTCGCAACCAATCGACATCCGCGCGATCGAAGACGATCACGAAGTCGCCCTCACGGCCGTTCGCGTTCAACTGGAACTGCCGCAGGACGGGAAGCAGCGTCAACGCACGGGTCTCGTTTGTGCCGAGGTTCATCGTCACGCGACCGACATGTAGCGGCAGCTTCACAGCTTCGCTCTCGATCTTGGCGAGAGTCGCCTCGATCCGCGCGAGGTCTTCGAGCCACTCGCGGTTGATCTCCCGCAATCGCTCGTATGTCAGCAGTCCCTTCGGCGCGGGGGCACTCGATGACGAGTCGAAGGAAATAAACGTCAGTCTCGTTTGCGGACCATACATCGCCAGCTTTTGGCCAAGCTTCTGAACTGAGTTCACCAACTGAACCGCACCCAACCCGAACCGGGCCACATCGTCCTTCGGCTCACTTTTCAAATGCGCCTCCAGCGTGGCGACTCCTTCCTCAAACTTGCCCGAGGAGAGAATTGCATCCACATCCGTCGTGGCCGCCCAAACGGGGGTCGCCAATCCGACAAGAGTCAGCAGGACAATGAGGCGACGCATTACACAGCCTTTCAAATCAGTTCGACCAGCGCACCATCAACAGAAGCCGGCAGAGAACTCAACCACGGATTTCACGGAGGACACGGATAAAACCTCAAATCATCTTTGTCTTCATCCGTGACATCAGTGCTATCCGTGGTCGTCTTAATTGTCTTCACATCGTCTCCGTCAGGTTCTTCACGCACTCTTGCACCAGTTCGGCGAGGTCGAGGTTTTCGGCTTGGCCGTCGTAGTTCAGCAGCATTCTGTGGCCGAGGACTTCACCGGCAAAGTGGCGGACATCTTCAAACGCCACATGGGCGCGACCTTCTGACAGGGCGCGGACTCGCGCGGCGCGAATCAAAGCTTGGGCTGCGCGCGGGCTGGCTCCCCACTTCACGAACTGCCGGATGCGGGGCGGCGCGAAGTCGGTACCGGGGTGAGTCGCCAGCACGAGCCGAACGGCATAGTCGCGCAGAGCGTCCGTCACGACGACCTTCTCCAGAATCTTTCTCAACGCCATGATCCGATCCGAATCGAGCAGCTTCGGAATCTCGACCGCCGTCCGCAGGATCGTCCGACTGACGACTTCGTTCAGCTCGGCTCGATTGAGAAACGGGACCACGACCTTGAACATGAAGCGGTCGAGCTGTGCCTCGGGGAGCGGGTACGTTCCCTCCTGTTCGATCGGGTTCTGTGTGGCGAGGACGAAGAATGGCTCCTTCAGTTGGTGCATCGTGCCGCCGGTCGTGACCGAGTGTTCCTGCATCGTTTCGAGCAATGCGGACTGAGTCTTCGGCGACGCGCGGTTGATTTCATCCGCGAGCAGAAGCTGCGTAAAGATCGGCCCCTTGCGGAACTCGAAGCGGTACTGACCATGCTCGTCGGTAGACATGACGCTCGTTCCGATGATGTCGGCGGGCATCAGGTCGGGCGTGAACTGGATGCGACGAAAGTCGAGGTCCAGCACACGCGAGAGGGCTTTCACCAGCTCGGTCTTCCCAAGGCCGGGCACACCTTCCAGCAGCACGTTACCGCCACAAAAGATCGCGGTGAGACAGGCTTCAATTGTCCGCTCCTGCCCCACGATCACGCGACCGACGGCCTCCCGCGCGACAGCGAACTCCTCTTTGAAGTGCCGAGCTTCAGTCTCCAACATCTCGGGCGAAACGGCAGCGGGGGCAGGTGCAGTAGCAACGCTCATCGGTCGGTTCCAATCTTTGAAATGAAGAACTTTGAACCACGGATTTCACGGATGGGCACAGATAAAACGAAGACCAAATACGAAGACGGTTCAGGCGAAGACAAACGCACTCAACTCAGGTTCCTTCTGTCTCTCCGTCTTCTTCTTACTCTGTCTTCATTCTTATCTGTGCCCATCCGTGAAATCTGTGGTCAAATACTCTTCGGATTTACGTGTCTTCATCCCGCTTGCGCTTCAACGCGAGCAGGCGTTCGGTGGTCGAGGTCGGTTTGGATTCTTGGCCAATCGGCGCGGAAGGAGTCGTCGGAGATTGAGACTTCGCGGTGGGAGTCGCGGGCTGCGACGAACTGGATCGTGGCGGGACGTTGCTCGATGAGACCGGCATCGTCCGTTCGCTCTTGCGAGATTGAAGTGCCGCGCTGACCGATTGCTTGCGTTCGAGGAGTGCTCCCATCGTGGCGGTCGAGGGGGCACGGCGTTGCATCGTCAGCCTTTTCCAGATCGACGCGAAGTCGATCTGAATCCGACGGATCGCCACGTCGAGCGGCACCAGAATCGCCAGTGCGATCAGGAACCAGTCGAAGATCGGCTTCGAGCTGCGTTTGGGAGCGCGGCCGCGCGTGTAGATCGCGTCTTTGGTCGGATCGCCGCTGAGAACTTTTCCGCCAGTGCGATCGGCGATTTCTTGAAGAGCCTGGCGGTTCGAGCGGAACCGCAGGTACTCGGGCGAGTACGAGACGATGAAGCCGCCGAAGGCCAAGTCTTTGCGGTCGCCTCCCAAACCCTGCGCGATCGCGTGATAACGGCCATGCCCCCACAACGGGACGGTGGCCTGATAGCGTCGCGGTCCGACCTGCTTGAGTTGAACGTTCTCGGTCTTCTGGCCCGGTCCCGAGAGCTTGGCGTTCAGCTCGAGGAACGACTCGTCGGGATGGAAGTCTTCCACGACGATGACTGCGTCTCCACCGGAGGTTTGCGTGGACATGCGCAGATGCCCGTCTTTCTTCACGCGGCTGATGTCGGTGAGCAACT
>JAYTQJ010000554.1:0-18881 GCA_043746775.1 Schlesneria sp.
CCCGGCCCTCCCCGCCGAGGGGGAGGGAGAATCCCAGAACAGTTTGGGAAGTGATTGCGTTCCCACTCCTAACTTCTGTCGGTCACGCCTTGATTGAGAGATGAACGCCCCCCACCGACTTTCTTTGGAGACCTGTTTCATGAGTCACTCGTCCTCGTTTGTCCTCGTCTGCCTGAGCTTGTTGTCACCGTTCTCAATCCCGTCGGTGCGTGCCGCCGATCCGGTCGAGATGCCGACTTGGAAAGTGGGCGTCGCAGCGGTGGACGTGACTCCCACGGAGCCGATGTGGATGGCGGGTTATGCGTCGCGCATGAAGCCTTCCGAAGGAATCACAAATCGGCTGTTCGCGAAGGGACTCGCGGTGGAGGACGAACGCGGGACGAAGCTCGTCATCGTCACGCTCGATCTGATCGGCATCCCGCGTGTGATGCGCGATGCCGTGACGAAGCGAGTTGAAGAGAAGCATGGTCTCGCAACGGCGGCGGTGATGTTCAATGCGTCGCACACGCACAGCGGCCCGGTCGTCCGGTCGGGTGGTTCGGTGATGTATGACCTCGCGCCGGAGGAGTCTCAAAAGGTCGAGGCTTACAACGCCGGGTTGCAAGACAAACTGGTCGATCTCATTGGTGCGGCACTCGCAGACGCGGCACCGGCACGGTTGAGTTACAGCCATGCGCGAGCGGGCTTCGCGATGAATCGCCGTCTGCCGACTGATAAAGGTGTGCAGAACAGTCCGTATCCCGACGGTCCGGTCGATCACGATGTCCCCGTGTTGCGCGTCGAGTCGCCCGATGGCAAGCTGCGGGCGATCGCGTTTGGATACGCCTGCCACAACACGACGCTCGGGCTGTTCGACTTCTGCGGCGACTATGCCGGGTTCGCGCAGGAGTTCCTCGAAGAGGCTCATCCCGGTGTGAAGGCCCTGTTTGTGATGGGCTGCGGCGGCGATCAGAACCCGTATCCGCGCGGAACAGTGGAGTTGGCTCGTCAACATGGCAGAACGCTCGCCACGGCGGTCGAAGCGGCGCTGTTGCCCGCCGCGAAACCGGTGCGAGGTCCGTTGAAAGTGGGACTGCGTGAGGTCGAGTTGGAGTTTGCCGCGCCCCTCAATCGTGAAGCTCTGATTGCCCTGCAAGCCACGTCCGACAAGCTCGATCAACGCAAGGCCGCGCTGCTGCTCGAAGACCTCGCCAAGATCGGGAAGATTCAGAAAACGTACAAGTATCCCGTGCAGGCCATTCGATTCGGTAACGATCTCACGCTGATCGCTTTGGCGGGTGAGACGGTCGTCGATTTTTCACTGCGATTGAAACGGGAGCTGAAGGACGGGCCGCTATGGGTCGCGGGATACTCGAACGACGTGTTTGGTTACGTCCCCTCACGCCGCGTACTGGAAGAGGGTGGGTATGAAGCGGGAGGCTCGATGAAGTACACGCGACTCCCCGGCCCCTTCGCCGCCAACGTCGAAGAGATCATCGTCGATGCGGTCCATCAGTTGGTGAAGCAGCTTGGCGAGTGATCGCCGACACCACCCCGCAGCGTGAGTTTTGAAGTTGCGCTGTTTCGGATTTTCGCCCCAACGGGGCAGCCCTAAGTAAGCCCAGGGCTAGCGACCAACGGGAGCGCCGCCCAGGGTAGAGACCGTCACAGGCTTTGAAGCCCTGAAGGGGCGGCCCTAAGGCGATCAGCCGAATAGTGCCGCCCCTTCAGGGCTTGAGATTCACAGCAATTCGCCAACCCAGGGCGTTGCCCTGGGCTGGTATAGCGTCGCCCCTTTGGGGCTGAAAACCAGAAGAGCGCAACTTCAAAAAGCGTGAGCGAGGATGAGTGCGCCTCCTTGCTCATCCTGCGGGTTGGTGCTTGGGGATTAACGTGGCTGCGACAAACCCGCCCCACAAAATCGGTCGCGATACCAGCGGAAGAGGACTCGAAAGCACGGCGTGAAGTCGGTCGGATCGCGTTCGAGGCGGGAGGCGATTTCTGTGAGTGGCAGAAATTCGCCCGAGGCGATCTCAACGGGATCGAAGACGGGGGACTGATCGGTCGTGGTGCGAAACAGGCCGCTGAACTCGAACGACGTGTTGGCCCCATCGGCCGGGATGATGCCAAGAAACTCCAGCGGCGAGATCAGTCCCAGTTCTTCCTCCAGTTCACGCGCGGCTGCTGTTGCATAGTCTTCGCCCGCCGCGAGATGGCCCGACGCAGACGAAGTGCAGACGTTGGGGCATTCGTCCTTCGTGGCCGACCGGCGGTGAATGAGCAGCTCGCCGCGCGTGTTGAACACGAAGATGTGCGCCGCGCGGTGAAGCCAGTGGTTGGCATGAACCACGGACCGCGGAGCCTGCCTCAAGACTTGGTCCTGTTCATCGACCACGTCAAACAACTCTTCGGTCATTTCATAGTCCCTTCTCGCTTCCGACTTTTCGAGTGCCCTGTCCGTTCTCAATTTGGGGGTAGCTGAAGTCGTGAGACTTCAGAAAATGCAGAACTCTTACGAGTTCGGCTACCCCCAAACTAAGACCTGACGCGCCACTAGCTCAGGATCGGAGCAAATAACTGTCGCAATTGTCGTCTTTCGCGGAGCGAAAGACGACACAAATTGATGTGCCGATGCCAACGCAACAGCCCGGCGGTCAGGAAAACCGTCGGGCTGTGTTGAGAGTAGATGCGGATCGTAGCGCGGTCTGTTTGCGGCAGGAACGTTGTTCGCGGACGCGCGGCTACTCGCGAGTCTCTTCGCGGAATGGAAAGTAGGCGAAGGGTTCGAGCGTCTGGATTGGCAACACCTTGGTCGAGGTCTTGAACGTGAAGCGGTAGCCCCCGACTTTTCCGGAAGTCAGTTCACCGATGTACAGAATTCCGGCTGCGGTGGTTGCTCCGCCCTTGTTATTCAGGTCCGCGCGACCGGGGACGAAGACATACTTCGCTTTGGCTGCCGCATCGGCTTGAACTTGAAAGTCGGCAGCGATGTTCCTGGCCCAGAAATTCGTAAACGTGGCGGACTGTTGATTGAGCATCGCGCCCTGCAACCGCCCCGTCAGGAAGTCCAAAACGAAAATCGCCTCGGCGTTGCCAAACCCGACATCGACCGTACACATGGCGAAGCGGTCATCGCGATCCGCCGCGACAGCGTGTGCCATTTCGTGTGGCCAGATGTAGGCGAGGCACAGTCCGGCCATCAACCCCATCGCCATCCAAGCCAGTCGTCGTTCGTTTGTTCTCGGTTGCATGAGACGCTCCTTTTCCAAAATGAATCGCGGCGGGTGGAACAACGGTGCCATGGCTGCACGTCATGATTTCACCGCGTGACGGGAACCCCCTCGGTGAAGAGATTCCTTCGCCGAGAGAGGCGTCGAACGACGCGGGACGTACTCTAACGGTCGTCGTTTTTTCCGGCTAGCAGCCTGTTGAAAAATGATTGCTGGGAGGGCGAGGCTCCTGCCGAGCCGCAAGAAACAAGCGGCGTCCCACTCGCGCTCGGCTCGGCGGGAGCCTCGCCCTCCCCTTCTCAACAGGCCGCCAAGCGTTGAACGAAAAACGGTGGAGTCTGCCAAGCGTCATGCCGCCTCTGCGCTCGTCGAGTACCGCAGCCGGTCGGTACACTTTCGTCGCGATGCCACTTCGCTGAAGTCCGGTTCGCCGGAATCGCTTCCACTCCCACCTTCACGAGACCACGCCATGACCTTTCCAGACCAATTGACACGGCGAAGTTCCCACACGCGAACGATCACTTCGTGGCCGAACGTTCGGTTTGAGATGGTCAGGTTCGACGCGGCAATGAGTGTCGCCTTTCGCTCCGCGAAAGGACGTTCTTTCGCGGAGCGAAAGACGACAATTGAGCCAGTCCTTGCTGCGCCGATCCTCAGCCAACAGTTGCTGACCGCGCTGGTTATGGTCGCCAGCCTGGTGGTGTTTTCGGTGGATACCGTTCGCGCGGCGGGGCCGTTGCTGGCGGGAGTCGCGAAGGTGGACATCACGAATGTGGAGGCGGGGCCGGTGAACGATCCGCTCTATGTGAAGGCACTTGTGGTGAAGAGCGATGCGGTGACGGCCGTGATCGTCACGGTGGATGCGGTCGCAATTGGCGAGATCGGGCATATCAAGAACGACTACCTGCCGAAGGTGCGGTCGCGGATTGAGAAGGAGCTGGGGATCAAGCCTTCGCACGTGATGATCAACGCCAGCCACTGTCACGGTGTGGTCTGCGCCGACGTGGATGAGCGGACGGTGCGCGCGGTGACGCTCGCGGCGCAGAACCTTGTACCGGTCACGATCGGTGCGGGGATCGGCCACGAGAATCGGGTCATGGAGAACCGCCGGCTGAAGTTGAAGAGTGGTCGTGAAGCGGACGTGCGTCATGCGTACTCGCTCCCACCCGATGAAGAGGTTGCCGAAGTTGGGCCGGTCGATCCCGAGATTGGCTTGCTGCGGCTGGATCGACTTGACGGCCGAACATTGGCGGTCGTTTACAACTTCGCCTGTCATCCGATTCAAGGCGTTCCGGGCGGTGCGAACACGGCGGACATGACCGGCTTCGCGTCGAAGGTGATCGAAGAGACACTGAGTGAGGGGACGATCGCGTTGTTCGTTCAAGGCTGCGGCGGCGACATCAATCCGGTCCTGTATAAGGATGTCGATCATCCGCGTCATGCCGAGCCGCTCGGGAACATGCTCGGCCTCAGCACGCTGAAGGCGCTACGATCGGTCCAAACGAAGGAGGACTCGCGGCTCGCCGTGTTCAACGAAACACTCACACTGCCGCGCGCCGATCTCGCCGAACGAATCGTCACTCAGGAAGCGGAACTACAACGGTTGGTGAAGTCACTCAAAGGAGCGAGCCTCAACTTGAAGACGTTTCTGCCACTGGTCGTGAAGTACAACCTGTCGGCCGAGTTCCCGTCGGGCTACTCGCACCGTTATTTGCACGAGAAGCAGATCGGTCGCGACGACATTGAGAAAATGGACGCGACGAATCGGGCCAACCTGAAGCAGTACATCGACAACATCCACACGATGGAGCAACTGACGCGGACTCAGACGAACCTCGCGCTGCTGAAGCTGCACCAGGCGCAGAACATCGCTGCGGGGAAACGAACGATCGACGTGGAAGTTGTCGGCCTGCGAATCGGCGACTTCGTCCTGACGACGTTTCCGGGCGAGTTGACCGTGCGCATCGGCCTCAACATCAAGCAGGCGTCGCCGCACAAGTTGACGTTCGTCGCGGGCTACACCAACGGCTACATCTACTACGCGCCGACCGCCGAACAGCTTTTGAATGTTGGCGGTGCGCAAGAGGACAGCGACTGCATCCTAGCCCCCGAATGGCAGAAGCTGTTCGAGACGAAAGTCGCGGAGATGCTCAAACGGTTGTGAGGCGAGCGGCAAGAGTTGCCTCACCCACACCAACCCGAAGCGTGAGCGAGGACGCACGTCGCTCGACTCTCGTCCTCGCTTACGCTTCGGGTTGGTGTTGTTCCGAACACGGCGTAACACTTGGACAGGTTCTCAGGAACGACATTCCTCACGAGGCCTGCCTCACCGAGCGGCGTCCTCGCGCCCCAATCGCATCGCCTCTGTTGTCCACGAGATCGTGTCGAGCGGCGCGTCGCGATGTTTGTCGCCGAGTTCACCCAGCAATTTGCGAATCACCTGTTCGGCCTCCGCCTTTTCCATCAGCCAACGATCTCGCGCGGCTTGCCAGGCGGCGTCGCGGGTGGAGGAGTCTGACGAAGCGATCTTCAAGCGTTCTTCGGCGATTTGCAGTTCGCTGTCGCGGGCGGCGATCCAGTCCATCAGCTTCTGGCGTTCGTCGAGGAACTCGGCACGCAGACGCTCGAACTTGGTTTGAGCTTCGAGGTGTTCGCGCCGCTGCTCGACCAGCCCTTCGTGAAGCTGGCGGTAGTAGCCGACGAGGGCGCTTCGCACCTGTTCGACGCGCTGGCGCGACTCGTCCTGACCGATCGACTGCGTGAGATCGACCCACGTTTCTTCGACCGCCAGTCGCATCTCCAATGTCGAACGATGCGTGTCTTCCAGTTCCGCACGCAGACGATCGAGGCGGATACGTCGGCTTTCGAGGTTCTCCGAGAGCGAGGTCATCAGTTCCTGTTGTCGGCGCAGTTCGGCCAGTTGAATCTGCCGCTCGCTGTTCCACGCTTCGCGCTCCGCGTGCAAGCCAATGCGATCGAGATCGCTCGTGCTGGAGAGTGCGCGGCGTGATTTGGAAAGCACATCGCGTTCGCGGTCGAGGGACTTCTCTCGCTCTTCAATGGAGACTCGGTAGAGATCGATCTGACGCATTCTTCGCCACTGAATCTGAGCCGAATCTTCGAGATGCTGGCACTCGATCTGTCGCCGGTGGCGGTGTTCGTTTTGCGCGCGTTCGAGATCCTCACGCAGCTTTTCGAGATGCTCCTGCTGGAACCGGATGCGGCTTTCCAAGACCGCTCGTTCGCTGTGGAGTTCATTTCGCTGTGTGGTGTATGTAGCGGTCAATTCGTCGCGCTGGGCCGTCAATGCCGACTGCTCGCGTTCGCGCACGGCGAGCATCTCCGCCTCGAAGACGGTGCGCCGCTGCTGCCACTCGTGCTGCTCGTGGCTCAATGTTTCCAGATGCAGGCGGCGATCAGCAGCAAGCGATTCCGTCTGTTCCTGTCGCTCGGACTCGATCAACGACAGATGCCGATCGCGCGCGGCTTGGAGTTCTGCGGCTTGAGCATCGCGCGTGGCGGCAAAGTTCGATTCCGTCTCGCGCACGGCGGCTTCGTAGAACGCCTTCTCTCGCTCGATCTCCAACTTCTCGGCCTGCGATGTCGCGTGCCACTGGTCGTACTCAAGCTGGAATTGACTCCGCCGTTCTTCCCACTCGGCGATCAGGGTTTGCCAGAGTCGTTCCCGCTCGGAGGTAATCAGTTGTTCCGCCTGTGCGGTCGCCGAACGAAGTTGTTCTTCGAGGGACTCGGTGAGCGAACGAACCCGCTCGTGTGCGCTGGACAGTTCGAGTCGCTCGGCGTCGATCGCCTGACGCTCGAATCGAAGTTCGACCAACACCTCTTCGCGCACGGCAGCGCGACGGCGTTCGAGATCGACGCGTTCTCGTTCGAGTGACAACTGGTCCGCTTCGACCTGCCGCTGCAACGCCTCGGTCGCGAGAATCTGCTCGCTCAGCTTGGCCTCGGCGGACGCGATCCGCTGCCGACTTTGTTCCAACTCCGTCGAATGGTGCATTCGCAGGGAGAGGGCACGTTGCTGCTCGTCTTCCAACTCCAGCAGCCGTTGTTCGAGCGACGCTTCCCGATCAGCTAGTTCCGTCTGCTGGGTCAGCATCTGCTGCAACAACAGCCCCGCGTCGGCCAGCACCGTTGAGGTCGAACGGGTTCCGGGGGGAGTCGCGCGAAAAGCAGGCGGCGACAAAGGAGACGCGGGGCTTGAAGTGATCGCCGCTGTACTGGACACCACTTCGGCGGGACGCGCAGAGGCGGTCGCGTGTGGGCCATCAATCCGGATCTCGGCATGGCCCACAGTCAGGAACTTCGAGTCCTGAGAGGCTGGCTCCACGAACTGATGTGATCGTGGTGGAGCGGCAGTATCAAGCTGGCGTTCGTCCATAACGGGAATCCCTTCCCCTCACGACACGCGATCCTTGCGCATCGAAAACGGTCACAGCAGAACGAGCGAAATCAGAACGGAGCTTGACGACACCAACCCGAAGCGTGAGCGAGGAAGGCCGTTCGCCGTCGTTCTCGCTCACGCTTCGGGTTGGTGTGGCGGGGAAGCGGCGACCGCTGTCCCCGGCCAACTCAATGACCACTAAGCCAAACCATCGAGTGCTTGAGCCAGCTTGGGCTTCTGGGTCATCCCCACGAATCGTTGCACTTCGCGTCCACCCTTGAAGAGGATGACCGTCGGAATGCCGCTGATGCGATACTCACTGGGAATGCTCGGGTTGTCGTCGGTGTTGACCTTGCCGACCTTGGCTCGGCCCGCGTAATCGTTGGCCAACTCTTCAATCGTGGGAGCGATCATTTTGCAGGGGCCGCACCAAGGAGCCCAGAAATCGACCAAGACCGGGTCCTTGCAGCCAAGCACTTCGGTCTTAAAATTTGCGTCCGTGAACTCCATCACCTTGCCGGCCATGAGTATTGTCCCGTTGGTGTCTGCCACACAGGCTCACGACCGATGAGAGCCATCGTCCCGTGAACCGCCAAATAGTGCGGCGGATTATAGGGATAGGGCAAAGAGTGTCAATTCGTCACTGACGAGGGCAACTGAACAGCTAATACGGCAACCACGTCGTTCGTCGGTCAATGAGTCGCGGCAGGGCGCGAGGGGATCGTGTAGAGGCAGCAGTCGGTCGGGCAGACATCGTGGCTGGGGCCGAAGTGGCCGATGGCTCGTCGTTCTGAGGTCGCTCCGAGACGCTCTTGGATCAGTTCTCGAACCATGCTGATGTAGCGCGGGTGCGTGCCGACGGTCGCCGCGCGGGCCATGTCGATGCCGAGTTCTTGGCAGGCTCCGTGAGCCTCTTCATCTAAGTCGAACAAGACTTCCATGTGGTCGGACAGGAAGCCGACCGGAGCGATGACGAGTGACTTCACCTCTTGGTCGTGCAACGTTCTGATGTGATCGACGACATCCGGTTCCAACCACGGATCGCCCGGCCGACCGCTGCGGCTTTGATAGACGAGACTCCAGCGTTCTGCAGGCAGCTCCAACTCGGAGGCGATGAGGCGGCAGGTCTCGTTCAGTTGGACGGCGTAGTTGCAATTGTTGGCCATGCTGAGCGGGATGCTGTGGGCCGTGAAGGCGACTCGCGCGATGGACCGGCTGGCTTCGGGGAGTTGCTCGAATGCGGAGCGGATCCGCTCGACGTTGGCCACGATGAAGTCAGGGTGATTGTAGAAGACTCGAACCTTGTCGATCGTCGGTGCGGCGGCTCCGACTGTCTCGCGCGCGGCAATGACGTTTTCACGGTACTGACGGCAGCCGGAATAGGAGCTGTAAGCCGACGTGAAGACGGCGAGGACTCGCTGCACTCCGTCGTCGGCCATTTGTCGCATGGTGTCGGTCAGCAGCGGATGCCAGTTGCGGTTGCCCCAATAGATCGGCAGGTTGATCCCGGCGCGATCGAGTTCCGGCCGGAGTGCGGCGATGAAGTCTCGCACCTGCCCGTTGATCGGGCTGATGCCGTCGAAGTGGTAGTAATGCTCGGCGACTTCGAGCATCCGTTCACGCGGGACCGGCTTGCCACGCAGCACGTTTTCGAGGAATGGGATCACGTCGTCGCGCTGTTCGGGGCCACCGAAGGAGACGATTAGGATGGCGTCGTAGTTGTTGGGCGTCGAGATGCTAGGCATTGAAGCATGGTCCTAATGAGGCTACCGGGTGCAAACGGGCTTACGCCCAAGAACCAGGGGGCTTACGCCACCCCGCTCAGAAACCTCTCACATTGAGCCGCGAGGAGTACAGCGTCCTTTCGCGGAGCGAAAGACGACACTTGTCGAGACGCCGATTCTGAGCGTACTCGACTCCCCAAGACCTACTTTGACTTCGGCTTTGAGGCGGGTGATCCGGCGGGAGCGGCGACCGCCGCTTCGTTGCTCTTCGTGATGCGGTCGAGGTACTGGCGGGTGATGTCTTCAGGGACGACATCTTCGGGCGGGACGAACGTGAACTCTTGTTCGTCGATCGAAGCGTCGAGCTGCACGTTTTGGAACGTCAGGCTAACGATGGCTCGGTAGCCCTTCTTTGTTTTCGCGGGACTCTCCTTCGCGGGAGCATCTTTGGCCGACTTGTCCTTCGCAGCAGGAGCTTGTTCCGTCTTCTCTTTCTCCGTCTGCTTTTTGAGATAGATGATCCGTTCCGGGAACAACGTGTGTGAATCGACGACGACGCGGACGAGATCGGGGATGTAGGCCGGGAGCGGGTCTTCCGGGCGGCGTCTCCAGCGGCTGGAGACATCGGCCTTCCACTGTCCTTGAACGACGGTCTGTGTTTGACCTTCGCCGGTCCCTTCTTTCATCGCCTCAAAGATCATCGTTCGTTCGAGCGATGCGAGGAGTGCGGTCAGTCCTCCCAAGCCCAATTCGGCGGAGACGACCGCGTCCGAAATGTTCTTCGTGGAGGCCACCGCCGCTTTGATCTGTTCGACATCGCGGTGAGTGACACGCTTCACGCCGTTCAGCGTGACCTGACTCCACAACTGTTTGCCGTCGCAGACTTCGATCAGGTTTCCGTCAGCCCCTTCGTTGGGCTTGATGAGGTATTCGAGTCGCAGCTTGGAACCACTGGTCATGTAGCGACCGGTCGCTCGGAAGGGTTGGCTGCCGATGGTGACGGTCTGTTCAATGTCGGCTCGCACAGAGGGATGGCTCTTCAGCGCGTCATGCACTTTCGCCATGAAGGCGGTCGCGGCCGCTTGTTCCGCCGAAACGCTGGTCTTGGAGTCCTTCGCGGACTTGGCTTCGGTGGCCGGCTTCGCATCGCCCTGACCGACCGCCGGGCGCGTTAGCACGCTCGTCAGCCCCACCAACAGCAGGAGCAGCCCGAGTCGAGATGTGAATCTGTAGAAACTTTGCCTACGGATCGGAATGTGACGGATTTGCCAAAGATACAACGGGCATCCTTCCGAAAAGAGAACAGACCGCGAGGTGTTGCCACTGTTGGCAGGACGTTCGGTGCGGGTGAAACGACGGTGGAACGCGAGTTTCAGCCGAATCGGCCACTCACAACGGGCGGCATTCTAGCTGTGATGCGTCGCGTCGGTCGACTGAGATTCGTGTCACAAGGCTGTTCAAAAGGAATTCGGCAAGGACGGCCGATTCAGACGCGAGGCTGATGGTTGGCGAGTGTTCGCCACCGGGCCATGCGTGGAGTCGCGGAGCCTGTTACCGAGAGGGGTCGCGATGAAGTGTTACTTTCTGGCGTTAGGCACAGTCGTCGTCGTATGCGTCGGCTGCGCCATGGATGGAAACCAACACACGGGTAAGGGTGAGTATCACGCTCCACCCGCTGCCATGATGCAGCGACCCGGCCCGATGGTGGATGGCCCCGGTCCCGGCGTCATGCCCGGAATGGTTGGCATGGCCGGTGGTCCCGGCGGAATGATGGGTGGCCCCGGTGGCATGATGGGCGGACGCCCGATGGCACCGAGTACCACTCAGGTGCGGTTCGTCGGTCCCGATGGGATGCACATCGGCTGGCAGATTCCCGGCGGTTATGCCGAGAACCAACTGGTCGCTCCTGCCCGATACAACTTCTTCCAAGGAGCCACGTATCGGTTGAAGGTCACCAACGTTCCCGGTCGTGAGGGCTTGGCTCTCTACCCGACGTTGATGGTCTACCCCGGTCATCCGAACACCGAAGCCTATCTCTCGCACAACAGCGTCCCGATGCAGATGACGGAAGAAGACCTCGACCAAATCCAGAGCAACAACTTTGTCACCAAGGTCATCTATCTACCCGATGCACGGTATCAAGAACTGGCCATCGCCAACGTCGAGACGCTCGTCTCGACACGGCTCGATCCCGGAGTCGATCCGATTCAAGAAGCCGACAAACGTGGCACGATCATGGCTGTCTTGCGAATCGGCAACATGGACCTCGAAATGCCCGGTCAACCCGGTAGCAGACCGATGGCTGGAGTTGGTCCCGATGGACTCGAACAAGTTGGTTATCGCTCGGTCGATGGCGAGCAGGGCGAGATGTTGCCACCGCTGCCAATCGGTCCCGCCGGTCAAGGCGCTCCGGGCATCCCCGGTGCGATGATGATGGCCGGATCGGGAATGCCCGGTCAGCCGATCGCCGGAATGAACATGCAGACGTGGGGGATGCCCATCACCGGCACGCCCATCGGATTGGCTGGCCCGACTCACCTCCCCTACGGTGGTCCAGCAAGCCTGCAACAACACACGGTTCGCAATCGGACCAGCCAGAATCTGCCCAAGCCTGTTGATTCCGTGCGGATCGATGTGAAGCACGAACCCGGCCTGAGCCTGCCTCAGCCCGTCCGCTACATCGAGTACACCGAGAAGCATCCGGTCTACTCGCCCGGCGAGCTGTCCAACCCCGCTTGGAATGCTGGCCAGCCTCAAGAGTGATTCATGACGGAGAAGCGACCCGTCTCGAACATCGGCTCGGCCTGAGTCACATCAGCCGGGCCGATGCGTCGAGCGGTTCTTCAAAGTAGCCATCACGCGGAGCGATGATGGCTACTTTGAAGCCAATGCCAAACTGGGGTTCGTTCGCAACAACTTTCGCAAACGAATGTGTCCACGCACCCTGCGTAACTCTGTCTCACCTTCACCTCGCCACTTCAAAGGGCCGCGCATCGTGATTCGGATGACGCCATTCATTGCCCTGACCTCACTGCTGGCTGTCGCTCTGGCCTCCGGCTCGTTCGCCGCTGCTCAGCAATATCCGACGGTCGATGGGCGACAGTTCCCGTTGAACCAAATGACTCCTCCCGGCACGGCGGCTCAGTGGGCCACGAACGTCGGTCGAGGCCGTCCCGTTCAATTTCAGCCCGTCCGAGTCTCCTTGCCAGCGGCCGGAACCGTCACGTTCTACGAAGCCGCCGGACGACCCGTTGAAGGTGTCGCACCCGCTCAAGTCGGCCTGATCGTGGGCCACGTTTACCGCCTCAAAGTGAGCGGCCTCGAAGACTTTCCCGGCACCGACTTCTATCCGTCGATCGAGCTAATGGACCGCCTCCATCCTCCGACCGGCCGTGAGGAAGACTTCCCGATCGACTTCGAGTTCACCGCGGAAGAGTTCGAGTGGGCCGCGAACGGTCGATTGGTGACGAAGGTGATCTACCTCGAACAACCCGATCGCGTACCGACCGCGATGCTCGACAGCCTCGAGCGAATCCAGACGATCGAACCCTCTCGCAATGCTCTGGCCGAAGCCGATTCGCTCGGCCGTCCGATGGCCATCGTGAGACTGGGTGGACGGACTCCCGATTCGCTTCGTCCCGATCCCGCGTTCTTCGGACCCGGCGGCCCGATCCGCGTGGCGGTCAAACGCGAGCAAGTGCGGAACGCAGAACAAACGACGCGCCCACAGATGAGCGTCTCCAAATCAAAACGCGAGGTCGTGCAACGTGTCTCGCACGGTGTGACCAATCGCTGATGAACCGACAGTCAAAAACATCCCCGTAGGATGGACGCCTCGTCCGTCCGAACCCCACTGGACGGACGAGGCGTCCATCCTACGATGCTGATCTCCCGAGGTCCGAGATGATTCACCCGCTCAAAGCTTTGTCACATGCGACCCGAATCGGCGGCATCGCCGCGCTCGCCTTCGTGTGTTGTGCGTGTGCTGGTCCTCGATCACTCGTGCGAACGGCCTCGCCCGCCGAAGAGGCATCCGCCGACGGAACATTCCAAGCGGTCTATCACGAGACAACGAGCCGCGCGGGAACCGCACGATCAGGACACGACACCCAAGTCCAGCAGCTCTCATTCACACCGGAGTCATCGGCAGCAGAGCCACTTGATGACATGCCTGCCCCGGCCGATTGGGAGACCGCACGCGGCCAAGATGACTCGCTCTCTAATGAGACGGCGCGCGACAACGGCTTCTCACCACCGACCGAAGCGCCGGGTGAGTTCCGTCTCGCGCGGCCTCGCGCGGCGAAGGCGAAGCGGTCAACCGACGACATTCAACAGGTCCGCCATGTTGCGCTGACGGGTCTGGAAATCGAAAGCACGGGCGGGCAACTCGAACGCCGCGTCGCCGACTGCCCACCGGGAATCACGATCAATCAGTGTCCGCCCGAGCCGCGTTGGGCCGCACCGTGTCCCAACCCATTCGCACCGGGCATGGTCGGCTGTCAGTGCGAGACCACGCTCTTCATGGAAAAGTATCCGGACGAATACCTGTGCGATGGTGGCGATCGCGCGTTGCCCGTTCACTACGACCAGTTCAATCGGCAGGGCCTCGACACGGAAGACACGATTGCCGAGTTCACCGATCACCGGGGCCAGAACCGCGTGAAGGCTTCGAATCGCGTCTGCGTCTACGCGCCGCGATTCTCGACCCTGCGAACGGTCAGTCGCCCGCATGAGGACTCGCACCTGAACCGGGTCGCCGATGTCGATCACTCGGCAGGCACGAACGCGATGCACACTCGCTTGAAGGCGACGCTGCATGTGAAACAAGAGATGACTGGCGGCGTCCTCGTGCGGTCGCGAGCCGGTGGCCTCGAAAGCGAACAGCTTGAAGGAGATGTCTTGCAGATCAAGGGACTCGTGATTCACGAGAAGCTGATCAATGTCTATCAAGATTTGAACTTTGTCGAGTTCGGAAAGGTCGAGCGACGCGATCTTGCTCGGTTGAACTTCGGCATCGAATCGGGACTGACTTGGTCGCGTGAAGAGTACCCCGTGATCCAAGGCAAACTCGACTCGGCGCTGGAAGGTGTCTACGAGGCTCACGTCGCCACGATCGTGGGCATCGACGACAAGAAGTCCGACGAACCGGGCAAACTGCGGATCGTCAAACTCGCCGACAAGAACACGGCTCAAACGGGCGATGTCATCGAGTTCACGCTCCGCTACGACAACCTCGGCCCGAACGCGGTCCATCACGTCCGCATCGTCGATAATCTGACGCCGCGACTGCTCTACGTGGACGACAGCGCCACCTCAGATCGCGATGGCCGCCTTGTCGTGGAAGACAATGGCGAAGGGAGCCTCGTCCTCGTCTGGGAACTGACCGCCCCGCTCCAACCGAACACCGGTGGCGTCGTCACCTTCAAAGCCAAGGTGCGGTAGAGACGGGGGGAGCTCAACCGGTAAGGCTCGATCAGACAAAATAATGTGACACAGAATGATGAAGGCGGTTGACGCAAGCGTCTGATTTGCCTTCATCATTCTGTGCCACATCATTTTGTCTGACGGCTTTCAGGTCGCTTCCTGCGTGATCGGCTTCGTCGCGTCGAGGATCTGTCCGCACAGCCCTAGCAGAATGAAGGCCACGGCGCAAACGGCGAACACCGTGTCCCATTGAGTCAGGCTCGGCGTCTCACTTGCCCGTGAATGAATTTGAAAAAAGGGCAAGTCAGAGGCTTACCCTACGTTTTCAACAGGATGGCACGTCACGGCAGCAACTCTTCTTCCACGGCGGCATCGGCGTTGGCGGAGGGATTCGGAGACTGAGCGGCTCCGAACTGCACGATCATCACCATGACCAGCACGCCGAGCAGTGCAAAAACCTGCGTCAACGTAACCACCTCGCTGGACGCCCAGCCCCAAAGGACGGCTCCCAGCGGAGTCAGGTTGATGGTCATGGTGGCGAATAACGACCCCTGTTCTCGCACGAGCTTGTTGAACAGGAATGTCGCCAGTCCCGTCCCGACAACACCCAACACGGCCACCGCTGCAAGTGCGGTTCCCCAGGGAGCCGTGGTATCGACGGGCGGTCGTCCGACGATCCACGACAACGGCAACAGCACGCACGAGTTCGACGCGAGACAGAGCAGCGTCAATTCGAGTGGTGGCAGATGCTTGAGTGCCCGCTGAATCAGACAATTGGCGATCGAGTATCCCAGCGGCACGCTCATCGCCAGAGCCAGCTCAAACAGTGGGATTGCCCGGCCGATGCCGTCGCGCATCAAGATCACCAAGAAGATCAACGCTCCCAAAACACCGAAGCCCTGACGAACAGTGGGCCAATGTCCGAGCATTGGGATCGCGACGAGTAGAGTCAGCAACGGAGTGAATCCGACCGACATCCCTACCAGTCCGCCGCCGATTCGCTCGACCAGCCACGGTTGCAGTGAATGCGGCCAGGTGAAGCCCAACGCCACAACCACGCTCAAGGGCAAGACATCGCGCAGGGTGGCGGTGAATTTCCGCCGTGCCAGAAAGAAGACCAGCGACAGCACCACCGCGCCGCCGATGGCTCGCCCGGCCCCGATCTCGATGGGCGTGAGGCATGGCGAGGAGAGCTTCATCAGCATGAAGCTGCTGCCCCAGATCACACAGACCAAACTGAACAAGACGTAGGGCATCGCGAGGTTGCTTACCAGCCTGTTGAAAACAATGTAGGACGGGCACTCTTGCCCGTCTTCTGTGTTGAAAACCGACGGGCAAGAGTGCCCGCCCTACGTTCAGGGCCATCGCCCTTTTGAGTTTCGGGTGCCACGGTCACGGAGCTTCGACGTGGCCGTGAGAGAAAGTGAAGGGTGTTCCTCCTTCTCACGGCCACGTCGAAGCTCCGTGACCGTGGCACCCCATCCCACAGACTCAAGAAGGCGATGGCCCCGCCCTACGTTGCCTTCAACCACGACTTTCACGTCAGGTGCTGGCTTTGGCTCGCAAGGAACCGCTGCGATAGGCGTCGGCCATGGCGAGCGGGATCTCGGCTTCGGCCAGCACGACCTTGGCTTGGTTCTCGACGGTGAGTGCCTTCATTTCTTGTTCGGCCGCCACGGCGCGGGCGCGACGTTCTTCGGCCTTGGCGCGAGCGATACGCATGTCTGCCTCAGCCTGATCGGCCTGAAGTCTCGCTCCGACGTTGACTCCGACATCAATGTCAGCGATGTCGATCGACACGATTTCATAGGCCGTCTGAGAATCGAGGCCCTTGTCCAACACCGTCTTTGCGATCAGCATCGGATTCGCGAGCACTTCGGCATGCGTCGCACATGAACCGATGGCCGACACGATCCCTTCGTTGACGCGTGCCACGATCGTTTCTTCCGTCGCACCGCCGATGAGTTGCGCGAGATTGGTCCGCACGGTGACGCGTGCCCGCGCCTTCAATTGGATGCCGTTCTTGGCGACGCCATCGAGCGTGTTCCGGCCGAAGGACTTCGGATCGGGACAGTCGATCACCTTGGGATTGACGCTCGTTTGAACCGCTTCCAGCACGTTCCGTCCCGCCAGATCAATGGCCGACGCCGTGTTCCAGTCCAGCGTGATCTTGGCTCGATGCGCGATGATCAGCGCTCGCACGACATTGCGAATGTTGCCTCCCGCCAAGTAAAGCGCTTCCAGTCGCTCGGTGGTGACCTCACGCAACCCCGCCTGCACGGCCATAATTTTGGCATCGACGATCGAGGTTGGGTTGACCTTCCGCAGTGACATGAACAACAGCGCGAACGGCCCGATCTTGGCCCGCGTCACGAAGGCTCGCAGCCACAGTTTGAAGTACGCCGCGAACACGGCCACCACGATGATCGCCACCAGCGAGCCGAATCCGACGCCAATGATGACCAAAATCTGCAACGCATCTTTGTTCATGGTCTCTCTCCGTAGTTGCCGTCCCACCGCCAAAACATGCTGTTTGTCGGACACGTCCGACAAGCGTCTCGAACACAGCGGCCCGGATTCTAAGCACGCTCTCCGGGCTGGTCGAGCGACTACGGCGACCTCACGAAGTCCGGCTTTTCCCAAAGCCGGACTTCTCTTCAGTGCAGCATTAATCGCTTGAAGTCCGGCTCACAAAGAGAACCGCCTGTTGAAACGTAGAGTAAGCCGCCGGCTTGCTCGTTTTCTCGCTGCAAAGACGTTTTCTCGCTGTAAAAATGGGCAAGCGAGACGCTTACCCTACGGTGCGCAACAGGCGACCAAGTGGGACTTCGGTCTCTGCCAATCGTGCGTCCCCTACTTCGCGCCTTTAAAGATTTTGCGGTCGAGGCGCGGGATGTAGAGCGTCCAGTGCGAGCCGCTGTTGGGGTCGTCTTGGATCGAGCGGAAGAACTCGTGCAGCTTGGCGTCGAGGTTGTCGAGCTGATGCAGCGCGACCGCTTCGGGAGTCATCGGCAAACGCGGGCTGCCGAATTCATACGTGCCGTGATGGCTGACGATCATGTGTTTCAACCGCCAGGCGAGTTCGCTGTCGAACGGGGTTCCGGTGAGTTGTTCGACTTGGCGAATCTTCTCGGACAACATCTCAACCCCGATCACGAGGTGCCCGAGCAATTGGCCTTCGTCGGTGTAGACGAAGCCCGCTTCAACATTCAGTTCACGCACCTTGCCGATGTCGTGCAGGAAGACTCCCGCCAGCAACAGCTCGACATCGAGATCGACGTAGACCTCGCAAATTTTCTTCGCGACCTTCATCAGCGAGACCATGTGTTCGACCAAGCCGCCACGATACGCGTGGTGGGCCTTCACACCGGCAGGCGTCTCGGCCAGCACCTTCATCAGCCCATCGTCGAGCAGAAAGCACTCCATCAACGTGCGGAGTTGCGGATGCTCGAACGCGAGCAGGATCGCCCGCAATTCGGCCAGCAGTTCTCCGACCTTGGCCGAGGTCATCGACTCAAAGTCGGCGGGGTCGGTACTCGAGGCGGCCACGTTGTCGATGTACGTCAGGATCAGTTGCAGCGTCCCCTGATAGAGCTGCACCTTCCCCTTGATGCGCACGAACCCGCCGGTCTGAATGTGCTGACACGATTCTTCGGTGATGTTCCACATCCGGCCGTTCAACACGCCGGTCTTGTCGCGGAGATCGACGGTCAGATACAGCGCGGCATTGCGGTTCGCCCGCAGTTGCTTGTCGGCTACGAGGAACACTTCATCGACGACATCGCCATCCTTGAGATCAGTCACAAAACGGCGAGTCATGGGCGAAGTCCAGTGCGAGAAAAGTGGCATCAAAGCGGGGCGGGATTCTAGGAACGCCCTGAAGGGGTCACAAGGAACGTTGGCGAGGGAGCAGAATCAATGCCTTATAGAGTCGGCAAACTTATCGGATGCGTGGACACCGTCGAGTTTGAAACTGGACTCAATGAGTTCGCACAGTCACATCACTCTCTTCGTTTCCTTTGTTGACGTTTCCGCCAGAACTCAGGCGGCGAATTTGAGTTGGCGATGACAATGGGCGAGGCGGTGCGGGATTGGTGTTGGGCGGGGGTTTCGCGGCGAGTT
>JAYTQJ010000555.1:0-1504 GCA_043746775.1 Schlesneria sp.
GCGGGGCGGCGTCAGCCCCCTGGCTCTTGGGCGTCAGCCCGCTTGGCATCGACATGAAGAGCCAGGGGGCTGACGCCGCCCCGCTCCGACAAAAAATGCGAGGAGCTGACGCTCCTTGGAACGAGCAATTGCGACGATTCACAACTCACAGAGATTCATCACGAGACAGAGGCAGCGCGAATGGCGAAACGGAAGATCGGTGTCTGGTTGATCGGGGCGTGGGGTGGTGTGGCGACGACGGTGGTTGTCGGGCTGTGTGCCTTGCGGAAAGGGATTTCGGACACGACCGGGTTGGTCAGCGCGTTACCGCCGTTCGCGGGGTTGGACCTCGCGCAGTGGGACGAACTCGTCATCGGCGGTCACGAAATTCGTGAGACCACGTACTCGGCTGAGGCTCAGGTACTGCTCGAACAATCGAAGGTCTTCCATCCACAGATGCTGTCGGCCATCGGCTCGCAGTTGGCGAAGTTCGACAAGAACGTCCGCCCCGGCACGCTGGTCAATGTCGGTGCGAAGATCGATTCACTGGCCGGTCCCGCCGCCGGGAAGACTCGCAAAGAGACGGCGGCTCAAGCGGTCGCACGACTCGCGAAAGACATCTCCGAATTCAAGACGCGAGAAAAGTTGGAACGAGTCATTGTCGTCAACGTCTCGTCCACCGAGCCGCCGCCGCCCGATGAGGTCCGGTCGTGGAAGTGGTCCGACGTGCAGAAGTCGCTCAATGCGAAAGCTCCGTCACTGCTTCCCGCCAGCACGATCTACGCGATCGCCGCGATGCAGAGCGGTTGCCCGTTCGTGAACTTCACGCCGTCGATCGGCTCGGACCTGCCGGGCCTCGATGAATACGCGCGACAGCAAAACGTAGTTCATGCAGGACGCGATGGCAAGACGGGCGAGACGTTGATGAAAGCGGTCCTCGCCCCGATGTTTGCCGCTCGCAACTTGAAGGTGATGAGCTGGGTCGGTCACAACATTTTCGGGAACCTTGACGGCAAGGTCCTCGACGATCCCGTCAACAAGGCGAACAAGGTGAAGTCGAAGGACCACCTGCTGACCGAAATTCTCGGCTACAAGCCGCAGACGCTGGTCTCGATCGAGTACATCGAATCACTCGGCGACTGGAAGACGGCGTGGGACCACATCCACTACCAAGGCTTCCTCGGCACACCGATGGTGTTGCAGTTCATCTGGCAAGGCTGCGATTCGCTGCTCGCCGCACCGCTGGTGATCGACCTGATCCGCCTGACCGAACGCGAAGCCCGTCGCGGCACGAGCGGCCTCATGCCGCATCTCGCCTCGTTCTTCAAAAGCCCCATGGGGAACGACGAACCGGCGTTCGCGTACCAGTTCCAACAGCTCATGCAGTGGGTCGAGCAAGTCAGCCACGAGTGAAGCAACAAGTGTGGGAGTCCGTTCGGTGACGGAGAGAAGCGGTCATCACGGAATGTAGGATGGGCACTCTTGCCCGTCCTGCTTGAAGTCGAAAGGCCGGACGGGCAAGAGT
>JAYTQJ010000556.1:0-7747 GCA_043746775.1 Schlesneria sp.
TTCGACGTGGCCGTGCGTGAAAGTGAAGGCGATTTCTATTTCTCACGGCCACGTCGAAGCTCCGTGACCGTGGCACCCAGTCTCCGAGATACGCCCTGCAAACCGGCCAAGTCCAGGGCCATCGCCTTTTTCAATGTAGGGTGGGGCCAGCTCGCTTCGAGCGCCGGCCCACCATCAGGAAACGTCGAGAAATCATGGTGGGCCGGCGCGGCGAAACGCCGCTGGTCCCACCCCCAGTTTACGCAGACCCAACAAGGCAATGGCCCTGGGCCAAGTCCAGCGTCGCTATCGCTGGCCGGAGTCGCCCCGTACAGTGCCGTTGCGGAGTGGGCCGAGCGGCCGCGGCGAGAGTGATCTCGCCGAGGAAAGTCCGGGCTTCACAGGACACGGTGGTGGGTAACACCCACCGTTCGCAAGGACCGGGACAGTGCCACAGAAAGTAAACCGCCGACCGCGCGCGTTGGCTTGCCAGCGCGTGGCGAGGTAAGGGTGAAACGGTGCGGTAAGAGCGCACCAGCGAATCGGGTGACCGATCGGCTCGGTAAACCCCGCCGGAAGCAAGACCAAGCAGGGCGCAGTTCGATCGGATCGTAAGGTTCGATCGGCGCGAGGCGGTTCGTCTCGTCATGACGTCCGGGTAGGTTGCCAGAGCCGGCGAGCAATCGCCGGCCTAGAGAAATGGTCGCTCACGACAGAACCCGGCTTACAGGCCCGCTCCGCATTTCTTTCGCCTGTGGAACAAGCGTAGGACGAGCACTCTTGCCCGTCTGTGCTTTTTGAAAAGCGACGGGCAAGAGTGCCCGTCCTACACTCGCTGCAACAGTTTGTTACGCGGCTCGACGCACGACCGGGGCCGTCTCACGCAGATCGACCATCGTGTGGATGTTGCCCAGCACGGGCTGTGACTCGAACCGGCCATCCTGTTTGTCGAGCCGCAGCATCACGCTGCTCGTGGGGCACAGCATGGTTGAGATGACCTTGCCGCTCACTTCCGACATCGGCACCGCCGTGACCTTGAATCGTTGCAGGATCGTCGGCAGCACGGTCTTCAAAATCAGCATGGCCAGCGGTGCGCCGAGGCACATGCGCGGACCAGCCCCGAACGGCAGGTACTGGTACGGTGACGGGTTGATCTGCAACCACCGCGTCGGGAGGAAGGCGTCCGGATCAACGTACAGATCGGGCGAGTGATGCGTCATGAACTGACTGAACACGATCCCCGAACCGGCAGTCAGCGCGAACGGTCCCAGTTGCGTCGGCACCGCTGCGATGCGTTGCGAGTACGACGAGGCTGGCAGCACGCGCATGCTCTCTTTGACGGTTCGCTCCATGCAAGGAATCCGTTCGACCTGTTCGATTGAGGGAAAGCCGCCGTCGAGTTGCGACTTCAACTCGTGATGCAGCTCGCTCATGGCACTCGGGTGCTGTGCCAGCAGGAACAAGGTCCATGTCAGCGAGTGAGCTGTCGTGAGATGGGCCGCCGCGAAGATCAGCGCCGCTTGGCCGACCATTTCATCGTCCGAGATGCCTCCCTCGGCGTCGTGAGCCTTGATGAGGAGCGACATCGCGTCGCTTCCCGTCGGGTTCCGCTTGCGCTGTTCGATCAGCTCTTTGATCTCGCCTTCCAGCTCACCGGCGAAGTCCAGCAACTCGGTGTAGCGGCGAGCCATCTCAGGATCGGCGACGAATGCTCCCATTCCCAGTTCGTGGTTCATGTGAACCCAATGGTCGGTCATGCGGCCGATGCGATACGCCATCTCGGCGCTCTCGACTCCAAACAGAATGGAACTCGTCAGCCGCAGCATGAACTCGGTCATGTCGCGTGAGATGTCTCGTTCCGTCCCCGGTCGCCAGTCGTCGATCATTTGCTCTGACAACGCGCGGATCGTGGGGACGTAGCTCAGAATCGCCTTCTTGATGAACGCGTCCATGACCAGCCGACGGTGCCGTTTGTGTTGCTCGCCATTCATGCTGAGCAACCCCGAACTGAGCCGTCTTTGCGGCGAGTTGCGCGAGCCGCGCAGGGCGAAGAACCGCGAATGAAACTCCGCGCCGTTACTGAGGACCTGATGATTGGACTCCGCCCCGAACGCGAAATAGATGCGCGTCCCGCCCTCTTCCAACGCACAGACGTTGCCATGCTCCGCCCGCAACTTCTTCATGCAGGCCAGTGGATCGTCTGGAAAATCGAGCAGCCGCCCGTGTGTCACCGGCGGGCGTGAATGGCCACTGTCCGGCGTTTCGTTTCCATCCCCGAGCGAGGCGTGCGCGAGGGAGAGGTGGGGCGTAGTCATGTCGGCCGGTCTATCGCATCCTGCGAAAAGTGAGACTCCGTTCTCAACCGTATCAGCGGGCGAGCTTTTATCACGAAACCACACCACACCGCCAGCGAAACTTGGCCTTTCTGGCTATGTTTGCTGTAGATCGAGATTGGCCGGTCTAGGTCATTCCGTCGGCAGATCATATCTGGTCAAGTAATGTGGTCGCAGATTTGAAACTCATACGCACGCGGCTCGTCGGTGGAGAGTCCGGATGAATCGGGCACCACGTTGAATTTGGAAAGGCGGAAGGGATGTGTGTCGAAACGATGGCGATTCCTCACGGAAGTGCTTGGGACGGAACCGGCCCAGGTTGGTCGCTGATGTCGATCCGACTCCCCTGTTTCATGTCGTTGTTTGCGGTGCTCGCATCTTGGGGAGCTTCTGGCCTTGATGCCGCCGATACGCCGCGAGTCGATTTTCAACGGGACGTGCGGCCGATCTTGTCGGACAAGTGTTACTTCTGTCACGGACCTGATGAACAGCATCGCGAGGCCGAACTGAGGCTCGACACGCGAGCGGGTGTCTTTCAGCACGGACTAGCTCCAACGGATGCTGCTCAGTCGAACTCGGGCAAAACAGGGGCGGACAAAACGTCGGATCGAGCGGCCAGCGCAAAGCCCGTGGTTGTGCCCGGTCGGCCGGATGAGAGTCTGGTTTGGAAGCGGATCATCAGTGAGGACGCTGAGTCACGGATGCCACCCGTCGAGTCGGGCAAGACTTTGAATGAGCGCGAGCGTGCGATCATCCGGCAGTGGATCGAGCAGGGGGCCGAGTGGCGCGATCATTGGGCCTATGTGGCACCCACACTCCCGGCCGTTCCTCAGCCTGTTGGAGCTGCAAAGCCGCCGACCCCAGCCACTCCCTCTTCATCGCAGACATCCATTGACCACTTCATCGGGTTCCGGCTGGCTCAAACGGGGTTGCGGCCGTCGCCGCCTGCCGACCCGCGTACTCTGGCTCGTCGGTTTTCGTTCGATCTCACCGGACTCCCCCCTTCGTCCGCTGAGGTCGATGCGTTTGTCGAGCAGTATGGACGCGATGCCGATGCCGCGTGTGGCACGTTTGTCGAGAGTCTGCTCGCGTCACCGCATCATGCCGAACGAATGGCGATGTCTTGGCTGGACCTTGTGCGATATGCCGACACCGTTGGCTATCACGGCGATCAGGAACATCACATCTCGCCGTATCGCGACTACGTGATTCAGGCGTTTCACGAGAACCTGCCGTTCGACCGCTTCACTCGTGAGCAGCTCGCGGGTGACTTGCTGCCGGACGCGACCGTCGAGCAGAAGATTGCGTCCGGTTACAACCGGTTGCTGCAAACCTCGCATGAGGGAGGCGTGCAACAGCGGGAATATCTCGCGAAGTATTCGGCCGATCGCGTGCGGAATTTTGGTTCGGTCTGGCTGGGTGCGACACTCGGTTGCTGCGAGTGTCATGACCACAAATTTGATCCGCTACCGCAACGCGACTTCTATCGCCTCGCCGCGTTCTTCGCCGACATCGACGACCTCCGCTCGTTCAAGGGGGGCGACTCCACGCCGACCAAGCGTGAGCCGGAGTTGGATGTCGCGTCGAAGCTGCGACCTGAGGAAACTCGCCGCACGATGATCGCCGTTGCGATGGAACCGCGTCCGATTCGCGTGCTGTCTCGCGGCGACTGGATGGACGACAGCGGCGAGGTCGTTGAACCGGGTGTGCCAGCGTTGTTCAAACAGATCACGCAGCCGGAGCCTTCACCGTCGCCCCGCGCGACTCGACTGGACCTCGCCCGCTGGGCGACCTCGCGCGACAACCCGCTCGTCGCGCGGGTCTTCGTGAACCGGCTGTGGAAGCTGTTTCATGGGCGTGGACTGTCACGCAGCCTAGAAGACTTTGGAGCGCAGGGGGAGGCACCGGATCATCCCGAATTGCTCGATTGGCTGGCCGTCGAGTTCATCGAAAGCGAATGGGATGTGCGGCACATGATTCGACTGATTGTGCTGTCCCAGACGTACCGACAGGCGAGTGACGTGCGGAATAACGGGGTCAAAATGCAGAGCGATGGGGCGGACTCAGCCTCAGTCCACAATCCGCATTCGCCCAATTCCGACAACCGCCTGCTGGCGCGTCAATCGCGCTGGCGACTCGACGCGGAGATGATTCGCGACAACGCGTTGGCGGTGAGTGGCCTGTTGGTGCGGAAGGTCGGCGGACGAAGCGTGCGACCGTATCAGCCGGCGGGCTACTACCAGTTCCTTAACTTTCCCAAACGAGACTACGCGGCCGACAAGAGTGACGGCCAGTATCGTCGCGGGTTGTACGTGCATTGGCAGCGTGCGTATTTGCACCCGATGCTCAAGGCGTTCGATGCTCCTAGCCGCGAAGAGTGTTCGTGCGAGCGGCCGCAGTCCAATACGCCTCAAGCCGCGCTGGTACTGCTGAACGATCCGACTTTCCTCGAAGCGGCCCGTGTCTTCGCAGCGCGTGTCCTGCGTGAAGGCGGCGACTCAACGGACGAACGGCTGCGTTGGGCGTGGCTCACCGCACTGTCGAGACCACCCACCGAACGGGAGCGGGTGGTGATGCTGCGGCTGTTGGAGACGGAACGGAATGAGTTCAACGCAAACCCGTCGTCCGCTGACGAAGTTCTGAAAACGGGCCACACACCAATCCCCGACGAGATCGACCGCACGGAACTCGCCGCATGGACCAGCGTGGCGCGAACCCTGTTCAATCTGAATGAGTTCATCACACGATCGTAGTTCGACTGTGATGGTTCTCACCTCCACCGCCCCGTGCCATAGGTCTTTCCTCAAAGTTCCCATTCTCGCTCCGCGTGATGAGCCTTCTGAGAACAAGCGTCTGAGTCAGTCCAGCCAAACTCGAATGGCTCGTCACGCGGAGCGATGACGGCTACTTTTGCCCTTCTCAGTCAGGAGCCGTTTCATGCCAAGTGTTGTTGAGGAACAGATGCGATGGGGCCGACGGTGTTTTCTCGGCCAGTCAGCGGCGGGAATGGGAGCGGCCGCGTTGGCGAGTCTGCTGCCGTCGGAGTTGCTCGCGGCGGACGGAGGCTTACCGGGCGCGGCGCGTTCCGCTGTGGCGAATGCTCCCGGCGTGAACGGCTTCCCGCAGTTTGCTCCCCGCGCGCGTCGGGTCATCTATCTCTACATGTCAGGCGGACCGTCCCAGTTCGAGACGTTCGACTACAAACCAAAGCTGGCCGCGATGGATGGACAGCCGATGCCCGAGTCGATCACGCGCGGGCAGCCGATCGCGCAGCTTCAAGGGCAGTCGCTCAAGTGCCTCGGCCCGCAGATCAAGTTCCAGAAGCACGGGGAATCGGGACAGGAAGTGAGCGACTTTCTGCCGTGGACGGCCAAGCTGGCAGACGACATCACGATCATCCGCTCGATGACGACCGACCAGATCAATCATGATCCGGCTCACACGGTGATGAACACGGGGACATCGATCTCGGGGCGACCGAGCATGGGGTCGTGGGTGCAGTACGGCTTGGGAAGTGAAAGCCAGAACCTGCCCGGCTTCGTGGTCCTCACCAGCTTCGGCGGTCGAAATCCACAGCCGCTCTCGTCGCGGCAATGGCACAGTGGGTTCCTGCCGAGTCGCTATCAGGGCGTGCTCTTCAACTCTCAAGGAGACGCCGTGCATTACCTCGGCAATCCGAATGGAGGCTCATCACAGCGGCAGCGACGGCTGATTGATGCGGTCGGAGAACTGAATACGCTTCAGAACGAAGCGGCCTACGACCCCGAAGTTGAAACGCGGATCGCCGCCTATGAAATGGCCTTTCGGATGCAGACCAGCGTCCCGGGATTGCTCGATGTTTCGGATGAGCCGCAGCATGTGCTCGACATGTACGGCACGGCAGGAGCCGATGGCAGTTTCGCGGCGAACTGTCTGTTGGCGCGACGCATGGCAGAGCGGGGCGTTCGGTTCATCCAACTCTACCACCGCGACTGGGATCATCACGGCGATCTGGTGCCGTACATGAACACCTGCTGCCAGCACACTGATCGGGCGACGTGGGCCTTGCTCACAGACCTCAAGCAGCGCGGGATGTTGGACGACACGTTGATCGTGTGGGGCGGTGAGTTCGGTCGGACGCCCATGTTTCAAGGCAAGGGAAAGTTGCCGGGACGCGATCACCACATCAAGGGTTTCTCGATGTGGATGGCAGGTGGCGGCGTGAAGCGCGGCCTGACATACGGTGCGACGGATGAGTTCGGCTACAACGCTGTAGAGAACGTCTGCCATGCACGCGATCTGCACGCGACGCTGCTCCATCTGCTAGGGATCGACCACCGGCGGTTCACGTTCAAACATCAGGGATTGGACTTCAAGCTGACCGGCGTGCAGCCCGCGCGCGTATTGGAAGACATCTTGGCCTGAAGGCGCGGGTCGCATGTGCTGGTCGGCGACCGCTCGTCACAGCCCCGTCGTCACTCCCAAGCGTCGATGGCTTCCTGAAGCACTTCTTCCGAACCGCCCCAAGTCGTGCTTAATTGTGCGGCGGCTCCCACCAGTTCGCCTGGTTCGACAAGATCGTCTCTGATCGGAGTCATCAACATGCCGAAGGCCGATTCTGTGGTGGAGTCTCTCGTGACGGGCGTCTCGCGCAGCAGAATGTTCAGCTTCGTCCGGAACTCATCGCGCGAGAATGCGGTCTTGATGACGAAGTCGTCGGCCCCGGCGTTGATCGCGGCGAGGACCGTTTCCCGACTGGAGTCGGAGGTCAGCACGACCACCTTTACTTTCGCCAGAACGGGATGGGCGCGGAAGGCTTTCAACGTCTTAATGCCATCCCAGCCGGGCATCTGAATGTCGAGCACCGCGAGATCCGGCACCCAGTCGATCGCCCGATAAAAGCCGTCGGCTCCGTCGTTGGCCACCGCGACATCAAAGTCGTGACGCAAGACGTTGGTCATCAGGCTGCGAAACAGTGGATCGTCATCGACCACCAAAATGCGGCGACGGCGTTCCTCTGGCAGATCTTCATGAAACGGCGTGTCGCAAATCATGTTGGAAACAACTCATCAACGTGGGACCGATGTTGGACGGCGATCAGGTCGAAGGCACATTGCCCACGAGGCTATCCCCAAAACGGCGCGTCCAGCCTGAGAACCCTAGGTTGCGAAATGGACTCACGCTGCCCGCGCGTTGCCCTTCGACACCAATTCTCATTTTGAGACAGTGGCGTGGTCCGCAATGTTGCTGCGACTACTGCGGCACGAGTCCTCGCTTCAACGTGAATGATCGGCACAAGCCTCACGCGAGCGAATCACCCGAGTCAGTGACTTAGTAGTAGTTCCGTTCCCGTGGGGGCACTCGTTGGTGAGAAACTGTGGGGCAGAGGCTGATCTCGCCTCCTTTTGGAGTGCGGCGGCTCGACGCCGCTTTGGGATTTTTGTTTCTCGTCTTCC
>JAYTQJ010000557.1:0-7744 GCA_043746775.1 Schlesneria sp.
ATCGAGCAGGCGTCGCTCACGGGGGGCGATGCGGCGAACGAAATTGATGCCACGTTGTTTGTCGGTTCGGTCACGCTGATCGGCGGCGCGGGCGCAGACACGCTGCGAGGCACGAGCGGCAATGACAGTCTCGATGGGGGCGCGGGGAACGATCTCCTCGTCGGCGGAGCGGGCGCTGACACACTGTCTGGCAGCGATGGCAGCGATCTCTTGGACGACAGTCCGATCGGCAACACGATCGCCGGCGGTGCGGACGGCGACGTGTTGCGCATGAGCGGAATGTGGACGCTGAGTTCGACTTTGCCCGCTGCGATCACGGGGATCGAGACGATCGTTGGTGGCGGTGCGGCGGACACTTTGCAGGGGACAACGGCGGCGGAGAGTTTTTCAGTCGCGAGCGACGGAACGATCACGACGCCGTCGAGTTCGTTGACGTTCGTTGGTTTTGAGTCGCTGCTGGGTGGCAGCGGAACGGCGCTCGATTCGGTCTTCGGGACGGCGGGTGATGACCTCTTCTCGTTGACCGCGCCCGGCAGCGTGCTGCTCAACGGCGTCACGTTGCAAGGTTTTGAAGTGGTCGCCGGCAGCGGCGGAATTGATCGTCTGCAAGGTGTCGAGAACGTGGCCGACGCGATGACGGTGGCGTTGAGCGGCGTGAGCGTGGCTCGTTGGACCGGGGTGACATTCAGCGGTTTTGAAATTCTCGACGGTGGCGGCGGTTCGGTCGCAGACACGCTACTGGGGAGTCCGGGCAACGATCTGTTTCAGTTGAACGAACCGGGTGCCGTGACGCTCAATGGTTTCACGCTCCGCAGCTTTGAAGTTGTCTCCGGCGGAGCAGGTTCTGATCGCGTGCAAGGAACTGACACCGCAGCCGATTCGTTCGTGGTGACGGCGGCGGGAGTGAGCGTTGCAGGCTGGGACAACCTGACGTTTCAGTCGATCGAACTGCTCGTTGATGGTGGCGGCGGCAACTTCATCGACACGATCTCCGGTGGATCGGGGAACGACACCTTCACAATCGACGCGAGCGGCGCAGTGAAAGTCTTCGGAATTTCGATCACCGGCTTTGAAGTGATCTCCGGTGGCGGTGGCAACGATCGACTGGTGGGACTGGCAACTGCGTCGAACGTGTTTCAAGCGACAACGTCCGGCATCAAACTCAGTGGCGGCTTGAGCAACATTCTGTTCGACAGCTTTGAGACACTTGTTGGCGGCAGCCTCAGCGATTCACTGCAAGTGCTCGACGGTGCGACGTTCAACGGTCTGTTTGATGGCGGTGCTGGCAGCGATGTTTTGGATTTCTCGGCGTCATCGTTCAGTCGCACAGTGACGCTGACGGTCAGTTCGCCCAACGGCTTTGCGGGACGTGAGTCGTCATCGGGTCTCGCCTTCACCGCGACGGAGTCGGTGAAGGGCAGCAGCAGCAGCAGTGCTGACACGCTCAACGGACTCGGCGTAGCCGCGACTTGGGACATCGCTGCCAAACAATACAAAGACGCAACGAAGACGCCGCTTCGGGTGCTGAAGTGGGACTCGTTTGAAAGCCTCGTCGGCGGAGTCGCTCGCGATCTCTTTACGAACTTCACCGGAGCAACGTCTTGCACGCTCAACGGCGGCGCGGGAGATGATCTCCTCGACGCTTCTGCCGCAACCGCGGCGATGACACTGGTCGGCGGCGATGGCAACGATGTTCTCAAAGGAGGTCGCAACAGCGATCTGCTCAGCGGCGGTGCGGGCAACGATTCACTCGATGGTGGACTCGGTAACGACATCCTCTTGGGTGGAGTCGGCAACGATACGCTCAAGGGCGGCGCGGGCGATGATCGACTTGCCGGTGGCCAAGGAAGCGATGCGCTCCTCGGACAAGAAGGCAACGACACACTCGTCGGCGGCAGCGGAATCGACAACCTCGACGGCGGCCTCGGCAGCGATGTACTCGCTCCACGCACGGGGAGCGGAACAGCCGAAGCAGACACCGGACCTCCGCCGACTGCCGACGATCTGCTGATCACGACTGCGTATGTCCTGTCGTCCGAATATGACTGGCAAAGCCAAACGCTCAAGCCGTTCGAATGGCTCGGCAGTGAATTAGAAACAGACTTTGCCAGCCTGAGATAACTGATCCTTACGGTGTTACGGCGCTTTCCAGAAATGCAGTTCGCCTGAGGAGTCGCCACAAATCAGAGTGCGTCCATCGTGACTGATGCACGTCGTGACGGGCACTACATCAGCGACTTCAAACGATTTCGTGGTTTGGCCGTCGGGAGTCCACAGGCGGACGACTCGATCGCGCCCCGCCGTCAGCAGGTTGCCGTTTCCATCGAAGGACGCGCCGAGCACTCCGTTTCGCAGCCGCCCATAAACGCCTTCGGGACGCTTCGGCGGGTGAGCGTTGGGCTTCGAGATTGCCGGCCAGCCATCGACGACATCCCACCAGATCAACAGCCCGTCTTCGCCCGCAGTCGCCAGCACTCGGCTGTCATTGCGCCAGTGCAGAGACGGAATCGACGCCTTGTGCTCGGCGAGCGTCAGCAGGATGCCGCCGGTCTTTGGTTCCCACAGATGCAATCCGCCCGAACGATCCGCTGTCGCCAGCTTGTTGCCGTCGGGACTGAAGCCGATCGCGGTGATCCAATCGGTGTGCCGAGTCAGCTTGTACTTCAACAGGCCGTCGCTCGTGCCATAGACCTTGACGATCTTTCCCGAACCGCCGATCGCGACCAACTGCTGATCGGGACTGAGATCGGCCGCGAGGACCGCATCGAGTTCATCGCCAATCTCCGCCAGTCGCTTGCCCGTGCGAACATCGAACAAAACCGCTTTACCCGACTGCACCGGTTTGCCGCCCGCCACCAACAAGACGGCTCCGTCGCGGCTGAAGCGAATGACGTGCGGGACTCCTTCGGGGAACGGTAAGACTCCGAGTTCCTTCTTCGTTTGGATGTCGAGCAACCGGACATGCTCTTGCCCGGCGACAGCGACCAGCGGTGCCCACGGGCTCGCATCCATCGCGACGATCGGCAGCTTGTGTTTGAGTTCCGGCAAAGCGACGGTCGGTAACTTCACCGGCATCGGCGGCGGCCCGTCCGGCTTGGTCATCGCCCCAGCCGTCGGCTTGAAAGTGAGATCGCGGTTCGTGGCGAGCGACTTGCTCCCCGCCGATTCGCGCAGCCCATCCGTGATCCATGCGAGGATCAATTTGACTTGAGCTTCCGGCAGCGGCGGTTGATTGAGCGGCATCCGCGCTTCGGCGTCTTCGTTCGTGATCGCTTGATAGAGCAAGCTCGCACTGGCCCGCCCCGCGACGACCGCCTTGCCGCCGCTGCCTCCCTTGAGCGTCGACTCGAAGTTCTGGAGATTCAAGCCCGCCTTCTGCTGATCGTCCCCATGACACTTCAAGCAATGCTGCCGAAAGATCGGTTTGATGTGATCGTTGTAATTGACCGGCGTCTTGTCGTCGGCGAGGGCCGCCGAGGTCAGGGCGATGAATGCGATGAGATGTTTCATGTTTTCTTCGTAGGACGGGCACTCTTGCCCGTCGTTTTGTCACGGAATGAGACGGGCAGGAGTGCCCGTCCTACAACAGTCGCTCAATGATTAAATCCAAACTCGGTCGATTGCAGCAGGCTGCCGAAGATGTCTTCGTAGACCTTGCGATCTTTCACGTTGTCACCGACTAGCTCACGCATCGCAGTACGTTCTTCCGAGGTTGGTTTGCGGCTCAGCGTGCGAACGAACAATTCTTCGATGATCTCTTCCGGGGACTTCCCGGCTGCCAGCAATTTCGGAACGACTTGTCCGCCGCCGACTCTGCCGTCGATCGTGTCGCCGACCAGCAGATGCAGTGCTTGCGACAAGTTCGATTCGGTGCGCGTTTCGCAGACACAGATCGAACCGCGGCGGGAACGTCCGAAGGTCGCGAAGAACGGATCGCCGGCATTCGGGCCTTCGGTGTCGCCTGGCGTGCGCGGGTAATACTGGATCGCCTTCGTTCCACGCGGGAAGTACGAGAAGCCCCGCTCGCTGCTGGTCGCGACGACGATTGCATCGAGCAACACGTCGGCTCGCAGACGACGCAGGCGGCTGCGCGAGAACTGTCGAGTGTCTCCGGAGTTTGTTGCGTTCGGCTGGCTCGCAAGCTGATAGACGCGCGACGTGCAGATGTCCCGGACGAGCGCTCTCAGATTGAACTTTGAGTCAGCAAAGCGTTTCGCCAGCGCGTCGAGCAGCGGTTTGTTCGTCGGAGGGTTGCTGATCCGCATGTCATCGACCGGCTCGACGAGACCACGGCCGAAGAAGTGCGCCCAGACCCGGTTGGCATAGTTGCGTCCGAAGTGCGGGTTGTCCGGTGCGGCGAGCCATTGCGCGAGCCCCTGCCGTTTGTCACCCATGTCGGGGACGGGCGCTTCTCCGCCGAGCACGGTCGCCGGAATCGGGCGGTCATCGACCAACTGCTTTGCCGGCGGCATCGAGCGGTCGTTGAAGATATACATCTCGCGCGGCTCGGCACCCAGCTTGCGCTTCATGCCGGTGAAGAAACTCACGAAGCCGTAGTAGTCGCTCATCGTCCAACGATCGAACGGGTGATTATGGCACTCGGCACATTGAATCTGGATGCCCATCGTGAGCTGCGAGAAATTGGCCGCGAACTCCTTGGGCGTGAACCGCGGGCTGTGGACCAGCATCGTGTAAAGATTGGCCGGGCCGTTGGTGAGGTTGCTGCCCGTCGCGGTGACTTGATCGGCGACGAATTCGTTGAAGGGGCGGTTCGATTTGATCTGCTCGTGAATCCATTGGTAATACGCCTCCGCCGCTTTCACGTCGGTCCCCGTCGGCGCGTACCCGCCCCCCATCAGCCGTACCCACTCAGCCCAAATCGCGGTCCACACCTGCGAGAACTCGTCGCTCACCAGCAGTTGATCGACCAGCGCGTCACGTCTCTTGGGATTCGCGTCGTTCAGAAACGAGCGGTACTGCTCGACCGTCGGCGGTATACCGGCCAGATCGAGATAGACCCGCCGCACGAAGGTCTCGTCGTCGCATAACTCGGACGGCAACAAGTGCAACTTCTGGAGCCGGTCGTAAACCAGTTCGTCGATGTAGTTGTTCGTCGTCGGATTACTCCACTGATATGCCGAGTCCTTCGGCAGCACGATCACTTCCGAGCCGATCGTGAACCGGTTGAACCGCGCGAACACAAACGTGTCGCCCCGTTTGCCCGGCGTCACAACGCCATCCGCGCTGATGGTTGCCGTGTCCGGATTGTTCGACACGAACAACGCCAGCTTGCTCACATCGCGCGTGGTCCCGTCCGAGTACCTCGCCGTCACAACGGTCGGCTTCGCGACCGCTCCGACATCGAACAGCAGGCGATCCGGTTCGAGCTTGATCTCCACCGCCTCCGGCACATTCGCGGGATCATCGGGAGCACCCGCCTCAATCCACTTGAGCAGCGTCTGGTAGTAAGGACTCTCAACATCGAACCGCTTGCCACCCGTATGCGGCACCTGCCCGCTCGCCTTCTTGAGCATCAAGCTCTCGCTCGGCGCGGCGATGTTGACTCGGCGGCCGATCAATTCCTGAGTCAGCCGAAAGTAGTCGCCTCGCGCGTCGTATCCGAAGAGCGACAGCATGAATCCGTCTTTCCCGCGCGCCGAACCATGACATGTTCCTGAGTTACAGCCCGCTCGAAAGAAGACCGGCATGATGTCGCGCCGGAAGCTCGGTGTTTCGGCGAGCAGGTCCGTCGAAGACGGGATCAGTAACGCGGTCAGGAGAATGATGACGATGCGATTCATGGTCGTTTCACCGGCGAGGGGTCGTGGGGGTCTTTCAGCGTTTGAGCGGCAGTGGCAAGTCGAGTGCGGTTGATCCCGGAGGGATCGCAGCGATTAGCCGGGGGTTGAGGAGCGAAGCGACGATACCCCCGGAAAAGTCGTGAACAATGATCCGACCCCGATAGGGGTCGCAGCGCTTTCGCGTGATCGCTGGCATCCCTCCGGGATGCGATTCCGATTGCTCTCTGAACCGGGGGTGTCGCTTCGCTAAACCCCCGGCTAATTGCTGAAAACCCTCCGGGTTGAAGACAAATGGAAACTCTTGGCGACTAGGCGAAGATCACATTACGGGTCGATGCGAAGCACACCTCGTCCCAATCGCTGCTTGATTTCTTGGCCGTTCTCTTTCAATGACACTTCGCAGGAGAGTTCCCGATACGGGCCGAGCAAGGTGTCCGTCGCCACTTCAATGTCGAAAGCCAACTCTGTCTGTTTGCTAGCCAGTGTCGGCGGCTTGCCGACGACGCGCACCCCCTTCGGCAGGCCAAGCAGTTCGACAGTCGCAACACCCTCGAACGGTCGCCGATGCTCGACCTTCCAAACGACACGCCCCTTTTGACCGCGACGAGCAGCGGTCGGTTGTGACTTCAAATCAATATGCGGATCGGCGACGTCAAATTTGATGAACGGTGTTGAGACACGCACGCGACCGACTCCCGTGTACCAACCGGAATCGATGCCGTCCGTCGTCGTCGCGACGAGTGCCAATTGAGTCGGCCCCAACGGTGCTCCGCCGCTGGCGGTCAGCGTGTAAATGGCTTCGTTCTTGTCCCCCGGAATCGTGATGGCCGGAGCACTCGAAACTCCGCCAGGGAGCCACTCCGCTTGAAAGTCGATCGGTCCTGTGAAGCCGCCGTGACGTTGCACTCGCACATCGAGATCGAGCGAACCATTGCGAATCAAAGGGATGCGCGGCGGCGTGACTTCGATCGTGAAGGGAGCACGCTCGGTGACGGCCAGCACATAGCGATCGACCGAGACCGCATGCCAAGCGCGACCACCGGAGTGGCTGAGGAACGGGAACGATTCCTGGCTGCGACTCCGTAGCACAGGCGGCTCGCCTGTGTTTCCGTCTGAAGGCAGAAGCAGGCGAGCCGCCCGCTCTACCGGCCGTGCCTTCACCTCAATCAGCGCCGACTGCGGCTGCACATCGTCCGATGCCACGAACTGCACCGGCACCGTCGTCTGTCCCGCGAGGATCGGCGGCACGATCATCTGCACGCCGTCGGGCAGTCCCATCGCGAAGAGTTCGAGCGGACCGCGATACCGATTGCCGAGTCCTTCCTTGAGATTGAACGTGACGGTCCAACGATTGCCTTGCGGCACGGTGGCAGTCGTGAGACGCGGGCACTGCATCGAGTCGATCACGCGAGCGAACAAGTACGTGTTGATTGAATCGTGAGCCGGTTCGATCTCAACGCGATACACCGACAAGGCATCGCCCAGCCCGCGCATGTCATTCACGCCGAGCAGGTATTCGCCGTCTTCTTTCGGTTCCCAGACGAAGCTCGGATCGAGTTGCTCCTTACGCTGAATGCTGCCGCTCGCAGAATAGAAACGGCTGTTCGCGATCGGCGTATCGTCCCCTTCCATCTCGATTGTCTGGCGATCGGCGCGACGAATCCAGACCTTCGCGTCCAACGGCGAGCCAACACTGCGAGCAAAAACCTCCACGCGATAACACTCCCCCTTCTTCACGCTGAGCCGATACAGGTCTTCTTCAAACGGCTTCGCAATGATGCCGTTCAACGCTGCCGGCAAGGTCGCTGCGGTTTCGCGGCCGGAGTTCTCAATGACGTTGGGCAGCGAAGAGACTCGTAACGGCAGTGGCGATGGCGGCTGGGCATCCGTAGGACGGGCACTCTTGCCCGTCGTCGCCGAGTCAGAGACCGCGCCGACGACGG
>JAYTQJ010000558.1:0-1502 GCA_043746775.1 Schlesneria sp.
CCTGTTGAAAAACGTAGGATGGACGCCCTCGTCCGTCCGTTTTCAACTCGAAATCACTCGGACGAGGGCGTCCAAGTTACGTTCTTCAACAGGCTGTTAAACGAGTCCGTACTGACCGCGCGAGTTATGGAACCCGCGCGACCGACAGTTCCCTTTCTTATTCCTCTTGTCACGGACGCTAGCCATGCTGCGACTTGGGCAGATGCCGATCCTGACCCTGCTGTTTTTTGGTGTTGGATTGGGCGGCGGTCTGGCTTGGAAAACGGGCTGCATTCCGGTGGAGATCGGAGCGGCTCGAACCGGCCAACTCGACGGGAGCGTTCCTGCACGACGTGGCAATTCGGGACGGGCCGCTTTGAACGCGACCGGTTCACCGGAAATCGCCGTCACAGATTCGGTGCCCGACGATCCGGCGATCTTTGAGCAGCAAACAGAACCTGCTGATGACGAACAGGACGTTCCCGCATCGCGCCCGGTCAATGCCGATGCGACGCGGTCTCGCACAATGGACGAACGCCCCGTGTCACGAGACATCCCCGTTTCCGACGAGGCTCGTGAACGAATTGCATCGAGTTCTCCGCCGTCTCGCCGCTCGGTCGCCGTGCAGCAGGCGGGGCATCGCGAGTTGGACGATTCATCGGCCACAGCGGACCCGCCAAACATGGCCCTCGCCGACGAACTGAAAGCGATCGACGACCAGATCGCCAGTGGTGAGACCCTCGCCGCGCATCGTGCCCTGTCGAAGCTGTACTGGAACCACAAGGAGCATCGCGCCGTATTGCAGCCGCGTCTGGATGCGTCCGCGCGAGCCATCTTCTTTCAGCCTCAGCCGCACTTCGTTGAGCCGTACACCATTCAGCCGAACGACCAATTGCGAGTCATCGCCAACAAGTACCAACTCTCTTGGGAGTACCTCGCACGGCTGAACAAGACCGAGCCACGTCGCATTCAGTTGGGGCAGAAGCTCAAGGTTGTGAAGGGACCGTTCGCGGCGATTGTCGATCTACAAGACTTCGCATTGACCATCCATCTTCAGGGCTACTACGTGAAGCGGTACGACGTGGGGATCGGCAAGGAGGACTCATCGCCGCTCGGCAAGTTCGCCGTACTGAACAAGGTTGAGAACCCGCAATACACCGGTCCCGATGGCCGAGTCATCAAGGGCGACGACCCTCAGAATCCGCTCGGCGAACGCTGGATCGACCTCGGCGACAGCTACGGCATCCACGGCACCATCGACCCCGATTCGATCGGCAAAGCGGCCTCACGCGGCTGCATCCGCCTCCGCGACAAAGACGTGATCGAGGTCTATGACTTCCTCGTCAAAGACTCCGAGGTCGTGATTCGGAAGTAAGGTGAGCGGCAGTATTTGTCATACCCATCGAAGCCTGACGCGCAAGCGAAGCCTAGGATGTCGAGCATCCTTCGCTTGCGCGTCAGGCTTCGATGGGTAAGCTTTTTCTTACCGTTCGTGTTTGTGTGTTCAGCAGACAGGTTTGGAT
>JAYTQJ010000559.1:0-18768 GCA_043746775.1 Schlesneria sp.
GCCGCCCTGGGTAGAGACCGTCACAGTTTTTGAAGCCCTGAAGGGGCGACCCTAAGTCGATCAGCCGAATAGTGCCGCCCCTTCAGGGCTTGAGATTCACGGACAATCGCCAACCCAGGGCGTTGCCCTGGGCTGACATAGAGTCGCCCCGTTGGGGCTGAAAACCCAAAGAGGGCAACTTCAAAGCGAGCAAGCGAGGGCTTCACCATCATCGAATGCCCAGCCCTCGCTTGCGCGTCGGGCTAGTTTTTCGAGGCACAAACAGGTTTTGAAATGCCCTCTACGTTTCAGGGATGATGAGGATGCCATGAAACGAGAGCGCCTCACTTCGGGCTGATCGCGCGTGTTCCCTTGCCGTGGCGGGCCTTCATGTCGAAGAGGCCGAAGATTTCCGAGGCGTTCATACTGAGCGACGCATTGGTGTTGTCTCCCTCGCCGAGGATCGCGGCGAAGAGCTGTCGCTTCTCGGTGAGAATCTTGTCGATCCGTTCTTCGATCGTGTTGTTAGAGATGAACCGCGTGACGATCACTTGGCTCTTGCAGCCAATGCGGTGGGCGCGGTTGATCGCCTGATCTTCGATGGCCGGGTTCCACCAGCGGTCGAACAAAAACACATAGCCCGCGAACTGCAGATTCAGTCCGACGGCTCCCGTTCCGTAGCTCATCAGGATGATGTGTGCGTTTGGGTCTTCCTTGAACTTCGTCAGGATCGGTTCGCGCTGCTTGGTCGGGACGCCACCGTGGTAAAGCAGTGCCCCGTACTTGGTCATCGGTTTGGCGAGCCAGTCCAAGACCTTCGTCCATTGGCTGAACAGAATCGCCTTACCGCCGCTGGCCGCGATCTCTTC
The DNA here is from genome assembly GCA_043746775.1 of Schlesneria sp. Taxonomy (GTDB): domain Bacteria; phylum Planctomycetota; class Planctomycetia; order Planctomycetales; family Planctomycetaceae; genus Schlesneria. Next base: position 849 of record JAYTQJ010000559.1, read on the forward strand.
CATGTCGGCTTCGAGCCGATCAAGCTTCGCGCTCTCACCCGTGAACGGGTCAAAGTTCGTGATCTGTTTCAGACGCAGCACCAACTCGAAGACATGTTGCACCGTAGCCTCGTCCCCCAGCTCATTCAGATGAATGACGCCGTCTTTCTCGGCCTTTTCGTAGGCGTACTTTTGAGCAGGCAGGAGGTCGAGATGCGCGTCGCGGTCGAGTCGCGGTGGCATGTCCTTCATAACGAGGTCTTTGGTTCGACGCAGGATGCACTGCTTCGCCAAGTATTGCAGTTGCTTGAGATCGGGCGTGGCGTTGGGAGGGACCACACCGAGGAATTCGTACAGCGCACCGAGTTCCTCCGGGCGGTTTTCGATCGGTGTCCCTGTGAGCGCCCAACTGCGACGCCTCGGCAACGCGCGGGCTGTTTGTGCCGTGCGGGAATCGCGGTTCTTGATTCGCTGCGCTTCGTCCAACACGACGAGATCGAACTTTGGAAATTCGCCCTCCGGAAACGACGCGAAGTCACGGACCAGCGATTCGTAGTTCGCGATCAAGATCGGAACACCGGGCATCGTCCATGTGAGACGGCGGCGCTCGGTGTCGCCCTCGACAACCACGAACGGCAACTCTTCGGCCCACGCTCGGAACTCGCGCTGCCAGTTCGGAAGCAGTGGCTTCGGGCAGACGAGCAACACGCGACGAAGCTGTCCGCTGCGGATCAGCAACCGAATCGCGGTGATCGTCTGCATCGTCTTGCCGAGGCCCATTTCATCCGCGAGCAATCCCGCCGACTTGGAGAAGAGCCAGCCGATCCCTTCGTACTGATACGGGAACGGCTCGAACGGCATGATCAGCTCCTGCCCGGCCAGCCACGATTGGAGCGGCGGCTGAAGCAGATAAAACAGCCGATCTTCGATCGACAGCGCGTCGGCGGGAGGCTTGACACGCGTGATCTTTTTCTTGGCTTCGGCCAGCGTCGCTTCGTCCATCAGCGAGGCGGGCTGGGGCGGTAGGATCGCCGTCAGCTCCTCGTCACCAGGAGCGGCGCCGTCCGTTGATGACGGCCCCGCTTCGGACGCATTGCCACCGCCGGTCGCATCGCTGGTCCCATTCGCCGCGTCGGACTCCGCCTTTTCTTTTTCGGCCTTCGTGGTCAGAAACGTCACGCCTTCGGGGAACGTGATTCCGAACGTGGCGACTCGCGAATGAGTTGGCTTCCATGTTGGAAGCAGCGCGGGCGGCTTCGGCGCACCGACGGTGATCGTCTCCAACGACGGCCATCGTTGCAGCGCGACGTTCATTCCTGAGGAAAAGAGCTTCGTCGAAAGGGAGAGCGAAAGCGTCGAAGTCGGCACGTCATCGAGCAGCATGTCGAGCGATGATCCCGAATTGTCGAGCGTCCAATGCGGAGCCGGCACGATTCCGTCAGGGCAGCGTGTCTGCAAGCGACTCGCCATCTCATCGAGCATTCGCAGCGAACCGTCACTCATCGGCTGACCCTTCTGTTCTGTCTCACTCAGCCGAGATCAACGGGTTGTCGTTTAACCGCGTGGGCAACCTTTACGCGGATCGAGCCGTTCCCAATCGCAGTGTTTCTTCGAGTGCCTCGCGGACTCGCTCGAACGGTTCGCTCAGCGTGGCTTCGGCCGGGATCAGCTTGGCATATCGCTCGATCTCGGCTCGATCGCTCGGATACTCCGCGTGCATTCCCAACGCCAACTTGCCGCAACGAATCGCGGTCTCGTCCGACGCTTCGGCCTTCGTTAGAAACGCCACCGGCATCGGTACGTGTTGTCGCAGATCGAGAATCTCGTTCGACTCGATTAGCACCAGTTGCGGCTTCACGCCGATCTTGTCGAGCAACGTCCGACCGATCAGTTCGCTGAGTACGAACGGGCGCAGCGTCGGGCCGTACAGAATCTGCTGCGCCCGGTTCGGCTTCACGGGGGCGGTGCATTGAAATTCCAAGGGCCGGCCGAACCGGTTTGTGACCAGTAGCCCACCCACGAATCCCCGCTCCGCATCCTCAATTGCCGCCAAGAAGCCCAACCGAAACGGGTCGCTGTTCGCGTGCGACATCCAGCCATCCTTGCCGTCGTCGTCGTGAGTTGTTTTCCCGAGCGAGTCCACTCGCCGAGCCTGTCGATTCCGTCCAACAGGTGTCTTGATCGGAGCCACGCAACGTGCGACTTGAACGCAAGCTCTCAACTTCACACCTCGACGGATCGGGCAAACTGAGTCGGTTGCGGGTGAGTTGGTGGTGGCCGAAAGAATGAATCAAGTCGAGAGGATTTTGTGATAGGGCAATCGCGTTGTTGGGTTTGGGAGTGGCTCATCCGGCGTTCCGGAGAGGTTTCGGTTTTGAGAAAGAGAAGCGTTCAGAACTGGCGGGTTTTAGCCCAGAGGGCGGCAGATCGCTTCCCACGACGTGAGCCGTGGGAAACAGAACCGACGCACCGACTAGCCCCGTAGAGGTAAGCCTCTGGTTGCCCGTGTTTTTCGCGGGCAAATTGCCGACGGGCAAGCCAGAGGCTTACCCTACGAAAGGTCTCATCCACGGCCTCGCGGATTGTAACTCCGTCCACGAACATCGCGAGCGGCACGCCGGTTGCCTGAAGGGACTCGCAGCGGGCGGCAACGGATCGGAGACCCGCCATTGACCGGCTTTCGGCACGCCAATAGACTTCGCCGCCTCAGTGGGTTACGTCATTTTTACAGTATGAAAACGCAGGTTTCCGTCGAACAGACTGACAGGTTTTGCGAGTGCCTCGCGGCCTCCAGCCTGTCGGCTCGGCAGGCTGTTTTCGTACTGGTGACGAGCAAGAAACAACGGAGCTGGCTCGACGCGTCCCCGCGTCATTTCAACGGATGAATCATGGAATTCCTCGACAAGGTGGGTGATGCGGTCAACGTGGTTCTCGGAGGTGCCGAGCGACTCATCACCGGCCTGTTCGGATCGTCGAACGAACGGCGAGTGAAGGCCATCGGCTACACGCGCAACAAGCAAGGGCAGGCCATCATCCTTCCCGGTTCGATCTTGGATCGGATCAACCAGCTTGAGCCGCAGTTGGAACTTCTCTCCGATGGCGAGCTGCGCGAGACCGCTTCGCGTCTGAGACGACGGTTGGCAGACGGGCAGACGCTGGATGATCTCGTCCCCGATGCTTTCGCCGCCGTGCGTGAAGCGGGCAAACGCTATCTCAAGATGCGCCACTACGACGTACAGATGGTCGGCGGCTACATCCTGCATCAGGGGATGATCGCCGAGATGGTCACCGGCGAAGGCAAGACGCTGGTGGCGTCGCTCCCTGCATTTCTGAATGCGGTGGCCGGTTCCGTTCACGTCATCACGGTCAACGACTATTTGGCTCAGCGCGATATGGAATGGATGGGGCCGCTGCACATGGGTCTCGGCCTGACCATCGGCGCGATTCAGTCCAACACCGGTCATGACGAAAAGCAAACCGCCTACGGCTGCGACATCACTTACGGAACGAACAACGAGTTCGGCTTCGACTACCTGCGCGACAACATGAAGTCGTTCAAGTACGAGCAGGTTCAGGGACGGCTCAACTACGCGATCATTGATGAGATCGACAACATCCTGATCGACGAGGCCCGCACGCCGCTCATCATCTCTGGGCGTGCCCATGACGACGTGTCGAAGTATCCGGTGGCCGACAAGCTGGCCCGCCAGCTTCAACGCGACCTGCACTTCGAGCTGAAGGAGAAGGAACACTCGTGCCATCTCACCGAGTTGGGCGTGCGCTATGCGGAAGAACTCGCCGGAGTGGAGAGCTTCTACACGGCGGGCAACATGGAGTGGCCGCATCTGATCGACAACGCCCTCAAAGCGCATCACCTCTACAAGCGCGATGTCAGCTACATCGTTCGCGACGATGAAGTCATCATCATCGACGACCACACCGGCCGCATGATGGAGGGTCGCCAGTGGAGCGACGGCTTGCATCAGGCGGTCGAAGCGAAAGAGCGGGTGAAGGTCAAAGAAGAGACGCAGACGCTGGCCACGGTCACGCTGCAAAACTTCTTCAAGCTGTACCGGAAGCTGTCGGGCATGACCGGAACCGCGATGACCGAGTCGTCCGAGTTCCTGAAGATTTACAAGCTCGACGTGGTGACGGTGCCGACCAACCGGCCACTCAAACGAATCAACTTCCCGGACGCAATCTATCGCACCGAACCCGAAAAATGGGACGCCGTTGTCGAAGAGATCAAGGAAGTTCACGAAACCGGACGCCCCGTGTTGCTCGGCACCGTGTCGATCGAGAACTCGGAAAAACTGAGCGGCAAGCTGACTCGCAACGGCGTGAAGCACAACGTGCTGAACGCGAAGTATCACGAGCGTGAAGCGGAAATCATCGCTCAGGCGGGGCGCATGAACGCCGTGACGATCGCCACCAACATGGCCGGTCGCGGGACCGACATCATTCTCGGCGGCAACCCCGAATACCTCGCGTGGGATGAACTCAAGCACGAGAAAGATGAGGACGGGAACCTCAAGTATCCGTCGCGGCTCAATGTCTCGAAGGCCGTCTGGGAAGAACGAACGCGCCAGATCGCGGTTCGGGAAGGGATGGCCGACGAAGGCAAGCAGGTGGCCGAAGTCGGTGGCCTCCACGTCATCGGCACCGAGCGGCATGAATCGCGGCGCATCGACCTTCAGTTGCGCGGCCGTGCCGGTCGCCAGGGAGACAACGGGTCGAGCCGTTTCTTTCTGTCGCTCGAAGATGATCTGATGCGGAAGTTCGGCGGCGAGTGGGTCAAGAATTGGCTCGCCGCACTCGGGATGCAGCCGGGTGAGCGAATCGAAAGCAAGATGGTCACGCGGCAGATCGAAGGCTCGCAAAAGAAGGTCGAGGAGCGGCACTTCGAGCAGCGCAAGAACCTGCTCGAATACGACGAAGTCATGGACGAGCAGCGCAAGCGAGTCTATTCGTACCGACAGGCGATTCTCGAAGGGGCCGACTGTCGCAAATTGATCATGGCTGAGATCGACAAACAGCTCGCACACTGGACGGAGCATTTCCTGAAGCCGACGTATCGGTGGGAGACCGTCATCGAATGGGCCAGAGTTCGCTGCGAACTGGAACTCGAACTGCGGTTCATCAAGGACTACGAACCGGACGACTTGATCGAGTACCTCAAAGATCAGGCCGACCGCGATGCCGACGCGCAGATCAAAGAAAAGATCGCCGAGAACCTGCCGAGCGAAGTCGAAGACGATCGGTTGCGAAACTGGCAGGCGATGGCACTCTGGGCCAACCGGCGCTATGGCCTGAGTACCAATGACCGCGAACTCAAAAAGGTCGGCTTGGATGACATGCAGTCGTACCTGTACCAACGGGCGCTCGAGGCCATCGGTCGGTTCGACTTCTCTCCCGTCACCACTTTCTTGCAGCCCGAATGGGGTCCGCAATCGCTGTCGAACTGGGTGAAGCAACAGTACCTAGTCGAGATTCCGTTCACGGCGTTTACGGGTCAGGCCTATCAAGACGCAGCGGCCATCATTCGACAACAAGTCGTGGAACGGTATCGCCGCAAAGAGGTCGAATTTCCGGTGGCGGTGGGGATGTCCCACTTCATGGCTCAAACACAGCAAGGCGGCGGCGAACGCTACAACCGAGCCGGTCTCGCGGAATGGGCCGCTGATCGTTTTGACGTGTCGCTGCCGGTGGAACAGCTTGAACCGAAATCTCGAGACGACATCGCCCATCTGTTGATGGACCTCAGCGCCCAGTTCTTGGAGCGAAGCCGCTGCATCGAACAGCTCGAGTCCATGCTGAACGCAGCCTGCACCCAAGATCGAATCAATGGCCACGTTCGCCATGTCGGGGCCTTCAGACAAATCCCGATTGCAGATCCGGTGACGAATCCCGCCGCCGCGATCGAGTTGGTCCAGTGGGCCAACCGCGAATTTCAAACGGAACTCGATGCGGAGACGCTTTCCAAATCGAACCGAGACACACTGAAGGGAGCCGTCCGCCAAGCTTACGAACGCCGATATCGGCGCGAGATCTATCAGACCGAACGCTCGGTCCTGATCGAAATGCTCGACACGCAGTGGAAGGACCATCTGTACTTCATGGACCATTTGCGAGTGGGGATCGGACTGGTCGGATACGCACAGAAGGACCCCAAGGTCGAATACCGAAAAGAAGGGATGAAGGGCTTCGAGCAGATGTGGGATCGCATCGCCGCGCAAGTCACGGGGACGATCTTCCGCGTCGAGACCCAGCTTCCCGAATCGACCGGTTCCGTCTGGCAAATCACCTCAACCGAACACGCCTCGCCGGTGGAAGACATCCCCGACGATCATCCCGCGCTGGCCGGTGGTGGTGGCGTGATGCCGAACAACGGGAACGCCGCAGAACCGATCCGTAACGACGGTGAACGAGTCGGTCGCAACGATCAGTGCCCGTGCGGCAGCGGCAAGAAATACAAGAAGTGCCACGGGGCGTGAGCCGAAAATCGGAGCCTGACGCGCAAGCGAATGGCATTCGACCGCAATTCTTCGCTTGCGCGTCAGGCTTCGGTTCGAGTGTGTTTTACGTCCACTCTACGAACACAATTTGAACTCGTCTCGTGAGGGAACGGATGCCCTTCGTCGTCGCTTGGCTGTTGAACGCTGCTTACGCGCTGCTGTTGCTCGCGGTGTCGCCGTTGCTCGTCTATCGCCGCATCGCGCACGGAAAGTACCGAGGCGGCTGGCGTGAGAAACTGACCGGTCGTCTGGCACGCAAGCATCCCGAGCGGCAGTGCCTCTGGTTTCATGCCGTCAGCGTGGGGGAAGTTCTTCAACTGCAACAGGTGCTCGACCAGACCGCCGCACGGTTTCCCGATGCCGAGCTGTTCATCACGACGACGACCGACACCGGCTACGACGTGGCTCGGTCCAAGTATCCGCAGCACACGGTCGCCTATTTCCCGCTCGACTTCAGTTGGGCCGTGCGTCGCGCGCTCCGGGCGATTCAGCCGAGTCTTGTCGTGCTGGTCGAACTCGAACTCTGGCCCAACTTCATCGGCGAGGCTCATCGCCAGCGCATTCCGCTCGCGCTCATCAACGGCCGCATCGGCGAGAAAAGTTTTCGAGGCTACTCGCGCGTGAAGCCACTGCTGCGGCGCGTCCTCTCGTGTTTCGATCTGCTAGCCGTGCAGAACGAAACCTACGCCGAACGCCTGCGTCAATTGGGGGCACCGACCGAGCGAGTCACCGTCACGGGCAACATCAAGTTCGATGGGGTCGAGTCGAACCGCGACAATCTCAAGGCGGAAGAACTGCGCCGGTCGTTCGGTCTCGCACCGCATGAACAAGTCTTTATCGCCGGCAGCACGCAGGAACCGGAAGAGTCGTTCGCGATCGAGACGTGGATGACCTTGCAGCGTGAGTTCCCTTCGCTGCGGCTGATCCTCGTCCCGCGACACAAAGAACGGTTCGAGGCCGTGGCCGAGCTGGTTCGCCAACGCGGACTGCCACTCGTGCGACGGAGTGAAGGTGTCGATGCCACATTTTCTCAGTCGAGTGTGCTGCTGCTCGACACGCTTGGCGAACTCAGCGCCTGCTGGGGACTGGCCGACATCGCGTTCGTCGGTGGCAGCCTGACGAATCGCGGCGGACAGAACATGCTCGAGCCTGCGGGCTATGGCGCGGCGGTACTCTTCGGATCGAACACATGGAACTTTCGGGACATCACCGACGCCCTGCTCTCTCTGCGTGCGGCCCGAGTCGTGGCGGGACCGACGGAACTCACCGCCGCAGTGCGAGACCTGTTGCTCGACCAAACCGAAACGCGGCGCATGGGTGAAGCGGCGCGCACATTTGTTGGACAACAACGCGGGGCGACGGCCCGCACAGTCGAGGAACTCGCCCGACTCGTGCCTGACGCAACGAGCGATGCGGACAACAGCGCCGCGTCCTCGCGCGCGGCATGAGGATTCAATGCAAATTCTGTAGGGCCGGGTGAAAATCACAGCCAAAGGCACAACAGATGACCGGGGCTATTTATACGATTGTTTTTGATTATTGCGGTGGTACGTATGTGTCTCAGGTTGTTGCCGCATCCCCTCATTCAGCCATTATCGAATGGGGACGCACAGTGGACTTAAGTGTAATGAATGTCAGCGAAGCAGAGCGTGGCATCGTAGTTGCCGACTTGGAAGAGCAAGGTGTTGTTCCGCTGGAGGGGCTTGTTTCGGTGTGGTGCAGTACTGTGCTTCTCAACAATATTCTTGGCACGGCGACGATCGTTCTGTAGGGCCGGTTCCACTGGCCTCTGAAAACGCGGCACCAACAATCATTGTCGAGGCCGGTAGAACTGGCCCTACAGGACACTTGAGTTCCACCGTTGGGAATCTCGCCATGCTGCTTGCCTGTTCGCTGTGGATTGGTCTCGTCACGTCGTTGTTGGCTGTGGATCGACCGGCAGAAGTGACGAGCGAGAAAGGGATGGTGGTGAGCGTCTCCCCCGAAGCGAGCGACGCCGGGTTGGAGATTTTGAAACAGGGTGGCAGCGCGGTCGATGCGGCAGTGGCGGTGGCCCTCGCACTGGCGGTGACGTTTCCCGAGGCGGGCAACATCGGCGGTGGCGGCTTCATGATGGTCTGGCCTGCTGATGCGAGGGGTTCCGATCAACCGGCCCTGCCCGTCTGTATCGAGTACCGCGAAACATGCCCTGCCGCGTTGAAACGCGACTCGTTCGTCAACGAGCGGCGGCAGGAGGGACATCACACGATCGGCGTTCCCGGCACGTTGGCCGGTCTCGCGCTGGCTCACGAGAAGTATGGAAAGCTCAAGTGGGCGCAGGTCGTTGCTCCGGCGATCCGTCTCGCTCACGAAGGCTTTCTCATCGACGCCGCATTGGCCTCCGCAATGAATCGCATGGCCGGTCCACCGACAGCCAACTTCCCTGAGTTCCGGCGCGTGTTTGCGAAGCCCGACGGCGGTGAGTGGCAAGCGGGAGACCGGCTCATCCAGCGCGAGTTGGCTCAGACGATGAAGACTCTCGCGGACGATGGGCCAGACAGTTTCTATCGCGGTCGCATTGCCGAGCAGATCGTGGCAGAGATGCAGGCTGGTGGCGGCTTTATTACACGCGAGGACCTCACCGGATATCGCGCCCATGTTCGGAAGCCGGTCAGCACGAGTTATCGCGGCTGCGAAATCTACGCGCCGCCACCACCCAGCGCGGGAGGGACGCAACTCATCGAGTGCCTCAACATTCTCGAACAGTTCGACGTGAAGGGCCTCGGGCCGAAGTCGCCGCAGTTCGTTCATGTGTTGGTCGAGTCGATGCGTCGCGCCAGTTGCGACCGAGTCCGTCACATGGGCGATCCCGACTTCACGCCGATCCCGCTCACGTTGGTCTCGAAGGACTACGCGAAGCAGCTCAGTAAACAGATCGACTTGAGTCGAGCCACGCGCAGCGAAAGCCTGTCGCCCGACATCACGCTCACCGACGAACCGCCCTCGACCACGCACTTCTCCATCGTCGATGGCCACGGCATGGCGGTCGCCAACACGTACACGTTGCAGAACAGCTACGGCTCGCGCGTGGTGGTGCGTGGTGCGGGCTTCCTGCTCAACAATGAGATGACCGACTTCAACTGGCGACCGGGCGTGACAACGACGCGCGGGCAAGTCGGCACCGAACCGAACGTGATGGCACCGGGCAAACGGATGCTCAGTTCGCAGTGCCCGACGCTGGTGTCGCGCGATGGCAAGCTGCTGTTGGTGACTGGCAGTCCGGGCGGAAGGACGATCCCCAGCACGGTTCTCGGCGTGGTGGTCAACGTCATCGACTTCAACCTCTCCGCGCGCGAGGCCGTCGATGCCCCTCGCTGGCATCATCAATGGCTCCCCGATCGCGTCCAGTTTGAACGCCGTCCCGACCCAGACTATGCCGAGTTGCTTCGGCAACTCCAGCAGCAAGGGCACCTGTTCAGCGACGACGTGAAGCGACTCGGCGACGGCTACCAACGGCAAGGGGATGCGCACACGATCCTGATCCGCGACGGAGTCCTGCACGGTGCGGCTGATTGGCGCAGGACGGTGAGTAAGGCGGCGGGATGGTAGGAATGTTCGCAGGGTGAACGGCGTCATCGGAACTCGCTTTTCAAGCGTCGTTCGATCGACGACTTTCCGAACTTCTGAGCGGGGCGGCGTCAGCCCCCTGGTTCTTCTAAAGAGGGCTTACGCCCAAGAACCAGGGGGCTGACGCCGCCCCGCTCAGAAAATCGGAAGAGGGCTGACGCCCAGAAGAGGGCTAACGTCCATGAGGGGGCTAAGTCCATGAGCCACGTTTCAAATCCGTCGCTCTCTAACCGCCCACGGACTGACGACATCACCGCGACCCGCGTAGCCTTGGGTCGGCTGCGTCGCGCAGCGCTTCGCCGACGAGGTTGTACGACGTGATCGTCACGAAGATTGCCAAGCCGGGGAAATGGATCAGCCACGGGGCGCGCGTCAGGGCGCTGCGTCCGTCGGCGAGGATGCCGCCCCATGAAGGGGTTGGCACGGTGATCCCGAGGCCCAGAAATGAGAGCGCACTTTCGGTGAGGATCGCGCCCGCCACTCCGAACGTCGCCGAGACCAAGACCGGTGCGAGAGCGTTCGGCAGGACGTGGCGAAAGATGAGTCGCAAGGGCGAGTACCCAAGTGCCCGCCCGGCCAACACGAACTCCTGATCGACCAGTCGCAGGAATTCGCCTCGAACCAGCCGCGCGATCCCCGTCCAGCCGGTCAGTCCGATCACGACCATGATGTTGAACAGTCCCGGTCCAATCAGCGCGACGATGGTCAGGATCAGAAAGAACGCGGGGAAGCAAATCACGACCTCAATGATGCGCGACACGATCAGATCGCACAGGCCGCGGAAGTACCCGGCCAGCGATCCCACTACGACGCCAATCGTCACGTAGATCGCCACCGCCACGATGCCGACCGACAGGCTGACGCGCCCGCCCCAGATCATGCGGCAGAGAATGTCGCGACCGAGTTCATCGGTGCCGAGCCAGTGGGAACTGCTCCAACGCGAGAGCGGCACGACAGCGGGACCGGACTTCGCACGGCGATACCATGCGGGGGGCTGTGTCTTCCCTGCGAGGTCGTTCTCGTCCAAGCCGAATGCCACGGGAGGCCACACCACCGACTGAAATACGACGGCCGCTTTCTTCTCGCCGTCATCACTGGCCAACACGCCCGATTTGTAGTTCGTCCGATCGACTCGCTGCGGAACGAGGCTCCCCCACACCAAACCACAGGCCAGCGGAAGTCCGATCATCGCGGCGACGTACCAGCCGGTACTCGCGCCGTCGTTTGCGGAGCCACCCCAGCGCCGCAGAATTCGGCTCCAGAACGGGCAGGTCAGCAAGAGAATGTTCGCGACGAGAAACGCGATGTCCGACCAGACCATAGAAGCCAACACCGGCCAATGCGGGCCAGTCACCAGCGTCACGTCGCGCCCGTCGAAGTCAGATCGCAGTTCGCGTTGGAGTGACTTGAGTTCGCTCGCCACGAGCTTTGCGTCGGGCTTGCTCAGCGTTTGAACCAGCCGCACGCCGAGGTCTCGCAACTTGATCGACTGTTCTGGCGGCAGGGCGGACGACATGAGCGAGACCTGCAATTCCGCCGCCTGCGCCAGGTCTTTGAGCTTGGACGGAGACGGTTCGGACTGCGAGCGAAGTTCGCTCAATTGCCCGATCGCACCGCGCAGAGTTCGCGCCGCCTCTTGGTACTCGAACCGATTGAAGCCGACGTAGTACAGCGGCCGGTCGTTGGCGATCAGCGGCGCGAAAATGCTGATGGTCACCAAGCTCAGGATTACGCACGCCGCCACGACAGCGAGTCGTCGCTTGCCAAACTCTCGCGCGATCAACTCCCACTGACTCTGCCCGCGGCTTCGTGCGGACTTGGCGACCACAGTCGCTGAGGCCGCTTGGCTCGAGTGATTCATCACCGCTGGTTCTGTCACACATGCTCCTTCCAAACTGAAGCCGCTCCGTGAGTCGTCTGCTGAAGAACCGTAGGGTAAGCGTCCGGCTTGCCCCGCTTTCAACTGCACTTGCGGGCAAGCGAGACGCTTACCCTACGTCTTTCAAACCTTCGCCCGTTCCAGCGCCAGTTGTTTGACGGCGCGGAGGTCGAGTTTGCCGGTGCCGAGGACGGGGATCTCGGTGACTTCGATGAAGCTGTCTTGTGACGGAATGAAGAGGTTGGGCAGGTCGCACTTCGACAGTTCGTCGATGATTTGCGAGACCGGTTTTGCGACAGGCCGGTGCAGGACGATCAGGCGTTCGCCTTTCTTCGCGTCGGGAATGGCCGTGACAGCGAGTGGGATGCCCGCGTCGGCGTTGGTGGGATCATCCATGATCTTGAGCAGGCAGACTTCGATCTTGAGATGCGGGACCATCTCGCCGCCGATCTTCGAAAAGCGGCTGATGCGACCGGTGATGTGCAGGAAGCCTTCGCCATCGACCAACCCCATGTCGCCGGTGTCGTACCAGCCGTCCTTCAGGACCGAGGCCGTCTTGTCCGGGCGATTCCAGTAGCCGAGCATGATGCACGGTCCTTTGATCTCGATCAGTCCCTCTTGGTTCGTGCCGAGTGGCTGTCGGGTTGTGGGATCGACGGCGCGCGCGACGACACCCGGCAGCGGCTTGCCGACGGTGCCGAGCTTCGTCCCTTTTTGAGTGACCGCGTCGCAGCGATGGTCGGGAATGTTGACGGCCGCCGGGCCGGAAGTCTCCGTTGTGCCGTAGCCCTCGGACGGGAGGATGCCGAACTTGTCACGGAACTGTTCGGCCAATTCGACCGGTAGTTTTTCCGCTCCAACGACGACCAGGTCGAGCTTGCTGAACTGCTCCTTCTCGACCCGCTTGATGTACCCGCGCAGGAAGGTGGGTGTGCCAAACAGGATCGTCGCGCCGTGGTCTTGTGCCAGCTTGCCGATCTCGCGCGCATCAAGCGGGTTGGTGTGATAGACGACTTTCGGAGTCAGGATCATCGGCAGCCACAACGTCGCGGTGTAGCCGAGCGAATGGAAGATCGGGACGACACCGAGCACCACGTCGGTCTCTTTGATCTGCACGACTTGATCGACGCCATCGACGGTCGCCGACATGTTGTGCTGCGAGAGGACCACGCCCTTTGGTTCGCCGGTCGATCCCGACGTGTAGATCGTCGTGATCGGATCATCCATGCGCACGCGTGTCAGCCCGAGGGACCACTCCAGCATCGAAGCGGGCAGCACATAGGTGCCGATTGCCGCGAGCAACGTGTCCACGCTGCGGACCTGTTCCTTCATGTCTTCGAGGAACACGAACGGCACATCGAGCGTGAGCGGCTTCTTTTCCAGCAGCTTCTTACTCGTGATGACCCGCTTCAGCCCGGCGTCTTTCACGCAGTAGTTGATGTCCTTTTCGGACATCGTGTAGTTCAGGTTCACGGTCACGCGACTGGCCAATGTCACCGCGAGGTTCGCCAGCGCACAGCCAGCAGTCGGAGGGAGCAGGATTCCGACCTGTTGCTCATCTGGCGACAGGATGTCCCGTAGCAGGACGCGACGCAGGGCGAGGACCGACGCGAGCAAACGGCCTCCCGTCAGTTCGGCTCCGCCCGAGTCGGCCATGCGGACCTTTTTCAGCGTCTTCTTGCATGAGCGAATGAAATGGCGGGCGGGTGTCAGTTCTCGCGGCTTGTCGATTTCCACGGCATCGGCTCCCAATTCTTGAACGGCGAAACGGACTTCATCGGCACTCTTCGGTTGCGGGATCGGCTGACCGAAATGAATCGATACCGGGTACGGCCAGAGTCGCAGCCGCTTCTTGAAAAATGCGCCACCACGAAAACTGAAGCTGCTCCCCCACAGACCGTGCAGGTAAACGGGGATGATCGGTGCGCCGGTTCCCTGCAAAATTTTGAGCATCCCAGGCTGAAAAGCTTGAAGCTGGCCGGTGCGCGTCAGTTGTCCTTCCGGAAAGATGCAGACGAGGCTGCCGGTGTTGAGGGCCTCGCGTGCGGTTCGCAAGGACTGAATGAGCGACTTCGGGCCACCATCGGCCTTGATCGGGATGACTTCGTAAATCCGAGCCAGCCAGTTCAGCTTCGGATTGTTGACGAAGTCGGCATAGACGATGAAGCGGGTCAGTCGTGGGATGTGCATCATCAACATGATGCCGTCGATGAATGAGACGTGATTCGGAGTGATCATCGCCGCGCCCGACTTTGGAATATGTTCGAGACCGTAGACGCGGACTCGATAGACCGTGTGACTGAGCAACCACACGGCGAACCGGATCGTCGCGCCCGGCAACAGCCAGATGATGTAGACGGCGACGGGGATCGTCCCCAAGCCGGCGAGCATAAAGATGAAACTGGGCGACAGTCCCAGCATGTTTCGCAACACGTAATACAGTCCGGTCACGCCCAGCATTCCCGAGAACGCGAGGAAATTCGTCGCCGAGACCACCTGCCCGAGATGCTTCGGTTCCGCCCGCTGCTGCAAATACGATTCGAGCGGCACGTCGAACAGTCCCGCACACGTTCCCAACGCGAATAGCGAAACGCACGACGCGACGAACGCGAAGTCGGGGGATGTGTCGCCGTACCAACCGGCCACGCAAAGCATCATCGACCAGAACGCGATCCCCAACGCACCGAGCGGCACGATTCCCAACTCCACATGCCCGCCCGACCACCATCCCGCCAACATGCTGCCGATCCCCACACCCAGCACCAGCGACATGCCGAGCCAGCCAATCGAATCTTGTGACAGCCCCAAGTCGGCCTCACCCAACTGATCCATGTTGGTGAGGGCCAGTGAGGACAGCGTCCAAAAGAAGGCGATCCCCAACGCGGCCCGCAACAGCGGTCGATCACTATTCAAATGTCGGAGCGAAGCGAGCGTCTCGGCCACCGGATTGAGTGGCATCGGCAGTGTGGCATCGGCCGCAGGCAACGGGCGGATGCCCAGACTGAGCAGCCAGCCGACGACGGCGATGAATAACACGGGCGATGCCGCTGGCAGCATCGAAGCGACGGTGATGACCGAATCGGATGTCGGCTGAATCATGCTGGCCAGTTGGTATCCCAGTAGTAAACCGAACGCTGCGGGAACCACCGTCATCAAGCCCATCAGTCCGTTGGCTTTTGACAACTGAGACTCCTCGACCTGCTCGGGAATGCAGCCGGACTTCGAGGGCGAGTACAACGCGGCCATGGCCCCCGTCAGAAACACCACACCCATCAATAGCTCGACTTGGTGTGACAGAATCGCCACGAACCCGAGCAGCATGATGATGATCTCGGCGATTTTGCAGACGCGGATGACGCGCGTTTTCGAGAAGCGATCGGCGAGATATCCCGCTGGCACGGCGAGCAAAATAAACGGGATCGTGAACAACGCCATGCCCAGCGACAGCGCGACTGTCGCACCGAGGACCGGCTTCGCAATCGCGACGGCCATCCACTTGAACGTGTTGTCGTTGAGGACCGTCAAAAACTGAACGGCCATCAGGCAGAGAAAGCTCGTCGAACCAATCGACCCGTGCGGCGTGAGCGTTTGTGGACGATCGTTCATCCACTCGGCCCGGTTCAGTTCGTCGGCAATCTGTTGGTCAGAGGCGGCAGCAGCCTGTTGAAAAAGGGAGGGCGAGGCTCCTGCCGAGCCGAATGCTTGTGGAATATCACTCGTTACTTGCGGCTCGGCGGGAGCCTCGCCCTCCCGGCAATTGTTTTTCAACAGACAGGTAGCCGGTTGAGTCTCATCAGCGGGCGAAGGTGTTCCATTCGGCCGCCCCCCCGCTTCCGTAGAGCCGAGGCTCTTAGAAGTTTTGGGAATGTGGTCGTTTGAAGAGTCAGTCATTCGTAGATTCCAACGTGACAGTGCATCCCTGCGGTCGTCGCTCCGTGAAACGGCCCGCATGTTCCGGGGCCTCGAAGTGGGCGGAACTATCTCGAAAGTCCGGTCGTTTGAGAAGCGAGTCTCCACGAGAGTGCAGGCGGAGCCAAAGTGGCGATGTCACGCGCGTTGTGTACCAATCTTCCAACGTTAGAGTATGCCCTTGGCTGAAGACTGGCCCAGAGACCAGCGTCGCCGTGATGTAGGACGGGCACTCCTGCCCGTCGTTTCCAAAGACGGGCAAGAATGACGTTGCCGACAAAAGTCGCCTTCATCGCTCCGCGTGAAGTCAGCCGAGTCACCAACGACCCGGACACGCGGGAAACAGCGTCATTCACCGTTCGGCTCTCTTCACGCGGAGCGAGGAAGGCTACTTTTGGCGGGCGCATCAGGAGCGCTCGTCACACATCAGTGACAACGCCCCAAAACAGGAATCACAGACAATCATGTCAGGCTTTCATTACGACACCGTTTCCGAACCCACTCCCTCGCGAGGTCGCTCGTTTTTGATGGGCATCGTGATCGTCGGTGCCCTCGCGATTGGGTTTGCCTCGATACTCAAGCAATCCATCCCGCCCGCACGGTCGATGTCACGCTTGGTCGGCACACAGGCTCCCAAATTTGAAGTCGAAGGCTGGCTGAATGGGCCGGGGCCGACGGCCGACGAACTGCGCGGCAAGGTGGTTGTCGTCGATGCGTGGGCGTGGTGGTGCGGTCCGTGCCGGATGGCCGCGCCCGACATGCTGGCCCTCGAACAGAAGTATCGTGAGCAAGGAGTTGTGTTTCTCGGGCTGACGAGCGAAGGCTCAGACACGCTCGCCAAAAGCAAGCAGTTTTTGTCCGTCACCAAGATCAACTGGCCCAATGGATACGGGGCCAGTCGCACACTTCGGCTTCTCGAAGCCGATTCAATCCCCCACGTCACCATCATCGACGGTAAAAACGTGATCGAAGACATCGTCATGGGGGCGGGTGGCGAGTCTCACCAATACATCGAGTCCGCGATCCAACGTGCCTTGGCGAAGACGCCGTGACGACGACGCGGTTGTCCGAGATCGTGCTGCTGGCGAGAGTGAGTTCATGTTTTGGACGCCCAACAAAGTTGAGCGGCGTGATGACGGCAGGCTCTCGCCGTGCCCGGCCACGCCCAATTGCGTCTGCTCGCAGGACGACGATGCCGCCCATCAGATCGACTCGTTGAGATTCTTGGATTCACCACGCGATGCCTGGCAGCGACTGATCACCGTCGTGACACAATTCCCTCGCACGCGGATCGTCACAAACGACTCGCCGTACCTGCATGTCGAGTTCACAACGCTGCTGCTGCGATTTGTAGACGATGTCGAGTTTCTGCTCGATGAGACCGCGTCGGTCATTCACGTCCGCTCGGCATCGCGTGTCGGTCATTCGGACCTCGGCGCGAACCGCGCTCGGGTCGAGGCCATCCGACGGCTGTTCGAGCCGTGAGGCATTCGCCCAAAACAACGTCGTCTTTCGCTCCGCGAAAGGGCGTTCTTTCGCGGAGCGAAAGACGCCTCTGTTTTGAGATGAGTTCTTAGCGAACGCCACTAGCGCGAGTCCTGACCACGGACGACGATGACTTCCGCTTGGTTCGCGGAGAGTCGCGACGGTGTCGCGGAATGGTCGTATCGGACGAGATTCAACTCGGGTGATGCGGAGGTCTGCGAGAACTCCGGATCCCACGAGGGTGCCGGGATGCGATTGATGCGACGCATCCGATGCGGTTGCAGGTCGTGCCACAAATTGGCGCAACCGCACAATGTGATGCTCAGCACGGACAGGCACAGAATGTTTCGGTACGCACGCATCGGCCGAGTTCCTCGTTGGGCATCATCACAGGCGGCGAACATATCCCTCGCGCGGTCCGTGATGAGACATCTGAGCGGGGCGGCGTAAGCCCAATGGCACTTACTTTGGGGTGTAGCTGAAGTCGTAAGACTTCAGACGACCATCAAAGCCGGCTGAATTCTCACGAATTCAGCTACGTCGCACT
>JAYTQJ010000560.1:0-37276 GCA_043746775.1 Schlesneria sp.
TCACTTTGGGGTGTAGCTGAAGTCGTAAGACTTCAGACAACCATCAAAGCCGGCTGAATTCTCACGAATTCAGCTACGTCGCACTGAACGTCAATTTGATAATCGCTCAAAGTAAATGCCATTGGTCTAGCGCCTTGCCGCTCACTTCACGCGGAGTCAAAACTCGCTGGATCAATTTGACGAACTCCACCACGACGACCGGGAGCAGCGAACAGCCTGCGATCACCCCCCATTCCGATGCTGTCGGCACGACCGTGTGCAGCACGCGTTGCAACAGTGGCACAGAGACCGCCGCGACTTGAAGGATCAGGCACGTTGCGACCGCCGCCCACAGCCAGCCGTTCGTGAACAGTCGGCTGGTCAACGCGGAGCGGTTTTGCGACCGCGCGTTGAAGACGTGAAACACCTGTGTGAGAGCCAGCGTCATGAAGGCCATCGTCGTCGCGCGTCGCAAGCCTTCGCCGTCGGTCCCGTGCCAATTCAGGCCGATGGCAAACGCGACCAGCGTGACTGCCGCGAGCAACAGTCCCTGCCAGACAATCAGACCGATGAAACGCGGCGTGAGCAGTGACTCCTGCGGCTCGCGCGGCGGACGCTTCATCATGTCAGGAGCCGATGGCTCCAGCGCGAGGGCGAACGCGGGGAAAATGTCCGTGATTAAGTTCAGCCATAAAATCTGCAACGCCACCAGCGGCAGCGGCCAGCCGATCATCAGGGCGATGAACACGGTGAGAATCTCTGAGAAGTTGCACGAGAGCAGGTATTGGAGAAACCGCAGGATGTTGCTGTAGATGATGCGACCCTGCTCGACCGCCCCGACGATGCTGGTGAAGTTGTCGTCGGTGATGACCATGTCGGCGTTTTCTTTCGCGACCTCGGTCCCCTGAATGCCCATCGCGATGCCGATATCGGCCTGCTTCAACGCCGGGGCGTCGTTCACTCCGTCGCCCGTCATCGCGACCACCTGCCCCTGCTCCTGCAACGCTTCGACAATCTGCAACTTGTGCTCGGGCGAGACGCGTGCAAATACGGCGGCATCGGCCACTACTTGTTTCCAGCCCGCGTCGTCCAAGCCGATCAACTCGCGACCGTGAACCGTGTGCAACGGACGCTCATCGAGATCGCGGTCGATCCCCAGTTGCTTTGCGATCTCGGCGGCCGTGGCCTGTTGATCGCCGGTGATCATCACCGTGCGAATGCCCGCCGCGCGGCAAGTGGCGATGGCTGCTTTGGCCTCGTCTCGCAGCGGGTCACTCATGCCGACCAAGCCCACGAAGATTAAGTCCTTGGCAAAGTCAGGCTCGTTGTTTCCCGCTGGCAATTCGCGATAGGCCAGTCCGAGGACTCGCAGCGCCGCACCAGCCAACTCGACATTCGTTGCTTCCCACTGCTGGCGGCTCTCCGGCGTGAGCGGCGTCACCCCCGTTGCTCCGAACTGAGAACTGCTGGCCGCGAGCAGCGTCCCCGGCGAGCCTTTCAAAAACGCGCGTGCCGTACCTTGCGGCGTCTGATGGACTGTCACCATTCGCTTACTCACGCTGTCGAACGGCACTTCGCTGAGTCGCGGATACTCCATTTTCAGAGCGGCCAAATTCAGCCCCCCTTTTTCCGCCGCGATGATCAACGCCACCTCGGTCGGATCACCCAGCACGGCGTCATGATCATCGGCCCGTTCCACTTTGGCGTCGTTGCACAACATGCCGATCCGCAGGGCGAGAGCCAGTGGCTCATCAGCGAGTGCATCCAGCGTCTTGTCGCCGATTTGAAACGTCCCTTCGATCGCATATCCCGCACCAGTCACATCGACGCGCCGTTGGTCCAGAGCGAAGACGCAAGCGGTCATCTCGTTCTTGGTCAGCGTCCCGGTCTTATCGGTGCAAATGACAGTGACTGAGCCGAGCGTCTCGACCGCCGGCAGCCGCCGCACGAGCGCTCGCATTCGAGCCATCCGCTGCATCCCCAGCGCCAGCGTCATCGTGGTCACAGCGGGCAGACCTTCGGGAACGGCGGCGATCGCCAGAGAAATCCCGATCTCCAGCATGTGCCAGAAATCGGTCACGCCGCGCAGCCAGCCAGCCACCACGATGATGCCACACAGCCCCACCACGATCATGACGATCAGCCGACCGAGTCGAGCCAACTGTTGTTCCAGCGGCGACACGCGCGAAGCTGCCTCGTCAATCAAAGTGCCGATCTTCCCGACTTCCGTTTTCGCACCGGTCGCCGTGACCAACAAACGACCGCGGCCATCGGTGATGGTCGTCCCCAGAAACGCCATGTTGAGCCGATCACCCAGCGCCGCGTCCTTGTCTTCCAACGGCTCGGACGACTTGGTCACCGCGAGCGACTCACCCGTCAGCGCGGCCTCTTCAATTTGCAGCCGCACACTCTCGACGATGCGACCATCGGCGGGGACTCGCGCACCGGCAGCGAGCACGACCAGATCGCCCGGCACCAAATCCGCCGCCGGAATCTCGCTCTCGGTGCCGTCTCGAATCACATGTGCCCGCTTCACCGACTGCTGTTGCAGAGCGGACAACGCCCGCTGCGCCTTCCATTCCGTCAAGAAGCCGATCGCCGCATTGATGACAATGACGACCAGAATCGCAATCGCCTCCAGCGGCTCGTTCATGGCAAACGCAATCACGGTGGCCACGACCAACAACGCCACAATGATGCTTTGGAACTGAGCCACCAAGAGGGACCACGCCGACCGCTCGCGCGCTTGAGCCAAAGTATTCGGCCCATACTGCGCGGCCCGCTGCTCAACTTCGGCCTGGCTCAGCCCCCTCCTGTCATCCGACTGCAATCGCTCGAAAGTCACCGGCAACGACAACGTGTGCCAAGCCTCCGTCGGTGACGGACTGCCGCGTTCCGCAGGGGTCACGAAATTTGCGGAGCCTTGATTCGACATCACTTCCAACAACACACCCGCTTCCTTTTTAAACGCCGGGTCTCTCGGAATCACACGGCGCGGATCGGCGTGAGATCGCTATTGGCGGGACCGCAAATCACATGGCCTTGCTTGTCGAAGCGGGAGCCATGACAGGGGCAGTCCCACGTGCTTTCGTTGTGGTTCCAATCGACGATGCAGCCGAGGTGCGGGCAGATGGCCGAGCATTCGTGAATGACGCCGACCTCGTCGCGATAGGCCGCCACTTTTGTGAGGCCGCGTCGCACGACGGCCCCTTGGCCAGGTGCGATTTCATTGACGGAGGCCACGTCACCACCCGTCACCCAAGCGGCATATTGCCAAGCGACGTTGGCGTTCTCCGTTAGGAAACGCTCGGCAGCGCGCAGAGACTTTCGAGCAGGGTCATAGAGCGAGACCCACGGATTTTGGCGACCGACTATTAAGTCTGTGAGCAAAATCCCCGCGATCGTCCCGTGTGTCATCCCTTGGCCCGAGTCGCCCGTCGCGATGTAGACGTTCGGCCCGTCGAGCGGATTACGACCGATGAAAGCCAGCCCGTCGATCGTCTCTAACACCTGTCCCGACCACTGGCAGCGAGCAGCCCCATTCACGGGAAAGCGTGCGCGTGCCCACTCTGTGAGTCGGGCGTAACGTGCCTCCGCGTCATCCGCCTGACCGGTTTTGTGGTCCTCACCCCCCACGATCAACAGCTCCTCCGTCTGTGGATCACCAAGCTGTTCTCCAGCGGAAGTCTCTACAGGAAGGGTCTGAAGCCGGGCGTAGTGATAAGGATTCTCGGTGTCCCAATAGAGCGCCTTCGTGACAACACCGCGCGGCACGCCGAAGGCCATGACGTACGTCAGGTAGGCCGCTTGCTTGGTGTGCATCGTGACGAAATCGTTGAACGGGGTGTTCGTCGCCACGACAACCGAGCCTGCAATGACCGATTTTCCCTGACTTGTCCTGACATGAGCAGGCGGTCCGCATTCGATCTTCTCCACATGTGTCTGCGTGAAGATGCGGCCCCCCATTCTCTGAACCGCCGCCGTCAAACCGGCGAGATACTTCCGAGGGTGGAACTGTGCCTGCTGAGGAAAACGCAAACACGTGCCGGTTTCAGACGACACCAACGGACAGCGCTCGACGAACTCAACATGAGACAACCCCGCCCGTCGCGCGGCCTGCAGCTCCTGCTCCAGTGGCTCGGGCGGCTGGCCGGTCGATGCGAAGAGATATCCGTCTAATCGCTCGAAGTCACAGTCGATCTTCTCCAGCAGGACGATCCGTTCAATGCGATCAATCGCCGCCGTGTGACTGGCCGCCGCCAGACGGGCTCCCTCTTGGCCGTGCCAGTCCTCAATCGCCATGTAGCGATCATCGATTGCATTCGTGATATGAGCCGTCGTCCGCTCCGTCTGCCCTCCGCCAATCGGACCATCATCCAGCACGATGACCGACCGGCCTTCTTGAAGCAGCAGATACGCGGTCGTCAGTCCCGCAATCCCCGCACCGATCACACAGACATCCGCTTCTACATTCGCGGCTAGTGCGGCGCGAACAGGAATCTCTCCGGTCTGCATCCAGACGGAAGTGGTTTGTTCCATTTTTGTATTCACAGTTCGGCTCCTAATCACGAGATGCCGGGTGATTCGATAAAACGTTGGCGAACTCGGGCCGCCACTTGGCGATCCGTCAGCTTGTCTGCCGTCTGAAGCTCCACCGTTTCCGCCGGAAACTTCTGGATTTTGAGTCGCTTCTGAAACTCGCCCTTCGCCTCACCGGGACCAAGGATCAGCAGCGACCCCACGCCTTGGAGCGACTTGAGTACCTCGTCGTAGTACGTGTTGAGCTGGAGCATATATTTGTGATCCAGCTTGTCCTCTGGGATATATCCCTGCGGACGCTCCAACTGCTTCGAGTCCGTTCCCGAAGCCGACGCGAACGGCTTCTCTGCGTTCGAATCAATCTGCACGATCTCTTCTTCGCCCTCCTTGAACAGCACTACGATTGCCTTCCGATGGTCAATCCACACGCCTGCTTTGATTGTCATTGAGTTTGCCTTTCCCGTGAACCGACGAACCGTGTCCGGCAGTTGAGTTGTATAATCCGTCGATCGGAGCTTAGCTGTCATCACCGCTGAAATGCCTTCCGGCGCGGCGACGACCGGCTTGACCCTAATGCTTTGCGGTGGCCCCGGCCTGCTTGGCCAGCTCTTGCGAGTCGGCCGCACATAAAAAACGGCGAGAGCGCACCATACGTCCCCGCGATCATCGTCTCTCGTTGCCTTGTGATGTATGTCATGTCATTTTCTTTTGCTCGGTCTGGAGACCGATTACAAGTTTTCTGCGGCCTCGGGATCATGTCCGAAACGTGCAAGCATCAAGTCTGCCGCGGACTCTTCCACTGCTCCGGGAGTCGTGAGGTGAATCGTGATCAACACCGATGAGTCGTCGATCGCTCTGGCGGCGTGCAACTCTCCGCCCGTCAGGAACAGCAACTGCCCCGACACCAGTGTCTGCCACTGGCCAAATGCCTGAAACTCGATACGCCCTTCCAGGCAATGGACTGTGATCGGACCAGAGATCTGATGGGAACGGACTCTCTTTCCCGCAGGCAAAATCAGTCGGATGATTTCCAGCGTTTCCGACTTGGCGAGAGTGGACGTGGTGGCCTGCGTCAGCCGAATTCCCATGGGGCGAATATCAATCACCTCGCCCGGTTCCGCGTGCTGTGTGGTCATAAAACACCTCTTGGCTTGAGAGACATTGGGACGAACAAGCCGCTCTGAATGACGCTCATCAAGAGTGTGGCCACGGCCTCGGCAACTATGCTTTCCTCGCCCCAACGAGGATCAACATCACTCCGCCCGCAACGGCAATCCCCCCCAACAGCGGTGGCACGGGCCACGTCTTACTGGTGTCGGCGTTGACTTTGAGCGGCCCGACATCAATCACGACATCGCGGCTCGTGTACGGAATGCCTCGATAAAACAACCCCATCGCCCCGGCTGCGATCAGGATCACACCGATCACGACCAACGCATTGTTACGCATGAACGCTCCCCCTATTTATGACAGTTAAAAATTGCGATAAATGTGTCACGACCACTACTCCGATCCTGCGGAAGAGTTTGGCTCTGTGCGCGCTTCTGGAGTTGCCTCGTTCTGCATCACGTTCCTTTTGGGGTTCTTCGTGATTGAGCAGGCGGAGCAGGAAAACACCTTGAAAGCATGCAGCCCGACTCCGGCTCCCCAGCCGAGAAAGACCCAATAGGACCACAATTTGTCTGGCTGTCTGATTGTGTTCATGGCGATGAGTCCCGCACACACCAGGACGAACACCGCGAGATGGATATAGAAACCGTTTCGCCGTTGTGTCGGATCGGCAGACATTCGCAAACGCTGTGAGCCATTCATAATCTGGGTTCCTTCTGTCAGTGAGTTTCAGTCTTGAAGTTTCCGGACAAACTCAAAGTAGTAGGCACATTCCATGTGCCGTTCCCCGAATTCCTCTACGAATTAGGCTGTCGCGGACGGCACACGGAGTGTGCCTGCTACTTTTGCCGGAAACGTCAGTCTTTGGATTGTCCCGTGATCTCTTTGGTCTTGTCCTTCAATTTCTCTCCGTCCGCCCTCATCTTCCCCTGATCGACCGTCAGATTGACATCGACCTTCGGACTCGATGAGTTCCCTCTGGACGAAAGCACAAACCAGCCTCGATAAAACCCAATTCCAACGACCAAGGTCGCCAGAACTACGAGTACAGTGCAAAGCCTTTTCATGATCGACATCCTTCTCAAATAGATTTCCAAAATGACTTGTGAGAGTCGGCCGCTGTGAGTCCAACAGTTCACGTTGACACTCCTGTTCCCTCTCCCCCAGCTTGCGGGGGAGTGGGCCGGAATTGCGTACGAGCGTGATCACGTTGAACAGGCGGCCGGATTCATTTCTTGTCCTGACCCGTCAATTCCTTGGTCTTGTCCTTCACCGTCTCCGCATCCTCTTTATTCTTGTCCGGGTCCACAGTCAGATTGACATCGACCTTGTGGCTTCCGGTGTCGCGGGTGTGGCTCGATAGGACGAACCAGCCCCCTGTATAAACTCAGGCCGACCACGCCGAACGCCAGCACAAATGGCGTCCAACACAGATTGTCATGACTCAACTCCGTCGTCGTAGGTCGCCGAAATGGCGACGAGTACGGCGTCCCTTTGGTCTGGCGTTCCTACCTTGTCAGACGCGTATCGACCAAGTTCCCGAAGTAGTAAATGCTGCGGACGCCGCATTGAGTCGAAATCGTCGCCACGGTGTCCGCTTCCTCGGCATTCTTGACTCCAATGCACACTACATAATGGTCGCTGTGCAGCTCCAACGTGCCTTGCTTCAGAACGTCCTCGGCGCTCTCTCCCCATGACGAACCACCCATCAAGCTTTTCAGCAGGGGAACGTCTTCATCGCCGTGAAAGACCGTGATGACATCGTCGGCAAACCCGGCCTGATTGAGAGCCAGACTCGTCACCTCGCACTCGGCCTGCGTATCGATGAATCCAATGGTGTGACCCTGAAGTTGTGGTAACACTTGAACGTCATCCTGTTGTGCAACTATTGACATGAGACATGCCCTCCTTGCTTGTAAATCTCACACGGTTCTGACAACGCGCCGGTTCATGACACCTTTGTTTTCGCGTGGCACCCGGCGCGGTCCGGTAAACTGAAAGGTCGCCGCCTTGGTCACACAACGGGGCCACGCAACACCGGCAGAAGAAAGGTCCAGACCATTACTGCGGTGCCCATCAAAATCACGCCAACCACCATGGCCCAAGTCAGATGCTCGGAAGAAAAATACTTTCCCCGCGTGGAGTGCGTGTGTTCCTCTTTCTTTTGTTCTCGCTCTTGTCGATGGGACAGATCGCCTTCGTGTTCGTGGCTCATATCGTCTCCTTGTTTCTGGCACCCCACTGATCACCCGGCAGGACCGTCTTATTCATCGAAGACACGACGGCCATTCGAGCGGGAGTCTGCGTTGGTTTGTGGTTTGAGTCGCCCAACAATTCATGGTCTGTGCTCGATCTCGTTTCCTCATCAATCCGCTCCGTCGTCGTAGGTCGCCGAAATGGCGACGAGTACGGCCTTTCTCAGCGCTCTCCACTCATGCTCCACGTCCCTCAACGCCTCCGCCGACGCCCACTCTTCGCCACTGACAGCGCCCAGCTTTCGGAGCTGTTTTGCGGCTTTGTCACGCATGGTCTCCATCCCCTGGATCGCTTCGTAGTAATTGAGTGCGACATCTGCGGTGGCCCCGTCCGCGTAGTCCGTCAGTCGGCCGATCTCCACATCCAGCGCCCTCAACGACGCTCCTCGTCTCTCGATGTACGATGACTTGGTCATCATGATGCTTACTCGCTCGCTCGCGTGTCTGACGCGAGCGTGGGGATGAAGAACGAAGAGAGGGAATCTTCGTGGAGAGCGTCCGCTGGCCGCTGACAGTTACTTCTTGGGCTTCTTTTCCTTGTCCTCGCCCCTTGGCTTGTCGTCACCCTTGGGCTTGTCCTGCGGAGGTTCACGCTTCGGTTCGACCTTTGGCGCGGGCTTCGGCTCGACGCGGGGTCGTTCCGGTTTTGGTTCGACTCTCGGCGTTGGCTTCGGTTCGGTCTTGGGCCGTTCGGGCTGCCGCTCGACCTTGGGTGTTGGCTTCGGCTCGTCTTTGGGAATCACTTTGAGGGGATCCCTCGGGACGGGCTTCGGTTCGACCTTCGGTTCGTTCCTGGGTCTCCCCTTGGGTGGTTCTGGCTGCGTGTCAGGCTTGGGCACTTTCGGATCATTCTTGGGCGACTCGGTTCGGACGCCAGCTTTTCTCGGCTTCGGCTCGATCTTGGGATCTGGCGCAGGAGCCTCAAGTCGCTTCGGTGGAGCGTCGTCCTGACCGCGCTGCTCAGACGGCTTCGCCAGAATCGGAGACATCGGCAGTTTGATCTTGGCTGGCTTGATGTCTCGGGAGGGCGTTTCGGCGGTCGCTTCCGCCGGCTGGGCCTCCAGCTTCTGTCGTTCGCTGCGGAATTGCCGCACGTCTTTTCCGTGATCGACCAGCTTCTGTTTCTCTTCCCGATTCACCGCTTGAAGTCGCACCGGGGAGTCTTTGCTCTTGGCCAGTTGGTCGAGTGACGTGACCGCCACGATGTTGTTCACGATCTTGGTGTCGCCACTTTTGATGAGCGCTTGTTGAGCGGCCAAAGTGCGCGGCGGCCGGGCGTCTTCGTTGTCGTGGCGGTGCTGGAAGTCCGATTCGACGCGGTGCTGCCACTCGCGATCGTTCCGGTGGTTCCAGCGCTGGTGCGCGTAAAACGGATCGTAGCCGCGCCCGCCGGAATTGAACGAGAACCACGGATAGAACCCTCCACGGGAGTAGTTGGAGGCGTAGTAGTCGCCGTAGTAGTAGTGGTTGTAGTTCGGCCGCAGGAAGAGCTGGTTGCCGAACACGGCCAAGCTGATCGCCATCGTGGGCGAGTACGTGAAGCCTCGCCGCGCGTAGACGTTCTGGTTGAAGTACACGGGCGCGAAGAGCACACCGCGACGGGCGACCGAGTAATCGTAGTAGCCATCGACGAAGACATAGCCTCGCGGTGACCACAGGTATTGAGCGGGCACCCAGACCCAATTCTGCTGCGCGACCATCCAGTAACCGGGGCGCCACGCGTAGCGGTTTTCATTCCACACCCAGCATCCCGGCGTCCAGAGGTGATTCTCCGAAGGGGCGGCAATGTTGGGACCGGCTTCGACGGTGTCGGGCGGTTCGGGCAGATATTCATTCTCGCTCTGCTTGGCATCGGCCCAGTATCCGGAAGTCCACTGCGAGTTCTGTCCGGCCTGGCTCCAATATCCGGGCACCCATTGGCGACCTGGTGGCAGGGAACGCCAGATGCCGCTGACCCACAGGAAGTCGCTCCGGTCGTCATCCCAAGCCGAGTAGCCAGGAATCCACGCGACGTTTTCCCCTTCCGGTCTTTGATCGGGCGGCAATTCTTCGATCGGCTCTGGGGGCGTTCTCGACACCACGATCCCCGGCTCGGGATTGAACGTCACGGTTTGCGCGAACGCCTCATGCACCGGCCCGCGGGTGAGCACTTGCACGCCTTCCTCGGCGGGGGCCTCCTGTGCGAAAGCGGCACTGTCCCAACCAACGCTGATGCCCAACACCGCTAAGGCGGTAACGACGCACCATTGGGAAACTCGCAACACGTTCATGATCGTTGTCCTTTGTTTTGGAAATGTGATTCATCCGACTGAGTCGTGACGGTGGGCATTCCAGCCCTCCGCCCCTCAATGATGCGTCTGCAGCGGACGTTCGCTTGGGAAGTGCCACTACATGTCTTGCTTCATGTGCGGCTCGCCCGTTCCCCCGTAATTGCCGATGCGCCGCTTGGGGTCTTGGTCCGAGATGTCACCCGGCCAGATGATTTTTCCCCCTGGACCCTTGGGCATGGGATCCTTCCCTGGCTTCGGATGTTGGGGATGTGGCTTTGGACCTTTGTTGACCATTTGTGTTGCCTCGTTGTTAGAAGAAAGTTGACGTTCCCGACCAAATGAATCGTCGTCCTGTCGCTCTGCCGACGTGACCGTCGCAGAGATGGCGTCAACACATGTGAGATGCTCGTCGCCGCACGTCCCGCCGACGGAGCGGCGGGACGACAGTTCTGCTGACCGTCACCCACGCGGTCACTTCTCAGCCACGTTGAGCTTGAACTCGGTCTTGGCATCGGCACCCTTCGTCGGGTGTCCCGTCACCTTGATCGTGAAGTCCCCCAGCGCGGCGTCGTCCGCCGCTTGGAACGTGATGTTCACTTCTGCGTCCCCGTGCTTGATGACGGGATCGGCGGGATCAATCGTCACGCCTTTGGGCACGTCGGCGAATTTGAGCGTGACATCCTCGTCAAAGTTCTTGCCCCGTGAGAGGCTGATCGCGGCGGCCTTGGTCTCACCCTGCTTGAGGTTGGTGGACAGAACAGGCACGCTCAGACTGAACGTCTCCTCGGCATCACCAATGACCGGTTTCTGGGCCGTGGTGGTGGTTGAAGTGCCGGGCGTACTTGGCGTGCTGGACACACCCGGTCCTCCCGGAGTCCCCTGTGTGCAACCGCTCAAGGCCACCAAGGCCAGCGCCACAAAACCAACATGTAGACTCTTCATGGTTCGTTCCTTTTCTGAAAAACCGGACCCGTTCATGTCCGCACAGCGCGAGACCGACGCGGATCGTTTGGATCGTTGTGTGACACGGCCGGAACGGCTCACGGCTTCATCGTCTTCAAGAAGTCGTCGAGTTCCTTTTCCGCCTGCTCCTTCGCGTAGCCGTACCGCTCCTGAAGGATGCCCGCCAACTGATCGCGCTTCCCGGCAATGGTCGTCAGGTCGTCGTCGGTCAGCTTGCCCCACTTCTCTTTCACGTTGCCGGTGAACTGTTTCCAGTTGCCCGAGATTTGATCCCAATTCATGATCTGCTCCTCCAAAAGTGTTCTTCAAAACCGGCACGTTGGAAACGTGCCCCATGCGTGCCACTCGTTGTCAGAATCCGCGTGGGATGTGACCCAGCAGGATCAGAATCAACACAATCATCAGCACCAATCCCAAGCCACCACTCGGGCCGTAGCCCCAGTCGCGCGAGTGATTCCAGCGGGGGAGTCCACCCATCAGGAGGATGACGATTACGATCAGTAGTATGAGTCCCATGGCGGTCCCCTTTCGCGGGAAGGTCGGTTGCGCCGCCGAGAACCACAGTTCGCAGCGGTGTTACTTCAAAGTTGAGCGGACGTTTTCCGGCGACGCGCTCGGGCTGCCGGTCAATGGCTCGACAGCCAGCTTCAGAAACAACGTCGCTCGATGCGCGTCGAATCCTCAGTTTCCCTGTGAGAACTCGGCATTCTTGTCGAGGGCTTCGACATGAGTCGCCAAGCCCGCTTCACCCTTCTCCGTGGTCACACGAATCTTCATCCCCGCCTTGAGCTGATCCGCCTTGCAGACCATGCCGTCGCAAGTCATGGTCGCATCCGCCGCCAGCGTGTGAGAATGTTCCTTCCCCTTGGAGTTCGTCATCACCAGTTTGTTGTCGGTGATGCTGATGAACTTCCCATCGTGCGTGTCGGCGAACAAAGTGTTCTTGTCGAGGGCTTCGACCTGTGTCGCCACCTTCTTGTCATCCTTCTTCGTGGTGACGCGGATCTTCATTCCAGCCTTCAGGTCCGCAGCTTTGCAGACGCTGCCATCGCAGGTCACCTTGGCGTCCGCCGCCAGCGTGTGCGAATGCTCTTTGCCGTTTTTGTGCGCCATCACCAACTGATCGCCGGAGAAGCTGACGAATTTGCCATCGTGTCTGACATCCCGGGCTTCTTTGGCATCCTTGGCCGCCCACGCGGGCGAACTCACAAACATCGTCACGGCCAGTGCCGCCATTGAGAACATGCGGTAATTCATCCTGTTGCCTTTCATGACAAAGTGCTCGGACCTTCCAACGGACGCAACATGCGTTCGTCGTCCACCAACCCTGTCGGGCGGGCGGGGCATCTGGTCCGCGCTGCGTGCTGCCGGATCGTGACATCGATCCAGGCTCCATGCGTTCGGCACGCTCTCGAAACCATTGGGCGAGTGAAACCGCTTCTGACGGAACGTTGCTGCAGTGTCGGTTATGGTGTCGCCCAAGTGTGTGCGATCCGAACCACGCTCTCCCGAGAGAGTGAACTGGCAACGAACGGAATGAACCTGCGAAGTCTCGCCTTATCTCTGCGGTACACCGGAGTGCCGGTCTAAGGCGCTCCGAGTCTGATGACGTTGTCGGTCATTACCGCGTTCAACTGACCAACTGTTGCGTCGCGTCATCGGCTGATGAGGCTTGAACGACGCTGATGGAGTCCATCCTTTGCACAGGACTCACTTGCTCTGGCTTGGGGCGGCCGATTTGGCGACGCCTTCGTATCACTGTTCCTTCTCATTGCGGCCGGTCCTGCGAGAACACCAACACGCTGTAGGATCCGATGCTGATTGTGCCGACGGCGGAGAAGCCATCGCGCTCGATGTCATCCGCGTCGTCGTCTTGTGCCGTGTCGATGACGACATCAGAACAGGCCTGATTTGCAAACTCGCTGCTGTAGCCGTTCCAGTCGCTGTTCAGCCGCAAGCGCCACGTTCCCGGCGACGGAAACCCCAGCGTGTAGTTCTCGTGAGCCTCCCGCGAGAGATTCACAACGACCAAGACATCATCACCGAGTCCGCCTTGGTGCCAGCGGTGAAACGCGATGACGTTGTCGGCCTGATTCTGGTGGAACACATTCAGCCCCGAGCCTGACAGGCCGCGCGTGCAGCCCGTTCGATTGAGGCGAAAATGAACCAAGTCCCGATACATCCGCAGCAGGCCGATGAATTCCTCCGACTTGTCCCAGTCGAGCGGCACCGAATCCTGGAACCAGCCGTCTTCCAAAAACTCCTGTCCCTGAAACAGCATCGGGATGCCCGGCGATGTGAGCACCAGCGCCGCCGCCAGGGTGGACCGCTTTTTCGCGAACCAGTTGTTGGAATCTTGCGAGTCGATTTCCGAAGGGATGCGGGACTTGCCGTTGGCCACCTCGTCGTGCGATTCGCTGTAGATCACGCGCTGGAAGGGGTCGCCGTTGTAGTTGGCCCCGATGGCCCCGCGCACGCTGTCCAGCGACCGATGCTCGTCGTTCGGCGTGATGACCGCGGCGCGGATCGGGTGGACAAACTGAGCGTCCCATTGGGCCGTGAACGCCGCCCCGCCCTGGTCTTCCGACTTCGTGATCCGGTCCTCGTTGTGCAGATCCTCGGCGATTGTGATTCGTCCCGGATATCGCTGCTTCACCTCGCGATTGATCCATTGAGCCAGACTCCAGGCATCAGGCAGATCACCACCCGGATCGCCGTCTCCGCGCACGGACCGCATATACACGGTCATGTCCAACCGCAGGCCATCGACGTGGTAGTCCTCCAGCCACATCAGGGCGTTGTCGCGAATGAATTGGCGGACTTCCTTGCGACCGTAGTCGGGGCGAGTCGCGCCCCAGGGCGTCTGGGCCCGCCAGTCGCCGTAGAAATAGATGCCGCCGTTGCCGTTCTCACTCCATCCGTCAAATTGCCAGAGGTCGAGATCGCTGGGGCCGAAGTGGTTGTAAACCACATCCAGAATCACCCCCATGCCGGACCGATGCGCCGCCTGAACGAACCGCTTGAAGCCCACTGGCCCGCCGTAGGACTCTTCCACTGCGAAGATGCAGGCGGGGTTGTAGCCCCAAGACAAGTCGCCCGCGAACTCGGCCAGCGGCATGATTTCGATGACGTTCACGCCCAGTCGCTGCAAGTGGTCGAGTTTTTGAATGGCTTCCGCAAACTTGTCCGACTTGCCGTCCTGGTCGTCGTGAAATGTTCCCAGGTGCAGCTCATAGATCACCAGTTCGTTGACGGGCGGCAGGTGGAAGTCGTCGCCATCCCAGTCGAAGTGTGGATCGTGGACCACCGCATTGCCCACCGAGTTGGTCACCTGCCGCGCATAGGGATCGATTCGCAGCAGTTGCTGATCGCCGTTGACGATCCGATACCGATACTCGTCACCGATGGCGGCCGAAGAGAGGTCTGCATACCAGTACCCCTCTTCCTCGCGCGCCATCGGGTCCGCGTCGGCCGACCAATCGTTGAACGATCCCGTGACGGACACGGCCTCCGCGTGAGGTGCCCACACGCGAAAGGCGACGCCCGACTTGTGCGGCAGGGCCCCCATTCCGGCGTGAACTTTTGCAGTGGCGGTTTTCATCATCGAAGTATTCCTTGACCCAACCCGACGTGGCCCGGCGAGACGCGCTGAGCCTCAGTCGAGGTCCGCGAAATCGGCTTGATTGACGAGTGATTCGATCTTGGTGGCCACGTTGATGTCGTCGGCCATTGTGGTGATCCGGACTCGGCTCCCGATCTTGAGTTCCTCGGCCGGACAGGTGACGCCGTCGCTGCACACGTAGGCGTCTTTAGCCACTCTGAACGAGTATTCCCTACTCTCCAAGCTCGCCATCACCAGCCTGTCGCCGGAGACACTGACTACCGTGCCATCGTGGAAGTCACCAAACGTTTCGCATTTCGGCGCTGCGCCGAACGGCATCGCGATCTTCTTTTCTGCTGTTTTCGTTGTCATGAAATTACCTTTTCTGACCGATGTGCTTGAGCTTTCCAACGGGCACAAGCTGCGCCCGTCCTTCACCAATCCACTACCACTAGGCCGAGCCATTTCGCCGGGCGGACCAGGCGTAGGTTGCCAGAACAATCATCGCGCCGATCGTGGACATGATCAGTCCGCCGACGTGAAAGTTTGGATCTCTGGGGCCGTAGTGGAAGATCACCGAGGCGATGAATCCGCCCACGACCGACCCGATCAGGCCGAGAACCATCGTCAGTATCAGCCCCATGGACTGCTGGCCCGGTATCAACATCCGCGCCAGCCCTCCCGCCACAAGACCAATCAACATCCACCAAATAAATGCCAGCATGAGTGTCTTCTTTCAGAATGGCCTTAAGGTTTCAGCCCCTTCAGGAACTCGTCGAGTTCCTGCTCTGCCTGCTCTTTGACAAGGCCGTACCGCTCCTGCAGAACGCCCGCCAGTTGATCGCGTTTCCCGGCGATCACGGTCAGATCGTCGTCAGTCAGCTTGCCCCACTTCTCTTTGACTTGGCCGGTCAATTGCTTCCAGTTACCTTCGATTTGATCCCAGTTCATGGTCATCACTCCTTATTGAATAGACTCGATACAACAGCGATACAGGTGAGCCGCGCGGCGTCACCCTTTCGGGCTCGTCATCGTTCGGTTGGGACGATGTGCAGCCGTTGTGCCGCCTCCGGAGATTCATTTCGTCTAGGAGAACCTCGTCGATCTCCGGTCCCTTCGGAACGGAGGTGAGCGCCGGGCTGTTGGCCCGTGAAGTGTTCCACCAAGGGAGGGACGGCAAGGGTGGCGATGTTCTGCACCACATCGATCAGCGCGCCGATCGCCAGTCCCTTCAGTTGATGCCAGGACGAACTATTTCGGCCTGACTCGTAAGCCGCCGCGAGAGCCGCCGCTGTCGCCGCAGCGGACTCGGCCGCATGTCTCCCGTCTCCCTCATTCGCGTTGCTGGCCGATGGCGATGGTGGGGATACCAGCTCGCTTGGCTGCGTGGACTTCTTCGACGCCCCGGTCATAAAATCGACCGCCAGATAACCCAGCACGGCCGCACCACCGAGCATCAACCACGGATTTCTCTCGACCTGACGCTGAAGATCGAAGGCATTGCTGACGGACTGCACCGCGTCTTGAACGGCCCCCGTCACGGTCTCGACGGTCTCTTGAACAGCCTCGACAGTTGCGTTCACCGCCGAGCCGGTGGACTGCACGGTGTCGGAGACCTGGCTCTCCAATGAAACCAGCTTCTCGGAGATTTGAGACTTCGTTTCTTCCATCTGTTGTCGGATCACTTCGGGTGTGTCGTCCATCGGACAGTCTCCTGCAAATTCGGCGTTTCCGAACTCGAATACGACGCAAACGCTCTGGACCTCGCTCGCCCCACCTGAACCAGAATCCCGCCGCTGATGGCCAGTAACACCGCCAACACGGCGTGGCAGCCCCAGAGCGGCAACCACGCGGGATCGGTCCCCGGCGGAGAGGCCCACCAATGCAGCAAATGAACCAAGGTCAGGCAGATCACGATGGCGTCGAGCAGCAGAACTCCGACACCGAGACCGAACACCGCCGCCACCGCAGCACGCCGGCGAAGGTCTTCTGCAATCTCCCGCCGCATCAACTGAAATTGCTGATCGACGAGGTGTTGGAGATCGCTGAGAATGCCACTCACCAACGTGGCTGCGGTTTGCTCCCGCAGTGGCTCGAACTCGGTGGGCATGGCTCAATTCCTCAGCTTGTGAGCCGCAAACCAACCCAGGCCGATCGCAATGAAGACGGCGGGAATGGGATTGCGTCGAATCAACTGCGCCACGTCCTCGGCCATCCCGCTGAACTTGGCCCCCTCAATATATTCGCCACCGTCCTTGACGCTTTTCGCCACCGCTTGAGATGCGCTTCCCAACACTCCCGTATGTGGAGCGTTCTGACTGAGTCGCGCCCCCAGCCCCTGAATGCTGATCCCTGCGCTGGCGGTCAGGTCGTCAGCCCGTTTGCCGACATCACAGGCCGTTTGATTTGCCATCGCTCCGACAGCGGAACCCGCGTGGCTCGCCATCGAGCCTACGGATGCAGCGGCCTCTTTGGCCTTGCCCGCCGCCTGAGTCCACTCATCGTTATTGATGCTCGGCGTCAGCGTTGAATTCGACATGGTGAGATTCCTTTATAGTGAAACATTCATCGAGGCCTCTCACGTACGCAACAGGCGTCCGTCGGCAGGCTCGATATTCAAGGCGTTGTGGCCGGTGGATTGTCGCCGGTCTTCTTGACTTCCTTCTCGGTCGTAATCGTCGTCGTTCCACCGGGCGTTGTGATCTTCATCTCCTGCTTGGTGGATGACTTTTTCTCCGTGCATCCGACCATGCCGATCGAAGCCACACCGACAATCAAAGCTGCTGCTATAAGTCGCTTCATCTTTAAGACCTTTTTTTGAGAACCTGCGGCACGATGCGTCCACTTCCACAAGAAGCTGGCCGCAATCCGCAATCGACACGTTTTAGTTCGATAGGCTTTGTTTGACGGGAAGAGTATTTTCCAGTTGTGCAACATTCGGAACCCTCACGCTGAGCGCCGTTGCCAAGGCGACTTGATGGTGCTGTTCCTGAACGAGGATGTCCCGAATCTGTTCGGCCATGGCGTATTCGCCTAAGGCTTCACACTGGCGGACTCGCTGTCGGTAACGAACGATCGTCGCGTTTTCATTTTTGAGGTCGAACCACAGCATGTCCTCGGCCCTGTCCGATGTTTCGACCGGACCGGGAATCGCCTGTGGCATCCCGCCCAGATAGTCGATCTGCCCGGCAATAATCAGCGCGTGTGCCAACTCCTCCGCCGCGTGCCGTTCCAGCTCTGCAGCGATGTTCATGTACTGCGCCCCCTTGAGCACCTGCGAATAAATCACATACGAAATAATCGCTTGGTACTCGCCCGCAAGGTCTTCGTTGAGCAGGCCCACCAAGTCTTCCCGCGTCACGCCTGAACCGTCTTGATGCACATGCGTCGTTTCAATCATGTTGTCATCGCTCTCACGCAGAGGGTTTAGTTGTTGTTGATCCTGTCGTTGCCATTCACTTGCTGAAGTTGAGTCCCGTATCTTCTGGCGGAGCGCCCAGCAGTTTGAAATTGAATTTCCGTTCGCCGCTCGGGACGACACCGGCAATCAATGAGCCACCATCTTTGCGCTCCAAGGCCAGTACATTTCCATCAACGGTGTAGGTGCCGCCGAACTCTTGAACGACTCCCTTCTGCGTGAAGGACCAATGGAAGGTCGCGTCCTGCTGGAGGGCCAGCTCAAACTGTGAGCCATCATCGCGCGTGGCTCGCCACGTACCGATCAACATCGCAGGGTCAATGAGCTTGGCTGCTGGAGCAGTATTCGGCGGCGTATCTGTCGGACGCTGAGGAGTCGGTAGCTGACCGGAGTCGGCCGGTTGATCGACCGACGGCTTCGAGACCATTTTCAAGACATCCGCTGCGACGCGGTCGCTGGGCACGAGCTTTACAACTTGTCGCAACTGGCGTTCGGACGCCTCGGGATATCCGTCGGCCATATAGTGGTAGGCCAACAAGAACCGAGCGGCCCCGTCCTGTGGATGTGCGCTGGTGAAGGCTTCCAGTGAACGGAGCTGAGTGGTGTAGATCGAGACGCTGGGATACAGGCTGCTCAGCGTGGTCCAGTTCCAGCCTGGGCCAACGGCGAGTACCGCGTGAATGGTCGAAGCCGCCTGCTGATAGTCACCCTTCGCAAACAGGGCTAAAGCCCGGAACTCGTGCATCACCGAATCGTCCGGACACTGATTGAGTCCTTTGTTGACGAGATCGAGCGCCGCGTCGTAGTCGTTCTGTTTGAATGCGGCGATCGCATCATCCAGTGCCTGCTCGCATGTGGTCGCCGTGTTGGCGACGGTCGCAGTAGGTGCGTTGTAATAGACGACGGGAATGGGCTGTGAGTAGTTGTAGTTCCCGTAGGAACCGTAGCTGTTGTTGTAGTATGGATTCGAATACCCCAGATATCCGCTGTTGTAGGCCAGCGACCCCAGTCCCCACGCACCCAATCCCCAACCGAGCGGGCGATACCCGTATCCACCATAGCCGCCATATCCACCGTACCCATTTCCCCAGCCGTAGCCTCCGTATCCACCGCCCAAGCCGAAGCCCAATTGGGAACCGAGACCAAATCCCAAGCCGGAACCAAATCCGCCGCCGAAGCCATTGCCAAACCCGCCGCCGTATCCGCCATTGCCGTAGTTGCCATTCCAATAACCGCGATACTGCGAGTGCCGATGGAAGGCTGGCTGGTAGTTGTTGTGGCCGAGGCTCACGATGCGATTGTTGAGTGTGATCGTGTTTCCGCCGAGTGACTGACTTCCGCCACGCCCACGGCTGGCATCGTTTACGTGTGCGCCTGCTCCAACTCCTGCTCCGGCATTTCCGTTCGGATCACGGCCACTATTTCCCCGATTATGATCGACTGCGCCGGAGATTCCTCCGTTGACTCGGCCCACTGCGCCCGAAGGATCGGCGCCGATTCTCCCGCCACCAGGTTGAACTCGCCCTACACCCGACCCCGCTCCGGGGCGGACGGTGGTTTGAGGAGCATGCCCGTCCTGCTGTGGTCGCGTGACACGCGGCTGGCCACCGGAATTCGGTTGGCCCAAGGAGGGCGTGCGATTGCTCGATGGCTGATGTCCACCACTTGGATTCGGAGAAGCCACACCGCGACCTGCCCCGCCGCCCGGTTGTTGTCCGCCACCCCGCCCCTCACCACCACCGGCATTCCCACCACGTCCACCGCCAGCGTTTCCACCCGCGCCAGCTTTTCCTCCTCCATCTGAAGGCCCGCGGCCACCACCACCCGCGCCGCCGCGTGCGAACAGTTCGGCCGAGCCAAGGGACGCGGCGAGACCGCAGATCATCAGCGTTTTCCAGAGATTCCGGTTCATGGTTCAGTTCTCCTACAAGTTGTCGCGAAGCGCTGAATGTCAGCGTGGCGAGAGAGGTTCATTTCAAACTCGACACGGGGTTGTCATTCAGTTCCGGCATAGGTGCCCGGCGAACGATCATCACCAGTTCACTGTCAGGCTGTTGCACGCCGGCGATCTCGTGGTTGACGGATTGCCACGTCATCGTGTGAGCATTCACGAAGGTATATATGCTCGTACTGGAGGCCGTTTGCCCGTCGGCCGTCACGCCGGTGGATTTGAGCACCCAGCGTTCATCGTCGCGGTGCCAGACACCGTCGCTATAGCCACCTTCTGAGTCGAAGATCCATGCCCGCAACTTGCCGGTCAGTGGATCCCAGCCGATACGCTGCGTGCCGCTCATTGCCTCTTGTCCAGCGACTTGAATCGTGAACCTGCGCAAGAGAAAGTTGCCGCCATCAATCGCTTCGCATGAGAAGAACACCACGGAATCGTCCCCCTCATCAACCCATTCTCCTTCGAGCCAGCCGAGCTGCTGGAGCTGTGTGCGATGTTGCCGACGCCCCTTTGGAGCGCGGTCGCGAACGCTGGCGGCGAGCCATTTGCCAGCGGCCTTCACATGGACTGCGGTGTAGTGGTTATAGACCGGTTCCGTACCGTCGGTCGGCGTGACCGTCGTCGTTCCGTCCTCAACCGCCACACCGGGACTGATGAAACGGATCGAGTCGATATTCATCTCGATCCGACACCCGACGTTGTCGGAAAAACAGGCGGTCAATGCCGATTCAATCTCGGCACGTCCATGATATACGTTCCCCTGTTCGTCGATATATTCGGCGTCCGGAGTGAAATGAGCGGCGATCGACTTGGCGTCCGCATCGCAATACGCCTTCACAAAGGACTTACCCGTGAGGCGGATGGCCACCTCGTCCGCCGAGCGTTCCGTGTTGAGCTGGCGGGGTAACCCCTGTTGCTCGGCAGCGGCCTCGTTCGGTTTCGTTCCCGCCGCACCGGATGATCGAGCCACCGGCTTCACTGCGGCAGTGGTGGCTGGCGGAGTGCTTCCCTTCACGGCTGGTTTGGGTGTGGCTGGTTTGGGTATCGCCTCTTCATCACCCGCTGCGAAACAAAATGCCGCCAGAGCCAGCGTGGATGTCGTTAAGAACGCAATGCGTCGCATGGAAATCTCCTCCTCACCGACCGCTCGCGAGCGGTCGGTGTCTGGACCTGACGGCTTTCAAATCAGTTGGCGGGAACGGGAGCAACAGGCTCAACAGGGGGAGCGGGTTGATTCACTCCCACCGCAATCCCAGGGGTGCCGTAGGTGGTTGGTCCCGTCGAGTAATTCGTGGTTTGCTGATAGCCGGACTGCTGGCAACAACTGCCATTCGTACCGTTGTTCCGGAAGCCAACGTTGGCATTCTGCTGACAACCGTAGTTGCCATTCTGTTGGCAGCAGCGGTTCCGTTGGCGGCAACAGTGTCGCGCTTCCGCATCCGAGCCACCGACCGTGAAGCTCAGAACTGCAATCACAACGCCCGCCAAAGAGATCATTTTTCGAGACATTTGCAAAACTCCTATAAAACCAAACTAAAAACACGGCCCTATTGGCCAAGACCCCCGTGAGGAACAGACCTCCAAGGATCGACACTTAACTCATCAGCCTCATGGCGGGACAACAGCCCCACGACCAATCCAGTCAACGTCATTACGACAGCGGCGCTCGGCGCCCGGTGAGCGCCGAGATGAGAAACATGACGAGGAACACGACGAACAAGACCTTCGCGATCCAAGCCGCATCGCCCGCGATGCCACCAAAACCCAAGAGGGCGGCGGCCAGCGCCACAATTAGAAATGTCAGTGCCCAGTTCAACATGATTGATTTCCTCTCTCTGCAAACGACTGTGAATGCCGCGTTCAACTCGCGACGACTCATCAGTCACAAACCCATCGAACTAAAACTCCCGAAGGGCAAACGCCCCCAGGCAATACTTCACGAGTGACAATTTGATACTTCCGCCTCAGCGCCCACTCGGCTGTCAGTCAGGATTCGTTCCCACACTTCCCACCGATGAACGGGGACACTGACATCCGCCTCAATGCCCAACTTCACTGTTCCCCGTCCGATGGCAAGGACCGTGATTTTGAGATGACTCGCAAACCCCGCCGTATCACAGACGGCAATTGCCTGATCTTGTTTTCGTGTTAAGACCAACATGTCTGAGATTCCTTTCTGAAGACCGCGGACCCGATTCGTTTGTATAAGTCGGCTTCGTCTGGCGTGTTGTGATCCAGTTGAAGTCGCACCGAACTCACTTCGCCGTCACGGTTCCAAGCGGTGTCACGGCGAGGCGTTGGACTTCGATATCGTTCGATAGAATCGAAAGCCCGGAGACCTCCATCACGACCTCTTGCGCCATTTGCTTGCCGTAATAACTCCTGACGTGACCACGCAGAACCAACCCCCCTTCGTGCCACGACATTTGAAACTCTCGCACCCGACCGCCCAGCCGAAGTTGCAGCCGTGTGGTGACGCGCTGAACCAATTCGTGCTCACCATTCAGCGTTCGTCCGAGGGACGGCAAACGGCGGGTGTGAATGAACATGTCGATCCTTCGAGTGATGTTGAACGAGAAACGAGGACAGGCGACCTACGCAAAAGCAGTGACGGGCAACCGTCGGCAAACACGAACCATTGACGAAATCCCGTACAGAAGTTGTCGAGCAGGCAACATTGTGCGTTCGTCTCCAAGAGCATCACGCCGGTGGTGAACGACTTGAGCTAAGTCCGCAGGATCACGGCAAATGGCATCCAGATCTGCGTCGGTCAGTACACTCCACGTCTTTCGCAACAGACGCTTGAACCGTCGCTGCGACAGGTTGATTGGATTGGAGTTCACTTGTTGTCTCCTGATATCGCATCACCGATTGTCGCACCGTTCGATCACCGAACAGACAATCCGCCAGTGATGTCTCGCTACTGGGGTAAGCGGCGAAACGAATAAAGCCGACGCGGCAGACACCGCTGAAGGCATCTACTGCGTCGGCTTACTTGATAACGAGCCTCCCTGTGTGGGACAGGGTTGCTCTTTATGCAGTCTTCCGAAGTTGAGTCACAAAACGAAAAAAGCCGACGCGACGGAACACCCGGAGGTCTTCCACCGCGTCGGCTTACTTACTAACGAGCCTTCCGGCGTGGGCCGGTCTGCTCTTTATTTAGTCTTCCGTTGCGATTGAGGAGCGAGCCTCAAGCTCGTGCGTCCTCAACGTCGGCTACGGTACGCTTGCAGAACTGGAATAGCTAGGAAGGTGTTCTACTTAATCTGAGATTGTTAGCATTTCGCACGAATTACTTTTGAATTTGTTTTGACGCTCCGGTCATTCACACCTTTCGGCTGTCTGTCGCGAATCGACGATACGTTGAGGGGGCCATGAAAACGGAAGTCGCAATGAGAATGAGGTCGCGGTGAAAACACAGGGTGAAATCGAAGCCGCGATCAGTCAGGGCATCTCGCATTTTGAGCAGGAATACATGGGCCGTGGTCCCAAGGACATTCAGACTCATCTGCTGGGTGATCTGCTGGTGGTCCGCCTGCACGGTGTACTGACCGCGGCCGAACAACAACTGGTTAAGACGCACCTGCCCGAGAAAGGGCGGGATCTGCTCAAACAAGTCCGCACTCAATTGATCGAACTGGCACGCCCCGTCATGGAAACGATGGTCGAGGCTTCCACTGGCGTCAAAGTGCTCAGTCTGCATCACGACATCAGCACCACCACCGGCGAAGAAGTCATGCTCTTCACCCTGGTTGAGACGCCAGCGTTCCGCGAGACACAGAAAAGATAAAGAAGATGCGCCCGCCAAAAGTCGACTTCATCGCTCCGCGTGAAGCGAGCCGAACGCGGAATGACGCTGTTTCCCGCGTCTCCGGGTCACTGGTGACTCGGCTGACTTCACGTGGAGCGATGAAGGCGACTTTTGGCGGTCACGTCAAAGATAACGACTCTTGAATGGCGCGACCGAGTTCAGGCAGGCAACGACTGCGATTCGGCACCCACACCCGCGACTTCCGGTGACGCCCTCAAAACAAACTGCGTGGCAGCTTGACCGGAGTCTGGCACTCGGGTGATTCGTTCCGCACGCTGTTGACCAGCGAACTGACGGGCGTCTTCTCCAACCAGTCGTCCGGACAGGGCATGAGCAACTCGGTCAGGGCGGCGACTTCGTCCATCGCCGGATCGAGCCACAGACTCCAGTGCTCCTCGGCGAGGATGACCGGCATCCGGTCGTGAATCTCGGTGAGGCTCTCGTTCGGAGTCGTCGTGATGATCGCACACGACTCCAACACGGACCCGTCCGGGGCCTGCCAACTCTCCCACAGCCCCGCAACAGCAAGCACTCCGCCGTCAGCGCGGAAGATGTGTCAGGGTGCTTGATCTTGCTGTTGATAACTTGCCACTCGTAGTAGCCAGTGGCGGGGATCAAGCACCTCCGCTTCTTGAGCGCACTCCGAAACGACGGCTACGGCCGATCGCTGCTTCGGTTCGCGACGAGACGGGCGTGCGCGGAATTCAGCACTGAGTCCCATTCGATCGGTCTTCTTCCAATTGGAAGATTTCCGCCACCGGAGCTGCATCTCGCGAGGGGGCGGCTCGTTCAACAACGTTCTCCACGATGACCTGTGGGCGACGATTCCTTCGCCCGTGGTCACGCTGCGTGATTTTTCAGCCGTGGCACGCGCCGTGCGAATGGAGCCGTTCCAACGAGGTGTGATTCACACACTCAAGTGGCGATCAAACAGTGGGCGAGGAAAGGGGATTGGTCATGAACGGAGGAATTCAGCGGATCCTGTTGGCGACGGATTTCAGTCCGCCGGCGCAGCACGCTCAGGACTACGCCTGTTCGCTGGCGGA
The DNA here is from genome assembly GCA_043746775.1 of Schlesneria sp. GTDB lineage: Bacteria > Planctomycetota > Planctomycetia > Planctomycetales > Planctomycetaceae > Schlesneria. The sequence goes on from JAYTQJ010000560.1 coordinate 24,941, forward strand.
ACGGTTGTCCGCCGAGCTGCACGCACTGCATGTCGTCTTCGACCCGTCTCCGATACCGGGGCCGGAAGGTTCGTGGATTTTGCCCAGCGCTGCTGTGCCGCAGCTCGTTCACAACGCCGAACTGGAGTTGGCGGTGCGAATGGAAGCCGCTCTGCCCCGCAGCCTCACCGTCGTTCGCGCGGTGGTCGTCGGCCAGCCCGTCCGAGACATCATCGACTACGCGAAAACTCACGCGATCGACCTGATCGTCATCGGCACACACGGTTACACGGGGTTGTCTCGGCTGTTGCTCGGCAGCGTTGCCGAAAAGATCGTTCGCTTGGCCACCTGTCCCGTGCTGACCGTCCACCCCCAAGACCATCCCTTCCGAATGGACGAGACTCCCGCGACGTGAGTTGTGACTCATGACGCCCCCCAACGCAGGCTGTCGCGTTTTGCGAGTGGCCACCCGGCATCAAACCAAAGGAATTCTGGAAATGAAGACTTCTCAACGAGCATTGACCGTACTCGGGCTGATCGGGATTGCTTCGGCGTGTGCCGTGCTGGGGAGCGGCTCGGCCACCTCACAAGACCAGCCGCAACAGAAAGCGCCCGAGGCGAAGCCGAATCTCGAACAGACGACGTTCATGCGCAAAAAGCTGGAGGCGTCGGGTGAGATTCTCGAAGGTCTGACGGTCGAGGACTCGAAGCTCATCATCAAAGGGGCGCGGGCGCTGGTCGAGATGAGCCACGCCGAAAAGTGGAAGGTCCGCAACGATGTGATGTACCGCCAATTCAGCGGTGAGTTCCAACGCAGTGCGCAGAGTCTGCTGGAGGCCGCCGAGAAGGAGAACTACGACGCGGCGGCCCTGAAATGGATCGACACTACGATGAAGTGTTTGGAGTGCCACAAGTTCGTGCGTGGCGTGCGTCTGGCCGGTGGCAACTCGTAACGCCGCAGTTCGCCCATCGGCGCTGACTTTAGGTCATCAGTCGGAACGCGTTAGTGCCCTGTCAGGTCTTAAATTGGGGGTAGCCGAACTCGTGAGAGTTCAGCGCTTTCTGAAGTCTTACGACTTCAGCTACCGTTGCTCGATTGTCTCATTGAGAAAGACGGCACGTCCGTCGGGAGGATTCCATGCTCAGTAAGAAATTCTGTTGGACCACCGCCACGCTGTGTGCATTGGGCACGGCGGCCCTTGTGTGGAGTGCCGTTGGAAAAACACTGGCCGAGGACGCACCGAAGAAAGCGCAGCCCATCAAGTCGTTGGTGATGCGGACGTTCATGAAGGTCAAACTCGCGCAGGCTCAAGCGATTCTGGAGGGTCTCACGGTTGAGGATTTCGGCCAGATCGAGCAGAACGCGACCGCGATGTTTTTGCTGACGAAGGCGGAGCAGTGGAATGCCAGCAAGGATGCGCAGTTCGTCCAGCACAGCAAGGAGTTTGAGCGGGTCACGACCAAGCTGGCCAAGTATGCCAGCGAGAAAAATCTCGAAGGGGCTTCGTTGATGTACGTGCAATTGACGCTCAACTGCGTCGATTGCCACCGGTTCGTGCGTGACAAGGGTCTGCAGGCTCGGAAGCAGCCGGACGAAAAGGACGGCGAAGATTGAGGACCTCGTAAGTCGCTAACGAATCGCAACAGCCCGCCATGACCGCATGGCGGGTTTTTTCTTGGACGTGTGCCGCCACTGAATGGGCACAGGAAATCCCGCCAGACCCCACTCTTGGCCGCGTGAGGTCTCAGTGAACCCGCAAAGCGTCAGCCCAATGGCACTCACTTTGGGATGTAGCTGAAGTCGTAAGACTTCAGACGATTGTCAAAGCTGGCTGAAGTCTCACGACTTCAGCTACATCAATCAGAACGTCCATTTGAAATTCGCTCAAAATGAGTGCCATTGGGCTTACACCGCCCGGCTCACCTGCACAACTTTTCTCTGCGGGTCTACTTAGTAATTTCCGACCACTCCCTGCGCTCGTCCTCGCTCACGCTTCGGGTTGGTGTGGATCGCGGTCGTTGGGCATGACCTGCTCACCCCGGCAGGATGCGACGCATTCCCTCGGTCAGCACGTCGTCGATCTCGGGTTCGCAGAACGCGACGCTCACTTCGTAGCCGCCGTTCGGGTACTCCTCTTTCACCGGGATGTACCACGGGCCACCGTCTCCGTACGCCGCCGTACAGACGAAGCTCCCCTTCGCGAGACTCTGCGCCCGGAGCTGGTATTCGATGAAGGACTCGGCGGGGAGATGCAGCAGCGCGACGGGACCGATGTGCAGGGAACTCAGCACGATCGGGATTTTCTGCTCGACACGTCGCAGCCACGAGAGCATGTACGACGGACGATTGCGGTTCACGACCGTGTTCGTTTTGGTGGCGATCTGCTGCGCGATCATCTCGGCGTGAAGAGACGAGCGGGGCGGAGGCAACACTTCGGCGGTCTTCCACGCGAACATCTTGACCTCGGCCCGTTCGAGCTTCGCTTCCGACGCGACGATCCCGTCGTACAGCCGCTGCGTCAGGACGGGCCGGACCTCCTTCGAGCCATTGTTGTACTTGCCCGCCGAAATGTTCCCCGCACAGCCGGTGAAGTAGATGTGCGTGCAGTCGGGTTCGTCCTGCTGCCGCTGCTTGCGAGCCAGCCCCGCGAAATCGCTCGTCGCGCGACCGTCGGCGTAGTAGCTCATCGGGTGCGTGGCGTAGTAGTGGAGCGACGCGATCTTCTTCGCGCCGTCGAAGAACGCGACCGTCTTGAGGAACGGGTCGATGGTTCCTTCGGGCAGCGCGATCAGCTTCTCGTCGGCACACGAACTCCCGCGCATCGCCAAAATCTTGCCGGACTCATCGCGATAGACTCGACGGTTCGATGCGATGCGGTCCACCTTGCCCTGCCCCCAGCCGACATGCGTCACGGGTCGAGCCTGCTTGATCGCCTGCTCGACCGACTTCCGGCCCGCATCCAAGCACCGCTTGAAGAACTCCAAGTCCACGATGTGCGGCAGGTCTCCTTCAGCCAGCACGATCCGTTCGGCTTCGAGACACGCGAACGGCGCGTTGTGCTGATGGACGCAATGGACCGCCACGCGATCGGCCGTCGTTCCCGCCGCCTGCGCGAGAGCCGTCCGCCATTCGACGTGAGCCTCGTTGAGCAGCCCCGTCCAATCGACCGCACACAACACGATCGGCTTCCCGGCACCGAGCAACACCACGCCAATCGCTTCGAGCGCATCATCGACGACCTCGATCGGCTTGATCCATCCGCCGCAGCACGAGTGCCCGATCGGCGGCGTCACGTCGAACCGAAACGGCGCGACGTGCAAGCTCCCGCCGCTCGTCTCCGCCGCGTGCAGCACTTGATCGAGTGAGAGCGACGAACCGACCGACAACGACCAACCGGCCGCCGTCGTCAACACAGTCTCTCTGAGAAAGTCACGTCGCGAGGAATCACGATCCACGAAGTTCATCGTCATGGCAGGTCGCTCCCGATTCGAGTTGAGGATCCGTCAGATCGCCCGCCGTTGTAAGCCGAGACAGTCGGCAGAGTCCATCGTATGACATCGCGCCCGCTTCGATCACCAAGAGGCCCTCGGCTTGCGGTTATGCTTCCCTCGGTTAAAGCACACGTGGTGGATTTAGTGTGGAATCCACCCCGAATCCGTCAACGAGCCAATCCCACTAGGCTTGTCCCATCGGTCTCGACACAAAGTAGCCATCATCGCTCCGCGTGATGAGCCTTCAGAGAACACGCGCCCGAGTTAGTGCGCCGAACTCGCAAGGCTCGTCACGCGGAGCGATGACGGCTACTTTGGCTGGCCTGCGCGAGTTGTGTAGAGACCATCAGGACAACCCCGGTAGAGTCGCTCCTTTCAAACATGGCCATCCGCCTTCTCCTTTCACGAGCCTCCTTGCATGAACCGCTTCCAACTTGTCCTGCGCAGTGTGAGTCACCACTGGCGCACCAACTTCGCCGTGTTGCTAGGCGTGATCGCCGGGACGGCCGTCATCGGCGGGGCGCTGATCGTCGGCGATTCGGTGCGCGCGAGCCTCGTGAAGATGACTCAAGACCGACTCGGCAAGATCGATCATGTGATGAGCGGCCCGCGATTTGTTCGCGAAGAGCTGGCGAACGAACTTCAGGCGAAAGCGGGAGACGGGGCAACCGTCGCTCCGGCGATCATCATGGTTGCGGGGCTTCAGGCGAAGCACGGTGAGACGACGCGCCGCGCGGGGCAGGTCAACGTCTATGGTTTCGACGAGCGAGCTTGGTCGCTCATCGACACGACCACACGCCGAGACGCCGTAGGGTGGGACCAGCGGCGCTTCGCCGCGCCGGCCCACCAGAATGGCAACGCGAATCCCAATGCTGGTGGGCCGGCGCCCGAAGCGAGCTTGTCCCACCCTACAGGGCGATCACAAATCGAACGGCCGACGGGGAACGGAGTCGTTCTGAACGCGCGGGCGGCGGCGGCGGTCGGGGCGAAGGTGGGAGATGAGGTCACGATCTGGATCGAGCTTCCGAGCGCAGTCCCGCGCGATACGTTGCTCGGCAAGAAGGACAACGACTCGCAGGAGATCACGCTCAAGGTGAGTGCCATCTCACCAGACGAGAGCGGTCTGTCGCGGCTCGGCCTCCATCCGACACAGGCATTGCCACTCAACGCCTTCGTTGATCTGCACGTCTTGCAGGAGCGGCTCGGGCTGGAAGAGGTCAAGCCGACGAAACGCGATCCGACAGCCAAACCCGCGCGGGTGAACGCGCTGCTGGCCACTTCGACTCGTAGGATGGGCACTCCTGCCCGTCCTGCTTCAACGCCAACAGCACAACAACAAGATGAAGAGCGGACGGGCAAGAGTGCCCATCCTACAGTCGAGCCGACTCTCGCCGACCTCAACTTGCGCATCGTCGAGAACACCGCGCAGAACTTCGTCGTCCTCGAATCCGAGCAGATGATTTTGGAGGACAAGCTGGCGGAGGCGGCTCGCACAGCAGCGGCGGAGTTGGGGCTGGTCACTTCACCTGTGATGGTTTACCTCGCGAACAAGATTTGGAATCCACATCACCCGAACCCCGGTCGCGTCAGTGGCGGCTACTCGATGTACTCGACGGCGGCCGGGCTGGATGTGTTGAGTCTGGACGCGAAGGACATCGCGGCACTGAGCGGCACGGCGCTAGCCGCCGGTTCTGACAACGAGACGAACAGCGCCAACACGACGAACGACACACCGGCGGCTAGCGCCGTGCCGCTCACGGGAGCCGGGAGCAAGATCGCCGGGCCATTCGGTTCGTTCGAGTTCCTCGGTGAGAAACCGGCATCACTCGGCGACGACGAAGTCATCATCAACGAGTTCCTCGCAACCGACCTCGGCGTGAAGGTGGGCGATCCGATCAAGTTCTCGTACCACACGATTGGCTCGCGCGGTGAGCTACCCGAACTCGAACAGTCTGTCACCGTGCGCGGCATCGTGAAGATGGCCGGAGCCGCCATCGACCGCTCGCTGACTCCCGTCGTGAAGGGGATCACCGACGTGGACTCGCTCTCCGACTGGGACCAGCCGTTCGAGATGAAGCTCGACGACGTGACGCCCCGCGACGACGAATACTGGGACAGTTATCGCGCGGTTCCGAAGATGTTCCTTCCGCTCAAGCAAGCTCAGAAACTGTGGCCGAGCCGGTATGGATCGCTCACGTCGCTGAGGATCGGGCAAGGGACAACAAGGACGGAAGGGACCAAAGGGATACGGGGCAACGATCCGGCGACAAGTGCGGACTCTGCTTCTGACCCTCAACCCTCAACACTCAACACTCGACTACTCAGCCACCTCAACCCCGCCGAACTCGGACTCGCGTTTCAGCCGGTCAAAGCGATTGGCCTGATGGCGGCGAAGGGATCGAACGACTTCAGTGGGCTGTTCATCGGCTTCAGTCTGTTCCTGATCGCGGCGGCGATGATCTTGATCGGGTTGCTCTTTCGGTTAGGAATCGAGCAGCGAGTCCGCGATCTCGGGTTGCTAGGCGCGGTTGGCTTCACGCCACAGCAAGTTCAGCGACAGATGCTGCTTGAAGGACTGGTCGTCGTTCTAGCAGGAGCGATCCTCGGGACCGTCGCCGCCGTCGCGTATGCCAAGCTGATGATCTACGGCCTGACACACTGGTGGGTCGGCGCGATCGGGACGACGAGTTTGATTCTCTCGGTCCAGCCGCTCAGTCTCATCGCGGGCTTCGCCATCGCCGTCGCGACGGCCCTGTTCGCGATCTGGTGGGCACTGAGGCAGTTGAAGGGACTGAGCCTCCGCGAGCAACTCGCGGGCATCACCGAGAAAGAAGTCGATCTCGCAACGCAGCACCTCCGCGCGAGAAAGTCATCCCGCCGCGCGACAGCCTGCGCCGCGCTGGCTGTCGTCCTGACTGCGTGCATCGTCATCGGACTCATACCCGCCACAGGAGCCTTCTTCGGCGTCGGCATCCTGCTGCTGGTCACGTCGCTGTCGTTCCTGTCCGCGTGGTTGTCCGGTGGCTGGTCTTCGATTTGTAGGATGGGCACTCCTGCCCGTCCTCTTGTCGCGTCAACAGCGACTCCAACAGCCGAAGAGCGGACGGGCAGGAGTGCCCATCCAACAACGGCAATTCACTCGTTCCGCCGCCTCGGTCTGCGCAACGCCTCGCGACAACGACTGCGCAGCGTGATGACCGCCGGGCTGATCGCGACCGCCACGTTCCTGATCGTCACCGTCGCCGCCTTCCGGCGCGATCCTTCAGGAGAAAAGCTCGACAAGAAGTCGGGCAACGGCGGCTTCGCGCTGGTCGCCGAGTCGAGCAGCCCGATCCTGTACGACCTCAACACGACGGAAGGCCGCAAGAAATTGCAGATCGAAGCGGAGCCAAACTCGCCGAGCGCCAAGGCCTTGGCGGCGCTGGAACGAGGCGACATGAAGGTCGTGCCGTTCCGAGTGAAGCCGGGCGAAGAGGCCAGTTGCCTGAACGTCTACCAAACGCGAGTCCCGACGATTCTCGGAGTCCCTCGTTCGCTGATCGACGCAGGCCGCTTCGCTTTCGCACCGTCGTTCATGGGCGGCGGCTCTTGGCAGAAGCTGGTTGAAGGTCGTTCAGTGGGGGTTGATGGTCGAGGGTCGAGGGTTGAAGGTCAGCGAAAAGAAGCAGCCACCGCCAACCCCTCTTCTTCTGACCCTCAACCCTCAACCCTCAACTCTCAACCGGTCCCCGTCCTCGGGGACCTCAACACCTTGATGTTCTCGCTGCACAAGCAGCCGGGGCAGACGATCGCGATCCCGAATGAAGAACACCCGCAACATCAACTCCTCGTGAGCGGCCTCTTCCAAGACAGCGTCTTCCAAGGCGTGCTCGTGATGAGTGAGGACGACTTCCTGCGAGTCTTCCCCGAGCAGAAGGGCTTCCGTTACTTCCTGATTGAAGTCCCGCCCGAACTCGCCGACGCCGCGACCACGTTTCTCGAAACAGAACTCACCGCGTATGGCTTCGACGCGGAGCCGGTGGGTGATCGGCTCGCGCGATTCCTGTCGGTTCAAAACACGTACCTCTCAACGTTCCAAACACTCGGCGGTTTGGGACTGCTGCTCGGCACATTCGGCCTCGCGACAGTGATGCTCCGCAACGTCCTCGAACGCCAGACGGAACTCGCTCTGCTGCGAGCGGTCGGCTACCGCGCGGGCCAAGTCGCCTCGCTCGTCCTCTGGGAAAACGCCTTCGTCCTCCTCTGGGGCCTCGCGGCAGGAAGTGTTTCGGCCCTGATCGCCGTCGCGCCCAACCTCACCTCACGCGGCGGTGACGTTCCCCTCGGCTCGCTCTCGATCCTGCTCGCCCTCGTCTTCGCGACCGGGATGTTCGCTGCGACCCTCGCCGTCCGAGCCGCCGTTCGGTTGCCCATCGTCACCACGCTGCGCGGGGAATAGTGAGCAGGGTGCGTGAAGCCTGCGTCTCAGCCAAAGTAGCCATCATCGCTCCGCGTGATGAGCCTTTCGCAAGTGGACGTTTGATCCCATCAGGCTCATCACGCGGAGCGATGATGGTTACTTTGAGGACCATTCCATTCACAACAACTTTCGCAAACGAAGACTCCAAGCACCCGACAACGCTGCTTGACGCTCCTCGGCAACGTGACTACGGGGAATTCATCATGAAACTACTCGAAACCAAACTGTTGCAGATCGGTAAGGACCGCGGCATCTGCCTTCCGGCGGCGATGATCCGCAAGCATCAGCTCGACGGAGGCATTGTCCTCGAAGAGCGAGACGGTGAGATCGTGTTGCGGTCGAAGCAGGTTGCCAAACCACTTTCGTGGGAAGAGACCGCTCAACAGATGGCTGCCACCGACGAAGACTGGTCGGATTGGGAAGCGGTCCACGACGGCTGGAACCGTGCATGATGCCGACGTGCAACCGAATAGCACGACACTCCCGCGATCTGGACAGATACATGCGTCACACTCCGCCGAATCGACGACATCGCGTGGCCTTCGCCATCGGGATCGTTGCCCTCAGTATCGTGCTGCCGGTTGCGGTCATTGTGTGGTCAGTGTTGGCGGAGATGGGCGACAAGGGGGTGGCTGCGTTTCCGTCCAAGATCGTTCGTATGATTTATGGGACGGTGAAGAGGGGTGAACTGTGGCATCTCGAGTTGACGGTCGTGAACGAGAGTTCACCGCCAGCCCGGTGCCGACTGTTGCGACTCGATTTGGAGACCGGAGCCGAACGCGATTCGGAGCTGGCGCTTCCCGCCGAGTTCGGAAACCTCGTGTGGTTGGGCGAGTCTCCGCACTACGTTACCCGGCAGTCGAACAGCGTCTATCGTCTGTCTCCGTCCGGATACGCCAAGCTCGCCACTCTGCCCGCACAGCCAGCCACGTTTCGTTGCCCGGTTTTTGCTTGGGACGGACTGCTGACGACGATCCATAGGAACGATGACGGGAGTTCCCAACTGACTCATCTGGTCGAAGGCCGGTGGATCGAGGGACGACCGATCTTACTTCCGGAAGTGACTCGCACGTGGCACGACGATGCGGAACTAGGCCGTCGCGTGTTATTGCCGCTCACTACGCAGCCGCCGCCTCTGCCCACCACGCCCTTGCTCGGCAGCGACTACATCGACATCCAAGTCGAACAGCGCGGACAACAACATCATGTGACGATCTCGAACTCCCACATGTTTGCGGCGTATCGAACGGGCTTCGAGTTCGCCGATGAGGCGACCGAGACACCATCAGCCCTAGCACCCGAAAACGCCTTGCGAGACGTGACCGGATGGGAACCGATTAGCGGAAAAGAGCTCGAAAGTGATCGCAATTATTTTGAAATGAGTACAGCACCTGATGGTGTGCTGTTTCTGAGTCGGAACTACGACAGGTTACTGCTCCACCGTGATCTGAACGGGGTTTGGAATAGCATTGCCATTCGCGCGACTAATATGCACTTTCCAGACCTCATGGTTGTGGGCCAAGACGACTCCATCGAGCGCGGTAACTCGACACGAACAAACGGCTCGGCCCACCCCCTCTCCGCCGCGAAGGAAACCACGGCCTTTTTGGTCGAACGAGACGGCTACTGGGGAGCGATCCGAATTCGCCGGATCAAAGGCAGCGCCATCGACGAGGTGCATTACTCCCATCCGGGCTGCAAGCCAGAGTACCTCGCGCGCTGGAGACGGATTGGAGTCAGCCTGCTCGTGGCGTGGCTGCTTCACATCGTGATTTTGATTGGCGGAGCGTCTTGGCTCACGCGCGGCGGCATTCAATCCGGGTACGAGTTTGGAAACCAAACGACCACTCTTGCCCCGCTGTGGCATCGCGCGATAGCGACCGGCATTGATCTTGTTCTCGTCGTGCTGGCGATCACAGTCACCTTGGGGTGTTTTTTGTTCGCAGAGCTGAGCTTCCCCGTGTTTCCCGCCGATTTCGAGACACGACTTACACACGACTTATTCAACAGCGAACTAGTCCTTGCGAGTACTGCCAACCCCACTTTACCGCTAGGAATTTGGGCGGGACCGGGTATCGGGCCGCTCATCAACCCGTTTCTTCGATCACTCGTCCAATTCCCCAATCTCATTTTGATCATCATTGCCGTGCTGGTAATCCTCATCGGGGTGTCGGTTTTCCTAGAGGGACGACATGGAGTCACCCCGGGCAAGTGGTTGCTCGGCCTTCGCACGAAGAGAACGACGCTTCGTCCGTGCGGCTTCGCCCGGGCACTCGTTCGCAACCTGATCCATTGTTTTGACCTCCCGCTCTTACTCACACCGCTTCCCGCAGCGATCAGTCTGATGTTTTCGGACCACCGGCAACGGCTGGGGGATCGTGTCGCCGACACCATCGTTGTTCGGGCTGGTTCGATGCGCGAGGTGGGTTGATCTGCGTTGTCTTTTCGCAGCGCGCGGTCCGTTGACGTTCTGCACCAAGGCCGTCGAGTCGGCAAGCTGCGCGGGCTGTTTCGGTTTCGTGAGGACTGCCAAACGGGGTCAGTCTGCCAACTGTCACGGTTGTTCAGAGTTGAGGCGTTCGTTCATCGTGGCTTCCGTAGATTTGCAGACTTTCTCTTCGCGAAGGGTCTGTGCTTGAGCTTATGATTCAGGCAACGCTTCCGGTTGCAGATGAGTTTGTGGGATGAGACTTCAGGTCTGGTGCTGTCAGTTCTGACGAGGCGACTCGCCGCGATTGTGCGGGATCGAGTCACCGAACTGAACACGCTGCCGACGGCAGACTCTCCAGATCAGACTCCGTCAATCGACTGCGAAGCCGCAACAGTCAACGCCTTTTTATTGGAGATCAGTCATGAGAAAAGCGATGGTCGGAATGCTGACCGCGCTCGCGCTGGGCGTCGTCGCGGCACCTAGTTCGGTCGAAGCGGGCCGCTACTGCGGAGCCGCCAGTTACAGTTGCTGCCCCACGCAAGCCTGCCAGCCCGCCGCCTGTTACACGACCTGCCGCGTCGAGCGACAGCAGTGCGAGCGAACGGTCTACAGCTACGTGCAGGAGCCTCAACAGTACATGGTGTCTCGCACCGTTCACGACACGGTCTACGAGGACGTTGCTGAAACGCGACAACGCACGGTTCAAGAGACCGCGTTCCGCGAGGAGCAGTACCAAGTCGCACGTCAGGTCATCGAGACCGCCGAACGCGAAGAGCAGTACACCGTGATGCGGCCCGTCACCGAGACTCAATTCCGCGAACACTGCTACACCGTGCAGAAGCCTGTTTGGACGGAATCGACGCGCGAAGTCCGTCGCTGCGTCCAACGGCCCGTGACCGAAACCATCGAACGCGAGTGCCGACGAACCGTCGTTCGCACCGTCAGTGAGACCGTCAACCAAGAACGCTGCTACACCGTGATGGAACCGGTCACGACCTATCGCACCGTTCGCAAGGACTGCGGCAAGTGGACGTGGCAACGCGCCTACAACCCCAGCTTTCCGTTCCCCGGACTGACGTGCGATGACTGCGGCAATTCACGCTGGGCGATGCAGCCACGCGGCTTCTACACGCTCCGGCCACAATGGTGCCCGAACGTCGTGGAAAGCCAAGTCGCCTGCACGACCTACCAGCCCAAGGTCTGCCGCCAGACCGTGCCCGTCACCGTCTGCCGCCAAGTTCCCGAGACCATCGTGACGAAGGTGCCAGTCCAAGTTTGCCGCATCGTTTCGCAAGAGGTCCTCGAGCAAGTTCCCGTTCGGACGTGTCGCATGGTGTGTGAGCAAGTCACGCAGCGCATCCCTTACCAAGTCTGCCGACAGGTCGCGGAACAATGCACTCGCAAGGTTCCCGTCCAGACGTGTCGCACTGTCATGGAAACCAAGACCTGCCGCGTCCCATTCACGGTCTGCCGCCAAGAGCCGTACACCGTGACGCACCGCGTCGCCAAGTGTGTCGCTCGCGAAGAGCAGGTCCCGTGTACTCGCATGGTGACGCGCTGCGTCCCTCGTGTGGAGACCTATGAAGTCTGCAAGATCGTCCCACACACGGTCTGCCCCGCGTCACCCTGTTCGACCGGCGGCTGTGCCTCGGGCAATTGCGGCGTGCCCAACGCGGTTCTGCCCGCCGGTGTGTCGCCAACCCCCGTTCCTGAGTCTGCACCCTTAACCAGAATCCCAGCTCCACGCGGCGCGGCGACTTGATCAAACACGTTGGTTGAACGGCTTCACCGGCTATTCCACATCCACATCGGCCCTGCACCCAATCTAGCCCGCAACAGAAACGGGACGCCTTCCTCACAGAGGGCGTCCCGTTTCGCATTTTTAGAACCGGATCGGAACACCTCTGGGGCATGTCGTCACCAAGACAATCGCCTTGTTGAATCTCGGGATTGGGTGCCACGGTCACGGAGCTTC
>JAYTQJ010000561.1:0-3439 GCA_043746775.1 Schlesneria sp.
GACACGAAGAACAAGTCCTGGCAGATCACGGCCGAGGTCAACATCCCCGAAGGTGGCGCGGAAGGGATGTTGCTCACGCACGGCGGACGCTTCTCTGGATGGGGCCTCTACCTGCTCAAGGGCAAGCCGACGTTCAGCTACAACCTCGCGGGCGTCGCCCACTACACCATCGTCGGCAAGGAGGCGCTCGCTCCGGGCGCGCACACGATCGTCTACAACTTCAAGTACGATGGCGGCCTCGGCAAGGGCGGCGAGGCCACGATCCAGGTGGACGGCAAGACCGTGGCAACCGGCCGCATCGAGCGCACTCTTGCGTTCCGCCTCTCGCTCGACGAGACGCTGGACTGCGGCGAGGACACCGGCACGCCCATCAACGAGGACTACCACACGCCATTCAAGTTCACCGGCGAACTCAAGCAGGCCGTGATCAAACTCGGCAAGAGCGGCCTCGCGGCTGCCGATCAGAAGAAGCTCGACGACGCTGCCCGCGCCGTCGCTGCGCAAGAGTAGCCATCGCGGCAAACATTCGTGGCCGCACCCGTCACGCCGACGAGTGCGGCCTATTTGATTGCTGAAAGGACACGACATTGAAACACACACACACCAAAAATCTCTTTGCCGCGGCGCTCGCTTGCGGACTCGCAGCAGTTGCCCTCTGGGGCGCGGTCGCTCCGGCGAACGCGGCCGAGAAGAACCCCAACATCGTCTTTGTCCTGATGGACAACCTCGGCTATGGCGAAGTCGGCTGTTACGGCGGCGGCATTCTTCGAGGCGCGGCGACGCCGCGCATTGACAAGCTCGCCACCGAGGGCACGCGACTGCTCAACTTCAACGTCGAAGCACAATGCACGCCGAGCCGCTCGGCCATCCTGACCGGACGCTACGCCATTCGCAGCGGCACGCACTCCGTGCCGTTCCCCGGCCAGCTTGACGGATTGACGCAGTGGGAAGTCACCATCGCCGAACTGCTTTCCGGCCAGGGTTACGCCACCGCCCACTTTGGCAAGTGGCATCTGGGCAGCGACCAGAGCCGGTTGCCGACCAGGCAGGGATTCGACGAGTGGTTCGGCATCCCGCGCACCACCGATGAAGCCCTCTATCCGTCGGCGGTCGGGTTCAAGCAATCGGGCGTCGAGCCGGAACACATCATGGAGGGCAAGAAAGGCGATCAGAGCCGCAATCTTGAAGTTTACGACCTCAAGCAGCGCCGCCTCATTGACGCTGAGATCACGCGCCGCTCGGTGGACTTCATGAAGCGTAGCGTGAAGGCCGGGAAGCCCTTCTACACCTATGTCTGCATGACCCAACCGCACCTCCCGACGCTGCCGCATCCTGACTTCGAGGGCAAGACCGGCTTCGGTAATTTCCCGGATGTCTTGGCCGAAATGGACTTTCGCGTCGGTCAAATCCTCGATGCCGTGGACGAATTGGGCGTTCGCGACGACACCATTTTTGTCTTCACCTCCGACAATGGTCCTGACCCGACATTTCCGCATCAGGGCAGTTCTGGCCCATGGCGTGGCTACTATTTCACGCACATGGAAGGCTCGTCTCGGACGCCGTTCGTCATCCGCTGGCCGGGGAAGATTCCCGCTGGCCGTGTGAGCAATGAAATCGTTCACGAGATGGACACGTTCACGACCTTCGCCAGACTGGCCGGCGCTACCGTGCCGCAAGACCGCTCCATTGACGGCGTGGATCAGACCGATTTCCTGTTGGGCAAGAAGGAGACCTCGAACCGAGAAGGTATCCTGCTGTTCCTGGCGGATCGCCTGCAGGCGGTGAAGTGGCGAAACTGGAAACTGCATCTCTACGACGAGATGCACAATTGGTTCACGCCCCCGTTGAAACTCGGCACGCCGAAGCTGTTCAACCTCATTCTCGATCCCAAGGAAGAGTTTCCGGTGACTGTCGAAAACACCTGGGCCGTCGAACCGATGACCAAGATGATAGCGGCGTTCGAGCTGAGCACGCGGAAGCACCCGCTCATCGCGCCCGGCACGCCCGATCCGTACACGCCACCAAAGTAACGCTTGCACTCACCGGTGCGACGTCCGACTGCTGTCCGACATTCGTCAGAAGTCGATCTTCGCCCGCAGGCCGACGAGCAGCGATGTGTCCGCTCGGTCGCGGAACGGAGAGATCACCTGGAGATCCGGCGTGATCTGACACCACGGTGTCACCTGCATGTTGTAGTACAACTCCACGCCATGCTCGTCCCGCAATGGCAGCAGAACGGGGGCGAGGTTTTTCAATTCCGTGCTCACTCCCAAGAAGAAGTAGCCGATCCCAAACGTATCGCGATTGCGGCCAGCGATCGGACTGGCTCCGCTGATGCCGGTGCTCGCGAACCAGCGAATTGGGCTGGGGTTGTTGTCCGCGATGCCGAGGTTGCCGAAGACTCCCCACTTCCGCTGCGGGTCGTCCGGCGAGACGTAAACGGCTTGGTCGAAGTTGTAAGCCAGACACCACGAGCCTCTCTGCGGAGTGCCCGCGATCACCAATCCCGCGATCGGGTCGAGATAGGCAGAGGGCGAAATGTCCGAGTACGTCCCGCTACTGTACGTTCCCGAAATGCCCTGATGACCGGGCCGGTCGAAAAAGTGGGTTTGCAGATTCGCCTGTGCGAAGATCGTCGCCCCGTTATCAAAGAACGTGTCGAAGCCGCTTACGGTCGGCGTGTTGTTGGTGTCGAACACGGCCGCCGCGAACACCGGCTCCATGTTTTGGAGGTACGCGAACCCGGCTCCGAACGTCGAATACGGGACGGTACGGGCATAGACGGGATTGAGAATCATCGCGGCGTTTTGAAACCCAGTCAGACCACCAGCTCCGGTCAGCGGCTGCTTGAAGTCGTCGAGCGTGTTGAGCTTGCCGGCGTAAACCAGCATGTTCTCAGACAAGAACTGAGTGAACTTCACACCGGACAAAGCGCTGACTGTCCCGTTCGGCTTTGGAAGCGCCGACAGGAGATTCACTGGCATCAGCGCCCCGGTCAGCGAGTTGGCCGACTCGCCGTATCGAGTCTCGCCGTGCAACGTGATGAACGACCCTTTCCAGAGGCCGACCTTCTCCCCGTCCAAGTTCAGGAAGTAGTCGTTGCGCCCGCCGTACCGAAACGACTGCTCCAACCCTCCGCTGGTCACGCCCTGGTAATACTGTGTGCTGCTGATATCGAGCGTCACGCCCTGTGCCGCAAGCTCAGACCGAGTACCGAACCAGTCGCCGGTCAGCTTCGGCCGTTCGAGCAGCGGCCCACTGAACGGCGACGGGGGAGGTGGCGGCGCGGGCTGAGTCGCGAGAATCGGAGGATCGTCGGTCGGCAGTTGGGCAAGTGCCGTCGCGGCGACCGTGCTGACGGCGAGTACCAGCAACATGCGGACGGATGAATGCGCAAATCGAGATCGCGACCACATGCTGCCGACTCCAAGCCCTTGTC
>JAYTQJ010000562.1:0-3431 GCA_043746775.1 Schlesneria sp.
GACTTGTCATGGAACCGAATTCCCTCAACGTCGATGCGATCGCCATCACGCGCGTTGATCGTGCGTCATTGACCACGCTGATTTTGAAGCTGTTGCAACGCAAAGGGATGTTCGCTGCGGAGGCGGAGATCGTAGCGGCGCGGTTGATTGAGGCTGATTTGTGCGGGCTGTCGGCCGAGGGCGTCGGTTCGTTACCGCAGTTTCTCGACGCGATGGATCTCGGCGACATCGACCCGCGTGCGCGACTTATCACGCTGCGAGATGCTCCCGCTGCGGCACTGCTCGACGGCAGCACGGGGATGGGTCACGTCGCGACGACGCGTGCGATGCTGCTCGCGATCGAAAAGGCGCGTGCGGTTGGGATCGGAACGGTGGTCATCAAGAACAGTCGTCTGTGCGGCGACGTGGGAGTGATCGCGCGACTGGCGGCCGATGTGGGGCTGATCGGCTTCGTCACGAACAGCTTTGCCGAGAGCGTCTCCCACGATGCCGGAGACCATGCGCTGGCGTGGGGACTGCCGACGCCAGATGGCTCCGCGTCGCTGGTCATTCGCGAACGCAGCCTCACGTTTGGCGAGTCACCTGCGTTGGCAATCGGACTCTTGGCGGCGGGTCTCGCGGGTGCCGAGCCGATGTCGCGCAAACGCAAAGCGAACCGCGTGGCCAACACCGTCGAACACTTTGTTCAGGCGATCGATCCCGACCAGTTCGGCTCGCGCGAAACGTTGCTGTCGAAATGGGGACCGACTCTCGCCGCGCGGCAACTCAGTTCAGGCGTCGCCTCGAACGAGACTGCTGTATCTAACGCAGTGCCGCTGCGAGCCGATGATGTTCAAGTGTTGTTGGAGTTGGCGGCAAAGATCAAAGTGGAGTTGGTCCTGCTGTGACGTTTCTCCCTCCACCGACGTTGTGTCATCGGTCTCGACACAACGTAGCCATCATCGCTCCGCGTGATGAGCCTTCTGAGAACAAGCGACTGAGTCATTGCCCCGAACTTACAAGGCTCGTCACGCGGAGCGATGACGGCTACTTTTGTCGGCCTTCGCAGTGACCACGGACCTCGTGTCGGTACAGGCGAAAACATCACAGTCGGATTAGTCATTGGTTCTTGAGTCTTCTCTCTCGGAGTTCTCGTGGTTCGTATTTTCCTGCCGTTGTCGTTACTCAGCACAGTCACGTTGGTCGTGGCGATGGTGTTGGGCTTGTCGATTGATGACCCCAAGGTTTTCGATAAGGCCGTTCAAGCCGGAGTGACGTATCACTTCCTGGCGGCACTGGCGGCACTCGTGTTCTCAACGTTGGTCCATGCGATCGTGTTGACCTACTTCATGGGGACCGGCCGTTGGATCGAAGAGACTTCCACGGCGTATCGGCTCGGCCCGGAGTTGTATGAGCGGAGCAAGTCGATCAAGTACCGGACGATCCCGGCGATGGTCGGTTGCTTCGCGCTGCTGATCTTCACGGGGGCATTGGGAGCGGCCGCCGATCCCGCTGCCCCGATGCACTGGCGCGGCGGGTTGGGTCTCTCCGCCGCAACGATTCATTTGACCGCCGCACTCGTGACGGTGTTCGCCAACCTCGGCGTGAACTACTTGGAGTTCCGGGCACTCGAGCGCAACAGTGAGATCATTGACGAGGTGTTGACTCAGGTGAAACGCATCCGGCTGGAGAAGGGCCTCGCGGTGTAAAGGCCACCGGGCGAGATCACGAGGTCACATCGCTCCGCAGCGTAAACGAGGAGTCGGAACAACTTCGGCCTTTGCACGTGTCTTCATCCGCGCACCGGCCTTGCCATCCGCGCGAGTTGATTGGCCAATGGACTAGCGCGGATGGCAAGGCCGGTGCGCGGATGAAAGCAGAAAGAAACGAGCCGCAACGTCACAGAGAGGCGGCGACGAACACTCGAATAGCGCCACTTCAAAAACATGAACGAGGTGTGAGACGAACCGCGTCCTCACTCACACTCCGGGTTGGTGTGAGTACTCGTTGACACGATCTGGGCTTCGTAACGCCTCATCAGGACCATCATGCACCACACCTCCTTCCCCGCTGATTTTCCTCACGCTCACGCGGTGATCGCGCAGGGGATCGAGCGCGGGCTGCACACCGGCTGTCAGGTCTATATCTCACAGCACGGTCGCGTGTTGGCCGACGCGGCCGTCGGGGAGTCGCAGCCCGGCGTGGCGATGACGGCCGACACGATCAACCTGTGGCTGTCGGCCGGGAAGCCGCTCACCGCCGTCCTGCTGCTTCAGCAATGGGAGCGTGGGGCGTTGAGCTTGGATGATCGCGTCGCACGATTCATCCCCGAGTTCGCTGCGGGCGGCAAGCGGGAGATCACGCTGCGGCACTTGCTGACTCACACGGGCGGCTTTCGCAATGTTGAGACCGGTTGGCCCAATGTCTCGTGGGGCGAGACGATCAATCGCATCTGCGCCGCGCCGCTGGAAGACAATTGGGTGATCGGTCGCTCGGCGGGCTATCACACCTCGTCGAGCTGGTTCATCCTCGGTGAGGTGCTTCAGCGAATCACCGGTCGGCCGTTCGATGAAGTCCTGCGTGACGAGTTGCTGTTACCGCTCGGCATGAACGACACCTGGGCGGCGATTCCCGTCGAACAGCATGCTGCGTATGGCGAAAGAATCGGCCGGATGTTCGCACGAGAACAAGGTGAATTGCGGATGCTCGACTGGCACGAGGCGGCTCGCTGCGCAGCGGCCTCACCCGGCAGCAACACGCGCGGGCCGATCCGAGAGCTGGGCCGCTTCTACGAGATGCTGTTGCGTGACGGCGAGTCCTCCACCGGGCACGTGCTGTCACCGCAGACTGTCGCCGCGCTGACGGCGCGGCATCGCGTGGGTGAGTTCGATCAAACGCTGGGACATGTGATCGACTTCGGCCTCGGCGTGATCGTGGACTCCAACCGCTACGGTCTCGACACGGTGCCGTATGGCTACGGTCGGCATTGCTCACCACGCACGTTCGGGCACGGCGGTGCTCAGTCGTCACAAGGCTGGTGCGATCCCGAAGCGGGGCTTGTCGTCGCGTATTACTTCAACGGGCGAGCGGGTGAAGGCCAGCACCAACGTCGGGCCAAGGCGTTCAATGACGCGATTTGGTCCGACATTGGATTGGCTGAGGCGTGACCGTTTTCACGAGGACGAGCGCACTTTCCGGGTTCATCGGATGTTTTTGGGGGGGATTCATTGGAGCGCGATAGACGATGGCGACGGGTCTTCATCCTGAAGGGATGTCAGCCATTAGCCGGGGGTTGAGCGCAGCGACACCCCCGGTAGAGGTTGGACAAATGGCTGTTGCATCCTGAAGGGATGCCAGCACGGTCCGGTCTGTCTAGCACTTGGAACCTGCCAGCATCCCTTCAGGATGCAAATCCCAATCGGGGTGACTCGCCACCGGGGGTGTCGCGGACG
>JAYTQJ010000563.1:0-3423 GCA_043746775.1 Schlesneria sp.
AACGACGAACACCTCAAGCAACGACGACTCACCCTACACCACACAAAATACACCATCACCGGCTAACGCCGCTCATATCCCAACAAGATGACCGCCCCCCAAAACTCACGATGAACCGGAGATTAGACATTCCAGAAGACATATCGCGGCTACTGTCCGTTGGAAGTTTCGCCGATCAAAGTGCCTCGTGCGATGTGATTCACACGGCAGAATCGTCGAAGTCCAACACGCCATTCCCACGAGGCTTCGCCGACAGTTGATGATTCTGCTCAACGGAATCCGATGTTTGAAGTGCGGTCTTAATCAGACGGAGATCGTTTGAAGTGAAAGCGGATAACTTCCGCTGAGTACTGCCAAGTCAGTAACGGATTTGCGATCGAACCTTCGCTTCGGGGCAGCCCCTCCAAGAGGAATGATCAAAGACATGGATCGAACGGATCATTGACGCTCGGGCGTGGCTTCCGCACACGAGCAGCCTCGATCTGTATGTTCACCAGCATTGAGGCAAGTGCGAGACATGTACTGCATTCGGACGTGGTTCATCGTTGTCGTTAGCCTGACCATCGCCTCAGGATCGTTGGCGCATGCGCGGGAACCGTGGTTCCGACTGTCGGGTTGGATGGATGAGCCGGAGTGGCCACGCGCTGGCGCTGAAGCAGGCTTTGATGAGACGGCCGAGGGAGCCGAGAGTCCCTTTGCGGATTCCATCGAGACCGACCGCGACTCGTTCACGCCCTCGACGAGGACGGTTGAGCGCGAACGCTGGGTTCTCGAATCGTCGTACTCATTCGTCGATAACCGCAACAAGGCCGAGACGCACAGTTTTCCCGAACTGTTGATGCGCTACGGCCTATCCGAGCGAATCGAACTTCGCTTCGGTGGCAACTACGAAGTGGGTGGCGAGGGTGCGGACGTATCGGGTTCGGGTGGCTCAGAAGCATTGGAGGGAGGGGGGCTGGCTCGTGAAAGCCAGTTGCTCTACGGTCTGAAGCTCCGAGTGACCGAACAGGAGCGATGGCGACCTGAGAGCAGCGTCATTCTGCAAGGCCACACGCCGATGTCAGGCTTTGAGCCAGCGACGGCCTTCTCACTCGGATACATATTCGGCTGGGAGTTGCCCGAAGAATGGAAGCTCGACTCAGCGCTGCGGTTTGGTGCCGACAGTGAAGGAGGCGATCGGTTTGAGCAATGGGCACCGTCGGTGGTATTGCGCAAATCACTCAGTGAACGATGGAACGTCCACGCCGAATATTTCGGGCACTTCTCGCAAAACAAGGAACACGAGTTCGTGCATCATTCCTTCAGTCCCGGCATACATTACCTCATCACGCCGAACACCGAGATCGGCCTTCGCGTCGGCTGGGGCTTGAACGACCAAACGGCCCGATTCTTCTCCAACGCGGGGGTTGGCTGGCGGTTCTGAACGAGCGGAGATGGACTCGACGATTCAGCAGTCGATGAGTTTCTGAGTTACCAGAACACGGCCAACCGCGTGGCAAAGATGTTCGCTGTACTGGTGCCCGTATTTCTGTCATCGGGGACGACGTACGAGTAGTTGAACATCAGCCGCACGCGGTCTGACAAATACCAGTTCGCACCCAGCGTTGCTTGCGACAGTTGAACTCCAAGCTGCTGACCGACTGGGCCGGGTGGTGTGTCAGAGTCAACGAAGTCGAGATACGCGAACCGGGCAGTCAGTTCCCCAGCCCCCCAGCCCCGCTGCCGGTTGAACTCGGACGGACAGCGGAGCAACGGGCGATTGACGTGAATGGTCCCCAGTGTGCCGCTCGATAAATCGTACTGGCGATGTTCGCCGGTAATGAAGTATCCGCAATCGACATGGCAACCCCGGAAGAACACCAAGCCGCCATCGGTCTGATCGATGAACGATCCATACCATTCTGCCTGAGTCCAACACGGTCCATTGGCGGCGGCGAACTGAAGATTGATGAGCTGTTGAAAGTTGGCCGGAATGCGAATGACCGGCACGAAGGTCGGCGTGGACGAATCTCCCGTCTCCAACAAGGGAGAGCGCGGCTGCTGGTTGATGACAATCATCCCGTGTTCGGGCACTCGTTCTGAAAACGCGAGGCCCAGATGCAACAGCCGCTCGCCGTTTCGTTCGTTGACCGGTGCCGTCGTCAGGCGGCCGGTGAAGCCGACCGTGCTTCCGTCTCCCGATTGAAAGTCTGCGGGGCCGGTGCCTGCGTGAAAGACACCCAATGCTAGGGAGGAGCTTTCGTTCAGGTTCTCGTGAAACAATCCCAGGCCCCAGTTTCTGGCTGGGTCGAGCAGGTTGACCGGCGACCGCTCCATGAAGGCAAAGTGCCTGGCACTGGTTCCACCTTCGAGGCTGAACGGTTCTCGAAAGTGACCGATCTGACTTTCGGTCCACTCTTGCCGATCGCCGACCGCGAGATAGACATCGCGCGGAGCGACGAAGCCTGTCGCTAGGTCGATCTCAGCGACGTACCGTCGGTCGTCACCAAGCTCGCCCTCGGCCCCGATGCGCGCACGACGCAATCCGATGACATCTTTGAAGTCACCAAAGGTCGCCTCGTTGGTGGGACTTTGACTCGACCAGATCGCATCCGTGTCGATCCGGCCTCGCAGGCGAAACGTGACGCCCGGACTCAACTCCCGGGTGGGAGGCCAATGTGGCCCTGATCCCGCAAACACGCTCTCTGTCGGAATCGTTGTCAGCGGGGCAATGGCGTAAGACACCTCGCGCGGAGGCTCAGCGCCCGAGCAGACCAACGGTCTCGCGGCGTAAGGTGTGCTGCCGACAACAATCAGCGCAGCCATGACGAAGCGGTGGCATCGAAACATGCGGGACGAGGGCCTTCCGTGGCAAATGATCCTGGTGTGCTGTCAGCCCTAAGTTTTGGGGTAGCTGAAGTCGTGAGACTTCAGAAATCCCCGAACTCTCACGAGTTCGGCTATCCCGAAAAATCGGACCTAACCGGGCACGAAAACGATTGGGTGAGAAGTGGTTTCAAACCCCACAATCAACTCGAAGGGTGAGTGAGGTCGTTGAATTTCCTGCGTGAAGTCGCCGTCTCTCACGTTTCGGATTCCGCTTCAAACGTCTCACCAGAGATCAATCGGCAAATACACGACATGCTCGACCGTTTGAAATGCCCGGTTTACGTCGTTGCGGTTTGGAGTTTATCGCCTGTGCCGAATCGGCAAACTCGGGATGCCAGCAAGACCGCAGCGGAACGCAGGCGAATCACTCCGTGACTCGAAGATTGCAGCGGCGGCGTGACTCTTGCGATTGAAGTGATGACCGAACAGTCAGGGTGCCGTCGCCTGCCAAGGCTCGCGCAGACCACGACCCGAATTCGAGCGAGCACTACGGCTGCTAGCAGCCTGTTGAAAAAGGACCGTAGGGTGGGACCAGCGGCGCTTCGCCGCGCCGGC
>JAYTQJ010000564.1:0-3422 GCA_043746775.1 Schlesneria sp.
GCCAGACGAGTTCGGCCCGCACTGACTCAAACGCCTGTTCTCTGAAGGCTCATCACGCGGAGCGATGATGGCTACTTTGACGATGGACTCGCCACGCAAACCGGCCGTCGCACGAGGTTCAAGCGGCGTCAGGCTGGACATCCGCAGTGGCCCCGGTGACAAAGGCGAACTCTCCAAAGGGTAGCTCACGATTCACCCCAAGGACGGGCGAGTTGTCTAGGCAGCTCACTTCACCGACAGGGCTATCGCCGTTTTCAATGTAGAGTGGGACCAGCTCGCTTCGAGCGCCGGCCCACCATCGGAAAACATCGAGAAATCTTGGTGGGCCGGCGCGGCGAAGCGCCACTGGTCCCACCCTACAGCTTGTACAGTCCCAACAAGGCAATGGCCCTGCTTCACCGAGGACTCCACAATCGTGTTCCGTCACTCATTCCCAAGGAATCTCAAATGGTCTGTCGTGCATGGTTTCAAGTCGCCCTGGCGATGATTGTCAGTCTGGTGATGTTGCAGGAGTGTGGAGCCACGGAACAGATTGACTCCGCGCGGCCTGTGGCTCCGGCTGCGAAAGAGTTGCGAGTGGGCGTTCTGCGTGTGGACCGAGTCTTGTTCTTGGGGAACAGCATTACGCTGCACGGACCTGCTCCGAAGATCGGTTGGACGGGAAATTGGGGAATGGCGGCGAGTGCTTTGGAGAAGGATTATGTCCACCTGCTGACGGCCCAGATCGCGAAGGCTGCCGGTGGGATGCCAGCCGTGAAGGTCAAGAACATCGCCGACTTTGAGCGCAACCTCGACGCCTACAATTTGGCCGAAGGCTTGAAAGAGGAACTGGAGTTCCAAGCCGACCTCATCATTGTGGCGATCGGCGAGAACTCGGCGGCACTCGCGACCGACGAGGCCAAGCTGCGCTTCAAGATATCGTTCGACAAATTGCTCGCGGAACTCAAGCAGCACGGCCACCCAACACTCATCGTCCGGAGTCAGTTCTGGGCCGACGCCGCGAAGGACGAAAGGATGAAGCAAGCCTGCCTCGACACGGGTGGAACGTTCGTGGACATCAGCAAACTCGGCGCTGATGAAGCCAACTTCGCCCGCTCCGAACAGAAGTTCGAGCACGCGGGTGTCGCAGGCCATCCCGGCGACAAAGGGATGCAGGCGCTGGCCGATGAACTTTGGAAGGCGATCCAAAAACAAGCGAACGTCGAGTCCGTCAAACGAGACTGAGTTGCCGAACGTTCGTTCGGCACATTCTGTTGGCACATCAAGCTCGACAATCGACCAACACTGCGGCAACGTCCCACGAGGGGCGCGGAGACAAGGAAGGCGAGTGGCAGATGAGAACTGAACGTAGAGAAAGTCGTTAGACTTCCGAGCGGGTTGCCAGCGTCAGAACTCTTACGAGTTCTGCTACGGAATGTTCTCACCGGCCGCTCGCCTAAAGGCTCGAATCATGACTGTCATGGAAGTCTGGGAACTGCTGAGTTATGTCGTGACGGTGATCGGCTTGCCGATGGCCGTGACAGTCTTCATTTATGAGCAGCGCAAGGAACGGGACAACGAGGACGAAGAGGTCTACCAACTGCTGTCGGATGCGTACCACGACTTTCTCAAGCTGGTCCTCGCCAATCCCGACTTGAAGCTGCGGTCGCAAGCCGCCACGCCGAACCTCACCGAAGAACAGCAGGAGCGGATGCAGGTCATCTTCGAGATGCTGATCTCGCTGTTTGAGCGGGCTTACCTGACAGCGTTCGACGATCGCATGACCGTCAAGCAACAACGCCGCTGGCATTCGTGGGACGACTTCATGCGCGAGTGGGTCCGCCGCGATGACTTTTACTCGCTGCTGCCTCGGCTGCTGCAAGGGGAAGACGCCGACTTCGCGGAGTACATCCGGAGGCTGGCCGAGGAAGAACGGCGGTCCCTACGCTCGCCAGGGGAATTGGGGTGAGGTAACTCACGCGTCACAACGGGCAAGTCATAGGTTGAGGTGATGTTTCGCCGCCCAACGGGCAATCCGCCCATCTGGGTCGTGGCCTTCAAGCAAACACCGCCGGATAATCCCAGACGCTTCATCAAAGTTGCCTCTCGCCAAACTGAACATCGCAGTGATGAGTGGTGATCGATACTTCGTCGTCACGAATTCTTGAGCCGCTTCTAAATCAGAATGTCTCTCCAGCCAAGGCTTGGCGTATTCGCCCCATACAGAAATCATCTCGGAGGCAATCTCTGAAACGCTGGAATCGTGGGACACATCCCACCAGTGGTCATGACGAAATGGCATCAACCGCCCGATGCGTTCCTGAACGATGCAATCACAAGCACGGGGTGGATTCCGCACGGGGATCAGATCATGCAACACCGCCACTTCGGGAAAATAGACACCAAGATTGATAGTGAATTGACCTTTTTGGTGAGTTCCCCAATGCGAAGCCTGAACATTCACAATCCTCGTCAGACTGTTACCAGCCAAGCGAAAAGTTCGTGCCGTCTTGCGGAAACCACCAGCCTGAAGGACTGGCCATAGTCCAGATCGAATGCTGTCGTCGATGATCGTCCGAACGTCAGTCATGAGGACGCTCCTTGTTTCTGTCTGATTCAGAGAGGTTGCCGGAACTGCGTCCGTCATTTGCTTGGGGGCGAATTGTCACAATCAGGCTCGACATTGCCCGCTTGACGAGCAGCGGGAAGAGGCCGAGCAGAGCGAAGGCCAACAGCAACTGCCACGTCACCAAGCCGGAGACTCCTTCGTCGCGAAGTCGCTCCAAGCTGCTGACCGATGATCCCGCGTACACGTAGATGCACGTTCCCGGCAGCATGCCGAGTTGGCTGACCCACCAGAACGTGGTCGTGCGGAGCGGCGTCAGTCCCATGAGTAAGTTGACGATGAAGAATGGAACCTGCGGGATCAGTCGCAGCGTGAACAGGTAGAAGGCTCCTTCTCGCGCGAGGGCCTCGTTGAACGCCGTCAGCCGCTCGCCGAAGCGGGATCGGATCGCGTCGCGGAACAGAAAGCGAGACATCAGGAACGCAATGGTCGCTCCGGCGGTCGAAGCGAAGCTGACGAGAACCAGTCCGCGTCCGAAGCCGAACAGCCAACCATACGCGAGCGACAATACGGCCGCTCCCGGCAGTGAGAGTCCCGTCACGAGGACGTACAGCACGAAGGCCGATCCAAGGACGAGAGCCGGTTGTTCGACGACCGCTCGTTGCAGAGCGGTCTGCTGCGCGATGAGCGAGTCGAATGAGAGCGCCTTGCGATTGAGAGCGAACGCCGTGATGAGACTCATCACGACGAGCAACAGCACGGCGCGGAACAGCCAACGTGGCGAGGATGAAGTCTCTTTCGTCATCGGGTCTCGACCTTCTGTGCCGCCTTCTTCGCGTTGAGCAGCCTGTGGAAAAACGTAGGGTAAGCGTCTCGC
>JAYTQJ010000565.1:0-18535 GCA_043746775.1 Schlesneria sp.
GTCGTAAGACTTCAGACGACCATCAAAGCCGGCTGAATTCTCACGAATTCAGCTACGTCGCACTGAACGTCCATTTGAAAATCGCTCAAAGTGAGTGCCAGGGGGCTTACGCCGCCTCGCTCAGAAACATCTCAATCATGGCCGCGTGAGGTATGAGCCGGACTTCTGGTCTGGCGTCTTGGCTCGGCACGCCCCTGCGATGCCTTATCGCATCGCCGTGCGTTCGATCTGATCGATCTTCAACGCGTGCTGCAAGCGGATGAACTTGTCTGGCTGAGCCTTGAACTGCTTGCGGCGTTCGTCGGTCTTGAAGAGGTATAGCTCGCCGTCGAAGAAGGCTCCGTACTGGATATCGCCCGCCACCGCTCGGTCGGTTTCCCAGAGGATCACCGGGTCGCAGCCGAGCAGCTTCGGTGCGAACGCTTCGGGGTCGTTCCGGAATTCGAGCAGTTCTGCTCGCGAGGCGAAGTGGTACATCACGTCCTTGTAGTCCCACGCAAATCGGGCCGAGCCGCGTGTCCACTTGCGGTGCTTGGCCAGCGCGACGGGACTGAATCCGTCCAAACCCACGACCGGTTGAGGATCGCCCAATTCGACCTCGCCCACTTTGGCGGGGACTGATGCGGCGGGCTTGGAGGATGCGTCGCCGGTCCCGGAACTTCCCGTTCCGTCTGTTGGCACGCTGTCCTTCACGTTCTCTGGCTTCAGATCGGCCGCATGAACTTGAATGAACCGCGCTTCAGCTTGAGTCGCCAGCGACAAGTAGCGTGTCGTGTCGAGAAAGTCCGAGTGCAGGACGAGGACCTTGCCGGTGAGCGAGTCGATCACGAGGTCACTCGGCAGCGTCTCGACGCCATAACGGCGAACGATGTCTTGATGGTGATCTGAGTTCAGCTTCACTGCGACGAAGTGTGTCCCCAGAAATTCTTTCACCTTGGGAGCGGTGAACACGTCACGTTCCATGCGCTGACACGGCATGCACCAGTCGGCATAGAAATGGACGAGCAGGGGGAGGCGGCGTTGTTCCGCTTCGAGCAGCGCGGCTTTGAAGTCCGAACGCCAGACTGGCGACGGTTCGGCACCGACCACGGTGTGCGAGGCCATCGCCACCAACGTGACCCATGCCAAGAACCAAAGTCCTCGACCCATCCACTGTGTCGTTGTGAGACCGCCGTCCCGGTCAACAAGTCTTCGCATCATGGCCGCATCCTCGATCCATCAGTCGCCGCGCCCCGCCCGTCACTCCGTTATCGGGCAGACTTTTGGGAATTTCTCACGTTGGATGCGAGTCGCGATGAGAAACAGGCTCCTGCTGAATCGGAACTGACGAATTTGCCGGTGGACCGTTTCGGTGCGAAGGCTCCCGTAGGGTAAGCGTCGCGCTGGCCAGTGCTTGGTGACGCTGGAGCGAGAACGGGTGTCGCCCAAAACACCAACCCGAAGCGTAAGCGAGGAAGTAGACCTTCTTCGCGCTGAATGGCGAGCCGCGCGAAACTCTCGCACCGTCCTCGCTCACGCTTCGGGTTGGTGTTGGCGAAGTCCCACATCTCGCCCAAAACAAGCCGTCACCACGACACGAGCGGGAATTGCTGAGCATCATCGCTCGCATCATCCGCAGGTTCGGTCCAGTCTTCGCAAGCCGCAGGCTTGGGCGACAAGCCGCTCAACGTGAGGAAGTTGCTGAGCAGTGAACGGCCACCTTGAGTCAGTACCGACTCGGGATGGAACTGCACGCCATACAGTGGCCAGCGTTCGTGTTCGAGTGCCATCGGAATCCCGTCTTCCGTGCGAGCCGTCACGATCAGGTCGGCCGGTAAAGTCACCTCGTCGATGATGAGCGAGTGATACCGCGTCGCTCGCAGCGGGTTGGGAAGGTTCGCGAACAGCCGCCGTTCGTCATGAAGAATCCAAGAGGTGCGCCCGTGAACCGGTTCGTCGGCGCGAATGACTTGTCCACCGAGAGCCGCTGCGATCGCCTGATGTCCGAGACACACACCGAGGATCGGCACGTACGGAGCCAACTCGCGGATGATCGGAACCGACACTCCCGCCTCACGCGGCGTACACGGTCCCGGCGAGATTACGATAGCCGACGGAGCCATCTCGCGCACCTCGGCCACCGTCACCGCATCGTTGCGCACGACGCGCGTCTCACACCCCAGCTCGACGAAGTACCGCGCAAGGTTGTGAACGAAGCTGTCGTAGTTGTCGATGAGAAGCAGCATCAGAGGAAGCTCCAAAACTCAAGAACCAAGAACCAAGAACCAAGAACCAAACGGAAATCAAAGTCCAACGTGAACGTGCCGAACGAAGCCTCGAGTCGCTCGAACCTCAACTTTGGTTCTTGGTTCTTGGTTCTTGAGTATTTTCCGTTCGCAACGCCCTCACCATCCCCGCCGCTTTGGTCAGCGTCTCTTCGTACTCGTCGGCGGGATTCGATTGAGCCACGATGCCGCCGCCGACTCCCAACTGCAACCAGCCGTGACGTTGGACGAACGTGCGGATCAGGAGGTTGCTGTCCGATTGGCCGTTTGCGCCGACATAGAACAGACTGCCGCAGTAGGGGCCGCGTGAGGTTGGCTCTAGTTCGGCGATGATCTCCATTGCTCGAACCTTCGGCGCACCGCTAATCGAACCGCCGGGAAGAGTGGCGCGGAACAAGTCCCAGATGCTGGCGTCGTCTCGCAACCGGCCGCGTACTTCTGACACGAGATGCTGAACGGTCTCGTAGGTCTCAACGCCGCACAGTTGAGGCACCCGAATCGAACCGGCCTCGCAGACGCGCGACAAGTCGTTGCGAAGCAGGTCCACGATCATCACGTTCTCGGCTTGGTCCTTCTCACTTTCACGCAGCTCGTCGCGTGTGAAGAGGTCCGCTTCGGGGCCGCGATTCCTGCGTCGAGTCCCCTTTATCGGTCGCGTCTCCACGTCGCGACCATCGACGCGCAGAAAGCGTTCGGGCGACGCGCTCACCACGGACCAGTCGTCCCACCGCATCAGCCCGGCAAACGGAGCCGGGTTGACTCGCCGCAACCGCTCATACAAATCGAGCGAGTCTTCCTCCGCCGGAGCCAACAGCCGCTGAGTCAGATTCGCCTGAAAGATGTCTCCCGCCCGGATGTACTCGATGACTTGAGCGACCGCGTTGAGATAGTCGTCGCGAGAGAAGTTGCTCGTCACGTTGTCGATGCCGGGGACGGGGAACTGGGGGATGGTGGTGAGTGGTGAGTGGTGAGTGGTGAGGGCGGAGTGGGAAGCGAGGAGGGCGGCTTGCTGTGCAAGCCTGTCGCGGACGAGTTGCATTCGTTCCGCTGCGCGCTCGCGGCGCAGTGCCTCGTCCGACTCAGGCCATCCCTGCGAGATCACCCACGCTCGGCCCGTTCGATGGTCCCACGCGATCACCCAGTCGTAGAGGCCCGCTGCCAAGACCGGCAGTTGAAACTCGTCGTGGCGTGCGGCGGGGACTCGCTCAAAACAGCGGCCAAGTTCATAGCCCATCAGTCCCGCGATCCCACCTTGAAACGGCGGTAAGTCGGGCAGCGATTCGCAGCGCCATCGCTCCAACACGGGCCTCATCGCGGCAAACGGATCGTCGCCGAATGTCGGTGCATCGAGTGTCCACGTCTCAACCGGATCGGCCATGAGAAACGAAAACCGTCCCACCGGCTCGCGCTGCAGCGCGCTGTCGAGCAATAACAAGTGCGGCCAACAACTCACAGCCCGCACCGCCTCCATCACGTCCGGCGCGGGGACGAGTTCTTCGACGAGCGGCATCTGTCGCGACGAGTTCATTCTGAGGGTGTCTCCAACGAACGGTCTGCGTGTCGGCGGCGTTGGATCGCGCTGACTTCCTCGACCGTGAGGAAGCCCCAGCGGAGAGCTTCGTCCTGTTTGTATTGCTTTCCCAGCGTCAACGCCGTGCGGGCCTTGCAGAGTTCCATGCCGAGATAGAAGGCGTGATCGGCGGTGAGTGGGCCGACCGTCGCGGCCATGCGGTCGAAGACTTCGTACGGGTCGTCCCCGTGCCAGTAGCCGTCGCGGTTCATCAGGTGGACCTCGCCCCGCTCGGCGAAGATGCGGAAGTTGGGGTCGGTCAGTCGGCCCGCCAGTTGGCGAAGCCCCTCGTCGCCGAGTTGCCTCAGTTTCGGATCGCGCAGCAGTACGAGTTGCCCGCCGAGATGTTTCGGCAGGACGTGATTGGCCACGCTGTGTCGGACGAGCTTCCGGGCGAGATCGAACTCGCGCACCGCCGTCCGTCCCCAGTTGATGACTTCCGTGGTGAGGACGCTGCGAATTTGCAGCTCTTCGCAAATCGCGGCACACAGGAAATTGATCCCCGCGCTATCGACTTCGGTCAGTTCGGTCAGGTTGCCGATCCCCATCATCAACTCGGCGTGCGGATGCTGCTGCCGTGTCGCGTAGTACCGGGCGAGCGACGCCGCGAAACCGAAGCCGATCGGTTCGAGAATTGGATCGAGCCGGTACTTTCTGTTGTTCGCAGCGAGCAGCGATTGAGTGGCGTTCCACGAATCGAGGTCGCTCGGTTCATCGGGCAACACGACCGACTCGACATTCAGTTGCGACAGCCACTCACGATTCGTGACGTTGCAACTCAACACCAATTCCGCGCCCGCTTCGACTGCCGCTTCGACTTCGGCTCGGTCAAAGCTGTCGATCGAAAGTCGAAAGCCCTCGCACTTGAGCCGCCTCACTACGTCAGCCGCATCGGCCCATGTCTCACCCGGCACGCAACCGAGATCAATCACGTCGGCCCCCGAGTCACGGTAGCTGTTCGCCTGACGCAGTAGCTCGTCGAACGAGAGCCTCGGCGCGTGATTGATCTCGGCGAGGATCTCGATGCTGTACTCATCGAGTTGCGGCTTTGGTCGGCCGCCACGCCCGAAGTGTTCCGGCAGATCGAACAGGTCTTTCGGGCCTCGTTCAAACGGGACGCCGAAGTGCGCGGAAAGCGACTCCATCTCGCCACCGCACCAGCCGGGAACAATCACTCGCGCGATGCCGCTCGGGACCGTCAGCTTGCGCCTGACCCAGTCGGCTCGCATGAGAGCGGCCACGGAAATGCCAAGCACCGCCACTTCGTACTCGAACCCCGCGCGAACGGCCAATGGCGCGAGAACCTCGCGCAACGAAGGCTCGGCCAAACGACCGGTCACGAAGAGAATGCGTTCGGTGGGCATGAAGGATTGTCGCCGTAGGGTGAGCGTCTCGCTTGCCCGTCTTTCTCTTCTCACGTTTTCAAAATGACGAACAAGTCAAAAAGACGAACAAGACGGGCAAGCGAGACGCTTACCCTACGGCTCGTTATCTCACCGCGCCGCCGTTGCAGTTGATGACCTGTCCCGTGATGTACGCCGCATCGTCGCTGACGAGGAACCTCGCCAGCTTCGCGATGTCCTCCGGTCGTCCCCAACGCTTGAGCGGCGTTTCGTCGAGAACTCGCTGTTGCCACGAGTCGCTCGCCGTCTCGCCCCACGCCGTCTTGATCCAGCCGGGAGCGATGCAATTGACTCGCACGGTTGGCGCGAGGCTCATCGCCAGCGATCGGCTGAACCCCATAATCGCGTTCTTCGCCGCCGAGAATAGTTCGCCGCTATCGCCCGCCATCCCGCGATCAGACTGATCCCAACCGATGGTGAGGATTGAACCGCCTTGTCCCGCATTGGCCATCCGTTCGCCCGCTCGTTTGGACAACAGCATCCCGGCGCGAACGTCCACGTCGAGCAGCCGATCCAGTTTGGTCGCGTAATCGAGTTTGGCGGCTCCTCCGGTCAGCAGATCGACCCCCGCGTTCTGGACCCAAATATCGAGGCCATTCCAAACAGAGAAGGCTTGATCGACAAACGCCTCAATCCCGCTGTCCTCAGAAAAATCCGCAGCCAGCGTGACCGAGCGAACCCCCAATCCTCGAACCTCCTCTGACACGGCATCTGCGGCAGCGTGTGACTTCGCAAAGTGAACGATCACGTCCGCTCCCGCCCGCGCGAATTCGAGGGCGATCGCTTGTCCGATG
Source organism: Schlesneria sp. (assembly GCA_043746775.1). GTDB lineage: Bacteria > Planctomycetota > Planctomycetia > Planctomycetales > Planctomycetaceae > Schlesneria. The sequence continues at coordinate 6,032 of JAYTQJ010000565.1, forward strand.
CCGCTCGAACCGCCCGCCACAATTGCACGTTTGCCTGTCAAATTGCCAAAACGGGACACGCGCTACCTCAGTTTGTTGAGTCGTGAAATGTCTGAAATCTTGGTTGTTGCTGATGGTTACAGCACGTCGATAAAAAAGTTTCCCGAAGGCTCGACGTTTGCTCTTCCGAGAAGAGCGGTCGCACTTCAATGGGTGAGATCGGCACCCACATTGAGGCCACATGATGGTCGCTGACAACTCGGTAAGTTTTGATCCCGGTGTCCCTTAATACTCGGCTGACATTGTCCGACAATGGGTTATGTCGATTGTGAGCGGGAAATGAAATCTCAAATAGGTCGTTGACGGACACTCGAGTCCCACCCATAATGCCGCCCACTTATGAACCAGAAAAGGAAATGGCTAGCGACTAGCCACTCGAAAGCTGAAATGACTCACCTGCTGTTGCCCTGTCTTGCTGATCATGATTCTCGAATCTCGCTCGTTCTGAAGCGAGTCTGTTGCGTGCAGATTGCAGTGGTCTGAGGCTTCAAGCCTCACCCTCGCCCCAACAGTCCTGACGTTCACCTTTAAAAACTTGTGACCGACCTGACGAAGGCTTCGAGCGTTTCCGGCGCTCAGTGTCCAACTCTAGCCGGTCTTCATTGCTCCTGCCAAAGGATGGTTCCGTTGTCCGATCCAAGTATGGATCCCGATCGAGTCCCGGAAAACGCGGCTCGGTCCCCAATAGAGAAAGAGATGCAAATGATTTCGACGATTGATTCCCCGTTCACCGAACAAATGGGTTCCGAACAAGCGGGTGCTGACAGCGCCAATGCCCCGTTCCCCGAATTGTCTCAGCAGTTGGAAAAGGACTTGGTTCAAGTCTTCAAGCTGTTGGCCGATGAAACCCGTTTGAAGATTCTGATGGGCCTGCTCCGCTCGGGCGAGATGCACGTCAGCGCGATGTGCGACATGCTCAACCAAAGCCAGCCCGCTGTCAGCCATCACCTCGCCCTGTTGCGAGTGGCCGGCATCATCGAGCCACGCCGCGATGGCAAGCACAATTTCTACTCGGTCTGCCAAGACCGCTTCCACCTGTTGATGGGCGAATTGTTCTCGACGATCAGCGATCCGAAGCGTGACGAGTTCCGCTTCAAGAGCTTTGTTGTGACCAAGGATGAGTAATTTGCTGACGCGCCGCTTGAATCGCTCTGACAGCGATCACAGATGACCACCGGAGACCGCTCGGCAACGAGTGGTCTCTTTTTTTGATGCGAGCCAATTGGATTGGGCGACCGGCAAGAGTTGTCTGGCCTGCACCAACTCGAAGTGTGAACGAGGGTGTCGATCGACTTCGCCCTCGTTCACACTTCGGGTTGGTGTCTTCGGGGCAATCATTTCTTGCAGCTCGCCTTGGCCGCGTTGCGAGTGGGGGCGGCCGATTTCCATTCCTTCAATTTCGTCCTTCACTGTGTTACAAACCTCGCGATTTTCGGCTGGCCTGATGGTCGCCGAATGGCTTGGTTTTCACGCTTGCAAGGTCCAACATGCCCCAGCCCGCAAAGCTTGCTCTGGCCGACGGTACGGTCTATTCGGGAACCGGCTTTGGAGCCGATGGTGAAGTGTTTGGCGAGGTCTGCTTCAACACCAGCATGACCGGCTATCAAGAGATTCTGACCGATCCCTCGTACTGTGGTCAGATCGTCACGATGACTTACCCACTGATCGGGAACTACGGCATCAATTCTGAAGATGTGGAGAGCGGCAAGCTCTCGATTCGTGGCTTCGTCATTCGCGAACTGTGTCGTGTGCCGAGCAACTTCCGCTCGACGATGTCGCTCGACGAGTATCTGCGTCAGGCAAATGTTCTCGGGATCGAAGGGATCGATACGCGGGCACTTGTGCGACGATTGAGGACACGCGGCGCGATGACCGGCGTTCTCTCGACCGTCGATTTGGATGATGCCTCGTTGGTGAAGAAGGCTCAGTCGAGTCCCACACTCGTCGGCCGCGACCTCGTTCGCGAGGTCATGCCCGCGAAGTCGTTTGAATGGACCGAGGGGCTTTCGCCTCTGACTCACTTCGCACCGACCCAGCCCGCGCGCGATGGTCGCGAGTTCCATGTCGTGGCGATCGACTATGGCATGAAGTGGAACATCCTCAGGCATCTCCGCGACCTCGGTTGCCGCGTCACTGTGGTCCCCGGCAACGTGACGGCTGCGGATGTGAAGGCTCTCAAACCCGATGGCGTCTTTCTGTCGAATGGGCCGGGTGATCCCGAGCCGCTCACATACGCGGTCGCAACGATTCGCGAGTTGCTCGGTCAGGTGCCGATGTTCGGAATCTGTCTCGGTCATCAACTGATGGGCCTCGCGTGCGGTGCCTCAACGTACAAGTTGAAGTTCGGCCATCGCGGCAGCAATCAACCGGTGCTCAATCAGGCCAACGGTCGCGTCGAGATCACGTCGCAAAATCACGGCTTCGCGATCGCCACCGACACGCTGCCAAGTTGCCTCGAAGTGACGCACATCAATCTCAACGACCAAACGGTCGAGGGACTCAGGCACAAACAGTTCCCCGCCTTCTGCGTTCAGTATCACCCCGAAGCGTCAGCCGGTCCGCACGACAGCAGCTACTTGTTTGAAACGTTCCGCGAACTGATGACCAAGGCGTGACGAGTGTGTTGCTTGGGCGTCAGCCCGCCGTTCGCTTTCTGAGCGGGTCGGCGTCAGCCCCCTGGTACTCACTTTGAGCGACTTTCAAATTGACGTTCAGTGCGACGTAGCTGAATTCGTGAGAATTCAGCCGACTATGACGGTCGCCTGAAGTCTTACGACTTCAGCTACAGCCCAAAGTGAGTGCCATTGGGCGTCAGCCCCCTAGCTTTTTTTACTGACAACCATCGTACGCACCCACCAACGAAGAATCGGGGGACTTACTCCCCCGCTCAGAAGTACACGTAAGCTCACGCTAGAAAATTAGGAATCTTCCATGCCTCTCGAACGAACTTTCGTCCTGCTCAAGCCCGATGCCGTTGCCCGCAAGTTGACAGGAGAAATCCTTGGTCGCTTTGAGCGGAAGGGTCTCAAGACTATCGCCATGAAACTGCTGAAGGTCACACCCGAACTGTCGAAGCGGCACTATGCCGAACATGTTTCGAAGTCGTTCTATCCGATGCTCGAAGAGTTCATCACATCCGGCCCGGTGGTGGCTCTCGTGTTGGAAGGCCCCGGCGCGATTGGTGTCGTGCGCACGATGCTCGGCCCCACCAACGGACGCGATGCCGCGCCGGGAACCATTCGCGGTGATCTCGGTCTCAGCCGCCAGATGAACATGGTTCACGGCAGCGACGGTCCCGAAGCGGCCGCACGCGAGATCCCGATCTACTTCCAACCCGAAGAGATCGTCAGTCACTCCGCATCGCTCGACCCATGGTCGTACGCCGGTGATGAAAAATGATGTGACGGTCGGTTGGAGTTGCCGCTCGGCCGGGAACAACAGCGTGCTGAAAACCACCCCACCGGGCTTGCCCCGGTGGAACTAGGTCTTTGCACTACTCATTTCCGCTTCGTTCTTGAAGTAGTGCAAAGACCCGCGAGCCACTGGGGCAAGCCCAGTGGGGTTTTCATCAGGCACTGAGCAGGAGCGAACATCGTGAGCGATGAAGTGACTCCCTCCGAGCCAACCCGACGACGGTGGTTTGTCTCACGACGCTTATTGTCTGGGGGGCTGATTGCCATCGTCCTTGTCGTGGTGGGCTTCTGTTTCAAACTCTGGCTCAGTCAGCCGCCGGTCGATCGGTGGGATGAGATCGACTTCGTGAATCGCTTTGGCGGCGGTTCGTTGGTCATCGCGGGAGGAGGTCACTTGCCACCCGAGATTCGCCGCCGCTTTCTCGCGCTGGCGGGTGGTCTTGAGCAAGCGCGGATTGTGATCGTGCCCGCGTTTGTCGCGGATGCTGCCCAGATCGAATCGCTTTGTGAACCGTGGCGCAAGCTCGGTGTGAAGCGGGTCCAGGTTCTGCAAGCTCGGTCGCGCGATGAGGCCGATCTCGCCACGTTCGGTCTCCCGTTGGATGAGGCGACCGGCGTGTGGCTGAGCGGTGGGCAACAGGAACGGTTGTCGGCGCTCTATGCCGGGACGCAGGTTGAAGCCAAGTTGCAGTCGCTCATCCAACGAGGCGGCGTTGTTGGAGGGACTTCTGCGGGAGCCGCCGCCATGACGAAGGTCATGATTGAACAGGGCGTGGAAGAGGCGACAGAAGGACGCGGCTTCGATCTGTTCCGCGATGCCATTGTCGATCAGCACTTTCTCCGACGAAGCCGTCTCAACCGGATGATCGGATTGCTGGATGCTCACCCCGACCGCGTCGCCTTTGGCATCGACGAGTCCACGGCGCTCGTCGTGCAGGTTCCGAAAGGGCGACTCGGAGTGATCGGCTCGTCCTACGTCGTGGCCTGCGTTCCGAAGACCGATGTCGGTACGAGACGTTTCGAGATCATGAAGCCCGGCGATCACATCGACCTCGCGGGACTCATCGACGGCCGAACGAAAATCAGTTCACCCGCCGATCTCGATTCGTTGCTGAGCGACGAGTGAGGAAATGCGGAATGCGGAGTTCGGAATTGACCTCTTGTCTTGTCTCCTTGTCTCCCCCTCCCTCATCGCGTCCTCAGCCTCCGAATCATCTGCCTCAGCCACGCAGACTTCGCGTGCGATTCGTAGCGGCCTTTGTGAATGTGCTCGATGCGGAAGAGGTTGGGGATGTCGATGGGGACTCCCTGACTTCCGATCAGCCAGCGGAAGGCTCGGTCCTCGAACGTCTTCTTCCAGCGATCGACCGGCCGTTGATAGAACGGGATGCTGTTGCAGTAGCCGAGTTGCCGGACGACATCACCGTGTGCGATTTGGAGGGCACCGACCGCCTTCTCGTGCGTGACCGGTTCAAACCGAGTCGGGTCGATTTCGACGAGGCTCGGCGGGCGCGAGCTGGCTTGTAACAGCGCGTCGTTCTGTTCGAGCAGCGGCGTGCAGCTTACTCGTGTGGGAAAGACCAGCGGGTCGCTGCGGCCTTCCAACACTTCGGCCAGTGCGTCGAGACAGCCACGCTGAAACAACTGATCGCAGTCCGAGTACCACATCCAATCGGCTTCCGTCGCGAGGCCCGCCAAGTTGCGACCGATCCCACGCCGGAAGAGTTTTGATCGATCCAGCGGCCACCATTTCCAAGTGACGTTACGCGCCGACTGTGTGCGGAAGAACTCCAGCAGATCGACGGTCGCCTGGTCCTCGGGGCAATGGAAGACGGTCATCTGCACGGAGAGTCGCGTCGGTGGATAGAGGACGAGCGAGCTGAGTTGATACGCCAGCAGATGCGAGTACTTCCAACAGTGGCTGACGATCTCCAACTTGAGCGGCCCGGTTCGCGCGGGAAGTTGATCGGCGTGCGGCGGCTCGGGACCGAACGCGCTGCGCGGCAACCAGCCACTCGCCGCGAGCCGATAGAAATTCTCCGACCACGATTCCGGCCAGCCCGCCATGATGATCCTCTCACGACACCGTGGCGAACGACGGCACATTGTGCCGTTGCTGACACCCGACTTGTTGTGTCATCAGGCAACGCGAGACAGAACCGTTGAAGCTCGATCACCTTTGCTAATGCCGTGCGGAGTCCAGTCGATCCTCTGATCAACGGTGTCTCTGATAATTCGCAAATTGACCTCGCGCACCTCTGGCCGAACGTAGCCGCGTGAGTGCTCGAGATGTAGACAGATCGCGGAAAAGGGGATTGGCAAGGGGCGGATACCGAGATTGATCAAGCGACTCCCAAACTCGGTATCCAAGCCGCCATGTTCCATCAGCTCATTGAATCCATTCACGCCCTCAATGTCAGTTCTCCAAGCCGAGCTGTTCCCGCCTCGAAACTCTAGCCAAGAGACTCGATTCAACAATTCCGAAACCCCTCGTCCTATAAACAGCCTCAGCAGTCGGGATGAAAATGGTTGTCCCTGCTTAAGCAGCCAGTTGCCATTGAAAGCTCGCCCACTCACAACGTCGAGTTCGGTGATGGTCTGGCTGACCGGTAAGCTGAGGCGCTGGCAGGATGCCGCAAGAAAATACCCCGGCCTTGCGTGTGACTTGTGTTGAGCGACAAAGTCATTTCGGGGTACGCAGTCCCCGTCGGAAAAAATCAGATAGTCGCAGTCGCTCGCGATGATCGCCTTGTTCAGTATCTCGCACTTACGAAATCCGTTGTCCTCGTGCCAAACATGCTTGATGGACAATAGTCCTCGTTTTTTAAAACGATCAATCACGTCTGCTGTTGCTGCGCCAGAGCCGTCATCTGCGATGATAATCTGAACATTCCGGTCGGTCTGCTGTTCATATCCCCAAAGCACCTTGGTTAGCCACGCCGGAGAGTTGTAAGTTGTAAATATGACTCCCGCGTTCATTTTTTGGTCCGTATGTATAATGACATTGTTGAAGGCGTGTTTGTTATGTTGTTCGCATGGGTCGGATACGTCGTCGGTCGTTCCCGAAAAACGGTGCTGTGCAGTTTTGTTTCATTGATTGATCTGGCGAGCAGCTTCCCGTGCAGCGAGAATCGGCTGAGCTATCGCATGTGAGATTAAGCACAGTGGCACCAATTTGGTGAATGGTTCTAAACTTACTAGCAGCGGATTTCAAATCCGTAGCCACGTTCCAGAACGCGAGAAAACCCGCGACAACCCAACGTTCTGGCGAGTGTGGCTATGTCGGAACCGAGTTTTGAAACTGCCTCTGGAGAGGGGGCATGGCGCCTAGCTGCAATGCGGCTTTAGTATGAAGAATAGATGGTATTCATTGTCTTTTGCTAAGTACGTTGCCGTGGGCGTTGCGTGGCGCAACAAGATGTTGGCAATTTGCCGCTTCGAGAATCCTTTTGTTCCGACCTCCCAATGATGCTGGCCGTTAAATTTCCACTTATGCCAAAAGTGAGGGACTCTGAAAGACAGCTTCGGAGGTCGTATTTTAAGAAAGCTGACAAAAAATGTGCAAATGCTTGTGGTGCGATACGGTAAGCTTAGGACAATTCTTGTTTTTGCGCATTTTGCGAGTTCTTGGATCGTGTTTTCAAAGTCGTCGAACACGATATGCTCTAGGACTTGGCAGCATACGACGACATCAAAACGCCTCCCCATTAGTACGGCATTAATGTGCCTGACATCCCCGACGAAGTCGGGGCTTAGCTTGGAGTCGCAGTCAAAAGTGCAAACATCAATGCCGTGACTTCGCAAGACTGCCGGAACGATTCCGTCTCCTGTGCCTATTACAAGTACGGATTCCGGTCGTGCATTCAATGTATCACGTACTTGATGCCAATAGGATGCCCATCGTGATCGAGTGACATACTTTTCAAAATCATAATGGTCAGGTTGAGTGTCTTGTGGGAGTTGTGTTTCGGCATCGGTTATTACAGCGTTCATGTCCTGATTCCTGATCCGCGGTTATGTCTTTTTGGTGCGATGGTCCTATCGCCGTTCCGCCGGCGATCCAGCTTCGTTCGCGAGTTCCGGTACGGGGTTATGTCGAGGCGAATGCACGAGGTTGGCGATCCATTGAGCGTCCTCGGGTTGGCTGGCTTGCCATCTTTGCCGATCAGATGTGACTTGGTCGAGATGAATTGAGACGTTCGCGGATGTGAGTCGGACTCCAAAAGTCGGATTGGCACAGGTGAGTCCGTAGATTCGCTCCAGCATGCGGTCTCCCAGCTCGCACTTGAAGTGAGACGGCTCCCAAAACCATGTGACTTCCCGCGGCTCCGATGTCGAAAAGTAGGGTTCGGTTGTGTAAGCATGAAAACCAGAGAAGTCCCACAGTGAGGCCTGTCCTTGTGACTCTTCTTCGATGAGTTGAGTGAGCTCGCGAAGCCACTGTTTGCGCTCGTTCCATTGATTCGTCTGCCATGTCCCTTCTAAGAGAGTGGCGTGATTGGGATTCACGGCGACGGCAAGTTGAATCGACCGATCTTGGCAACGGCGAATCAATGGCCGCAGGGTTTCAACGGTCGCTGGCGAATAATGAGTTCTTCGGAATCCACTGTCTGGGCCGAGTAGATGTTGCAGGAGTTTTGTTGCACGCTCATGTTGCGCTCCAGCGCGTGCTGAAAGCCGCTCTGGAATGGAAAAGCCTTCCGCTGTGAATTCGGGTGGCCTACCGGTCAAGATTCGAGAGAGCTGTTTACACGAATACCCAAGCGTTCGGCCGTTGAAGAGCAAGTCACAGTGATGATCAAATCCGGACCGCTCGCCGTTAAAACGCGACATTGCAAAGTCGGCATTTACCGTCGCGTTGTCCTTGAACGTCTGGAAATCAACGAACAGCAAGATTTCACGGATCGTCGGGTGTTCGATTGCCTTGTCGATTGCCGCCCAAAGCTCGCGAGCAGTGGAGCCCGACAGGCCCAAGTTGAGCGCAGGTGGTGAGGAAATCCCGGGGCCGTCGGGGCGAATGCCAATCAATGTGCGTGAATTTCCAATCAGCACTGTCGAGCCGCGATACCAATGCAGTAGCTCGCCCTTACCGATTCGCGAGGCCGAGCCGTCGTAGCCACCTGGAAGTAGCTTCGTCTGCCACGCCCCATGCGGATCGACGACGATGTTTATGGCCGAGATCGCGGCAAGTAGTATCGTCGATGACGTGATAAATGCTGTCAGAAACGACCAATAATCCGCTCGCGTTACGTTTTCGGAAGATGATGATTCCATCGTAATCATAGCTGCACCAATCTCAGAATTGAAAGTATAGAAACTCGCGAACGCGGGTCAGCAACGTAATAGAAAAGACAAACACGAATGACATCAGCACGCCGCGAACAGCCGACGGTTGCCATACAGTCCACTTTAACCAGCCTGGAACGCTTGGCGTGAATTTGCGGGCGGTACTCCAGTCACTCGATGGCTCGTAAGAGGCTAGGAGTTGTTGAGTGTTCGGCAGCGCGACGGTACAGGCCAGCAACCCCAACATGAGGATCAGGACCGTGCCAGCTTGGGCCACCGGCTCGGCAATTGCGTCTGCAGCACACCCGCCAAGCGAAGCCCATAGAGAAATTGCGGTGTTTAGGCTGTCCGACCGGAACAAAACCCAGCCTGCCATCACACACGCCATCGTCAGCAGCCAGCTCATTCCTTGCCAGACCACGCTTCGTGCGGCGGTCCAGCCCCAACGATTGGTCAGACTGCCCCAGCCGTGATTGATGCAGAGGTATATCCCGTGCAGCAATCCCCAAAGTACAAACGTCCAGCCTGCACCGTGCCACAGTCCGCCGAGAGTCATCGTCAGTAGCAGGTTGAGATACCGTCGATAGGAGCTACCACGGCTGCCACCCAGGGGAATGTAGAGGTAATCTCGCAGGAACGCGGACAATGTCATATGCCAGCGACGCCAGAAGTCGATGATGGAAACGGCTTGATATGGCGAATTGAAATTGAGCGGCAGCTTAAGCGAGAACATCCGACCGAGACCGATCCCCATGTCGGAGTAGCCCGAAAAATCGAAGTAGAGTTGGAGTGAATAGGCCAGCACCCCGACCCAAGCTTGCATGACAGCCACTGACGAACCCGTGGCGGCAGAGTCGAAAACTTGATTTGCGTATGGAGCGCAGCTATCGGCAATGGCGATTTTCTTGAACAGGCCCAGCACGAACATGACGATGCCGATGGACAAATCATCAGCACGAAGCCGTCGGCGTTCATCTCCCTCAAGTTGGCTCAATAAGTCGCTGTGTTGCACAATCGGACCGGCAATCAGCTGCGGAAAGAACATCACGAAGAAGGCATATTCCACGAGCGAGTAATTCGGGACCGCGCCGCGCCACGCATCGATCAGATAGGCCAGTTGCTGGAAAGTGAAGAACGAGATCCCCAACGGGAGAACCAGTTTCTCGAAGGCCACGGGCTGGCCGCTGATGGAGGCCAATACGTCGGCAAAGAAGCCGAAGTACTTGAAGTAGGCAATCAGTCCGAGATTGAGTGCAACTCCCGCCAGAATCGAGAGCCAGCGGACACGATCCGACTGATTCGGTGCCAGCCATTTTCCCAATTGAAAGTTGACGAGAACCGAGACTGCAATCAGCGGCAAATGGATCGGATTCCAATACCCGTAGAAGACAAATGACGCGAAGAGTAGCCACCGCATCGATGCCGCATTCCCGAGCCGCGAGCAGATGTCGAACCCCAGCAATACGATGGGGAGGAACACCAGTATGAAGATATATGAACTGAAGAGCATGCCGCCGACCTCCTTGACGCACGGTGACAACGAATTGTCAGGGCTGGCTTATAGTTGCCAAATCGAAATCGGGTCAATCCGAATCGCGATCCTGCTCACGCCCATTCGCAATTCGCGCCCGCAGTCATGCGGAGCTGCTCTTACTGAGAAGTGTTGAGCAAAACAGGCAGCCAAAAGTGATGGGCGGAGGTTGAGCCAAGAGTCGCCTGTTGATCGCCTCCAATTGAGGGGCTGTCCGAAATGAGTGGACGAAGCTATCGAGTTCGAACTGCACGGCCACCTACTTGCTCGACGGACCGAGTGTAGTTTTCGGATCCAAGAGCGCACACCCCGGTTTTTCACCTCTGCCCCTACGATGTCTCGCTGCGTAGGCAATCTGTCAGTCCCAAGCCAAAGACGGACGGACGAGGGCGTCCATCCTACGTATCGGTCAGCCCTACGAAGCCGCGTCACTCGGTCGGTATTTGCGGATGAGGGGTTCGACGATTTCGGGGGGGACGAAGTCGCGCAGCTTTTCCATCGTGCTGCGTTGGCTCAGTTGAGCGATCTGTTTGATGAGGCTGCTGGAGATGTGCGTGTAACGTTCGCTGGCCATCAGGAAGACGGTGTCGATCTCGGGATCGAGTGCTCGGTTGGCGAGGGTCATCGTGAACTCAGTCTCGATGTCCGACAGGGTTCTCACGCCACGCACCAATACGCGGGCACCGCATTGCCGGATGAACTCGACCGTCAGTCCTTCAAAGCAGCGGACCTGTACGTTGGCGAAGGGCTTCAAAACTTGAGTCGTCAGCGCCAGTCGTTCATCGGCGGAGAAGAGGGGCCGTTTGTCGGGGTTGATCCCGATGCCGACGGTCAGCGTGTCGAAGATCGTTGCCGCGCGGCGGATGATGTCGAGGTGCCCGAGCGTCAGCGGATCGAAGCTGCCGACGTAGACGGCGTGGTGAGAATTGAGAGGGGGCATAGTTGGGCAGGCTCCGTTGTCGGGCAGTTGCTCTTGGTCATTGGTCGGGGGCGGAGTCTGTCTGAATGGGGGCGAACATCCAAGGGAACTGATTCCCTCAGCCTGCTGTCACATTGGCAGAAGCTAGTCTGACGAGTTGTCGTTTGTGACGGAGCTTGGCGTGATGAGCTGCGGCTCCCCGGTCGCTGCATTGCTCGTTAAAATCCTTGCCGCGTAGGAAACGGGTTGGTTCCGAGACGGATGTTGTGTGAGATCGGTTGGGCGCGACCTCACGACTGATGTCGGTATGTTGTTTGCGGTCGCGTGGCGTGTGTTATGAGGGGCGAGCGGTGGTTGAAGTCCGGCTTTAAGAAAAGCCGGACTTCGGTTGCGACAGTGGACATTGCGTCGGCGAATGCTTTGAGGAGGTGTGAGTCATGGCGATCTTTCGTTGGGGGCAGGCTTGGGATCCCTTTCGCGATCTCGAACGGGAAGTCGATCGGTTGCTCGCGAGCGTCTCGCTGTCGTTTCAGGGGCTGCGGTTTGGACGGCAGTACCCACCGGTCAACGTCTATGAAGTCGATGACGAACTCTTGTTGACCGCCGAGTTGCCAGGAACGCGTGCGGAGGACTTGGAAGTGCTCGTCGCCGATGGCGTGCTGACTCTCAAGGGGAAGCGGACCGCTGCGGAGGGGATCACCGACGATCACTACCGCCGCCAAGAGCGACCTCAAGGAAGTTGGCAACGTTCGCTCACTCTTCCCACGCTGATTCAAGAGGACAAGCTGAGTGCCGAATTCACCAACGGTGTCTTGCGCGTGCGACTCCCCAAAGCACCGGCCTCCATTCCCAGGCAGATTCAAGTCTCCGACGGCAACGCAGAGTGAGTCGCGCCACACGTTCCTTTCAAGGTCCAGACCATGTCCAACGAGATCGTCAAACTGAGTCATCCCGAACCGAGCGGCAACGCGGGGATGCCTGTCGATCCGGTCGTGTTCACTCCCCCGATCGACATTTATGAAACGCCCGACGGCCTCGTCCTTCAGGCCGATCTGCCGGGAGTCACACTCGAAACATTGGAACTGCAAGTTCAAGACAACAAGCTCACGCTGTTCGGTCGTGTAAACCATGTGCTGCCGCCGAACGCCCGACTGATTCATCAAGAGTACGCGCTCGGGCACTTTCTCAGATCGTTCATCCTCAGCGATGAAGTCGATCACGAACGAGTGACCGCCAAGCTGAATCAGGGTGTACTCGAAGTCTTCCTGCCGCGCGTCCCCAAGTCGGAACCGAGACGCATTCAGGTCACGACCAGT
>JAYTQJ010000566.1:0-7611 GCA_043746775.1 Schlesneria sp.
GTGGACTTGGAGGAACTGCAACTCGATTCCACGTCCATCAAGGTGCCTCTGGCTGCGGTCGGTGGCCGACGGCTGGTCTCCGAAAAAAAGAAGCTGCCGATCGCCGTCGCGGTCGATCGCGCGGAGGCCTAAATACCAAGCTCCATGCGGCCATCGACGGGCAGGGCCATCTGGTGAAAATGATCCTGACTCCGGGCCAGGACGGAGACGGCCCGCCTGGGGCGGCAGTTGCTGGAGTCTTTCGAGCCGGGGCAGATCAAACAGGTGTTGGGAGACACCGCCTACAATGGCGATGAAACGCGAGCCTGTGTTCGACGACTGAAGGCGAAGGCCTGCATCAAGCCCCACAAAAACCGCACGACAAAAAAACGCTACGACAAGGTCCGCAACCGAAATCGAAACCAGATCGAACGCTTCTTCGGCAGACTCAAACAATTCCGCCGAGTCGCCACACGCGACGAAAAGACCCTCGGAAACTTCGCCGGTTTCCTCTGGCTCGCGGTGCTCATGGTGAACGTCCTGTGATTGTCCGCACGGCCTAGGGCGAGCGGCAGGAAATAGCTGACCCAAAAGTAGACGAGTCACTCCGTGACTCGAAGGTTCCGGTCACGGAGTGACCGGTCTACTTTCTCTTGCTGGTCGCCTCACTTTCCAAGCGTCATCTCTTTCAACGTCATCGATCTCGCGCTGACTCCGTTCATGGACGACACGGTTTGGGAGAGGGTTGCTGGCAAGTTGAGATGGCCGAGTTGTTGCCAAGTTTGGCGGACGGTCTCGACGCGGGTGATGGCCCCCGTGGCGGCGTCTCGGTATTGGACTTGGTAGGCGCGGGGAAGGATTTTTCCGTCCGTGTTGCGTTCGCTGGCGAGCATCTGCAACGACATGTTTTCTTTCCCAAGGCTGCGATTCACGACGGTGATCTCGTCGTCGCGGATGCGGTAGGTCGAGGCGAAGCGACCGCCGTGGAAGGTCAGCAGGCGACCGAGCGGATGCTGGTCGTCGGTGTCCGCAAAACTGAGAACTGGCTTCGCGCGGATGTCGGACGAAGGAACTCGATGAATGACCATCGAGTGAAGTTGATCGCGCAGCCAGTCGCGAGCCGCTTCATCGGCGAGGCCCGGTTCGCCGCCAAACGTCACCTCACCGTCGGCCTTCACTGTGACCGGGCCTTCGTTCCGGCGACCGTCGATGTTGACCGACGCCTTCGCCGTGAAGCCTTTAAAATCGGGCCACACCGCGCGGGCCGCGATGGCTTGTTCAAATGTCTCGACTGCCGCCGCATCGACTCGCGCCCCATCCAGCGGCCAATCGAAGGCGAGTGTCGCGAACTCACGAATCTCGTCATAAGCGTCGCCCCCTTGCTTGCCGCTCTGCGCGATGACGTGCTTCACGTAGACGGCAAACTGGCCGGACGCGGGAAGCTTCCATGTCACACGTCCCTCGGCGTCAGCCTTCAGTTCGACGTTGGTCAGGTCGGAATCAATCGTCGTCAGCACGACGTTCGGCAGCGGCTTCCCTTCTCGCAGAACGGTCAATGTGATCGAGTCACTCGTGAACGTCGGCATGATCTCCAGCGGAATGGCCTCGTACCGAGTCAACTTCGCGACTTCATCCGGCTTCCCCGACACGGCCTTCGGAAAGTAGCGGAGCAAGAACGGCTTCTCGCGTTTCAGCACGCCATACTCACATCGCCCGATCACTGCCACCGACGAACCCGATGCGAGCGGGGCACGCAGCCGGTCGGTCCCCTTCGCCACGGTCATCGACTCAAACTTGCCCGGCACATCCGACCGCCACAACTCCGTCCCCGCGATCTTGCCAACAAACTTCGGATCCCCCGCCGTGGCTCGCTCGCTGAAGAAGACTTCAACGCCGCGCCCGGCTTCGGCGTGCGGTCCGATCTGAATGAAGATGAAGTGAGCCTGAGCCACCACCGGCGCGAGCAACATTGCCGTGAAGAGACTCGACAGTCGAACAGGGATGCTGGGCAAGACGCGGTTCCGCACGATGACCTCGCTCGATGAATTGTGGACGGAAAAGAGAGGAACAAGACCGAACGCTACCGCGTGACAACGCGAAGTTCACGCGACGGCAGCTCAACCAAAGCGGGGAGGTAAACCACTGATTTTTCGGCGCGGGACACTCGCAACCCAACGCGGCCAGAAGCGGAATGAAAGAATGATGAGTCAAAAAATGAAAGAAGAGGCCTGCAAGCACACCGCCTGACTTGATGATTCTTGATGCGCCCGCCAAAAGTCGCCTTCCGCGCTCCGCGTGAAGAGAGCCGAACGCGGAATGACACTGTTTCCCGCGAATCCGGGTCGCTGGTGAATCGGCTGACTTTACGCGGAGCGATGAAGGCGACTTTTGGCGGAAACGTCAAGCCAGGCATCCGCCCATGAGCGGCACTCCGTCGCCAAACGGCATCAACGAGTGTGTCCGTTTGGCACCGACTCGCGTTGCCATGTGCAACGTGTCTTTGCAGCTTGAACTCCAAGGGAAAAGAGGACGCGAAAATCGCATTGTCCGATCAAATCCGTTTGCACACCTTCAAATCCGAGATAGGCATTCCTTTGAACGATTTGCTGTTTCGACGGTTGTTTGCTTCCGGAGGGTGTCTCGCATGACGACGAGCGTGTTTCGATCGGTGTTCCAATCTTGTGCTGTCGCCATGCGACGCGGGTGGCTCGTCCGTCATGGTGTCGCAGCCGGGTTGGCCTGCCTGGTGGGACTTGGTCATTCGGGAACGGTTGCCCCAAAATTGGCTGGAGAACGCCTTTCCCACAGTGAATGCCGTTCGGGAGTCTGTGCGATTCCCTTGGTCGATCACCGGCGGGCCGCTCTCGCGGGACTGCAATACGCACCGCGAGTCGCAGAACGGGCGTTGTCGGACACGTTCTTATTGCACAGCCGTCCGTCCGCGACGAAGACCATCTACTTGGACTTCGATGGTCATGTGACGACCGGCACGTACTGGAACAGCGATGTTGGCGGCGCGCCAATCACCACGTCGGTCTACTCGTTTGAGGGGGACAACTCGTTCTCCAATGCTGAACTCACACAGATTCAGGAAATCTGGTCGCGCGTGGCCGAGTGCTACGCCCCGTTCGACGTGGATGTCACGACACAGCCTCCGCCAATCTCAGACTTGGTCAACTCGGGTGCGTCCGACACGCGTTGGGGGGTTCGCGTCGCGGTTGGAGAAACGAGTCCGTCACCTGCCCCCGGAGCCGGTGGCGTCGCGTACATCGGCAGCTTCAGTTGGAACACGGACACGCCGACGTACGTTTTCATGGTCGGGTCTGGCGCGTACGGCAAGTACATCGCCGACGCCACCGTTCACGAAGTCGGTCACACTCTCGGGCTGTATCACGACGGTCGCCTTTCTCCGTCCGAAGGCTATTACACGGGACACGGCTCGGGCCAGACTGGCTGGGCACCTCACATGGGTGTCGGTTACTACAAGAACCTCGTGCAGTGGAGCCGAGGCGAATATGCCTCCGCGAACAACACGGAAGACGACTTGGCCATCATCACGACGCAAAACGGTTTCGGTTATCGCGCGGACGACTTTCCGAACAGCTCAAGCGACGCGGCGGCCATTGATGGCTCACCCACCGGTGGTTTGTTCAACGTGTCACAAACCGGAGTGATCGAGCAGCGCGGCGATACGGACTGGTTCAAGATCACGGCCTCGTCCGGAACGCTGACTCTGGACGCAGCGGGCGGTCCCACCAATTCGATGCTCGATCTGCAATTGGAGCTGTTGGACTCCACCGGAACTCTGCTCGCGGTCAACAATCCGGTGGACGATGTGACGGCGCGAATCAGCATGAACGTGACGGCGGGCACGTACTACGTGAAGGTCGATGGTACTGGTGCCGGAACGCCACCGGTGTCGGGTTACACTGACTACAGCAGCCTCGGGCAGTACCGCTTGACCGGATCGTTTGCCATCTCGGGCAGCGGGTCCACCAACAATGTCCTCTCCGTTTACAACCCACGCACCAAAATCCTGACGCTGACTGGAGACGCCGGGGCGAACTCAGTCACCGTGACACGCGACTCATCGGGACGAGTAACAGTGACAGGAACGGCCGGGACCACAATCAACTCGTTGAGTTCCCACGCGCTGCCCGTCCTGCCCAGGGTCGGACTCGTGGTCCGAATGAATGACGGAGACGATTCGTTGGTCGTCACGGGGATGTATATCACCACGTTGGACGCCCTACTGGGCGGTGGGGCTGACAACCTGCGAATGACGCTCTGCAACATCGGCTGGCTGAAGCTGGATGGCGGTCCCGGAACGGATGCCTACACGCGACTGACCACGCCGATCAAACGAGTCACCGTGACAAACGTCCCGTGATTCCGGTCTTCGGTTGAGAAACGATTCACCGAATGAAGCAGGGCAGGCTGGTCGCCTGCCCTGCTTCCATTTGTCACATGGCCAAGGGTGAGATGTCCAAGGCGAGCCGGGTGCCGTAAGGCCAATGGCACTCACTTTGGGGTGTAGCTGAAGTCGTAAGACTTCAGATGACCATCAAAGCCGGCTGAATTCTCACGAATTCAGCTACGTCGCACTGAACGTCAATTTGGAAATCGCTCAAAGTGAGTGCTATTGGCCGTAAGGCCCCGGATTTCCTCAGCGAAACGTCCGGGGCCTTACGGCACCCGGCTCACCAAACTCTGACAGTTGTTAATCACCAATTCGCCAAAGTCTTGGTGATTGGCCGCGTTCCGAGCGGAATGTCTCAGTTCCTTCCGCGTGAGGTCACGCTCAACGAACCAGCGGCAGAAACTGGCCCCGAGCGTAACCGTGGCCGAGGGCGTTCATGTCGCGTTGGAAGATGACTCGGGGCGGAACCTGCGTCGCATCGACCATCGCTTCGATCCGAGTCACCGGCCCACCACCGTCGAAGAAGCCGAAGACTTGTGCTCGATAGACATCGCCGCGTGCCGTGAGGTACGGGTCCAACGCGCGCATCTTCCAGATATCGACCAGCCCTTCGACGTACAGCCAGCCCGCCGTGTTGTGGCGTTGAATGACCTCGGGGTCCGGTTGGCCGTTCGAGTCGAGTTTCTGTGCGGTCATGATCTTCTCCGTCAGCTCTTCGTCCATGCCGGGGAGGCCGATCAAAATTTCGCGACGCGCCTGATTGAGATTGATCCGGCCTTCGAGGTACTCGTCGCCGGTGATCGCGAGCGCGTCCATCAGTTTGGGTAGGAGATCAGGCAGAGTAGACGTGTCGGCGGGCCACGGACTGTTCAGCGTTGTCTTGATTCCGTCGATGGTCACGTCGGCCTTCGAGCCGATCAAATCCCAGAGCGTGTTGACCTTGTTCTGGCCTCCCTTCGAGATGTCGATGCCGCCGCGCGTCACATTCCCCGTCGCTTTGAAGGCTCCTTCCGCGATGGCTTTTGTCAGCCCTTGTACGGCCTGTTGCTGCGCCTGCTTGGATTGACTGGCGGTCGAACTGGAAGCGACCGATTTGCTGCTCGTGTCCTCGGGAGGCAGGTCTTTGGGACCGCTGATGCGGTACGCGATCACGAACTTGGCCGCATCTACGCCGAACTCATCTTCGAGTGCATCGTACAGCTCGGTCAGCAATCCGTTGTTGGTGTCGATCTTCTTGGAGCCGTCGGCCCGACGGTTGGCCTCGCGCCCGTGTGCTGACAGAAACGCGACCCAGCCGTGATCGAGCACTCCATCGGCGTTGTCGAGCGGCGGCGTCTTGTCGCCATCGTCCTCGCCGGGATCGAGCAGCCCGTTGCGATTGGCATCTTCCCCGTAAAGCAGCGCGGGCGTGACACCTTGTACGAGCAACAATTCGTCGATGCTTTCGAGCGGTCCGTTCTTGGCCTTGTACGGGGGACTGAGCGCTTCGTAGATCTCAGACTCAGCACCGTAGGGTCGCTTCGTATCGTCGGCGTCGATCCAGTCGAGCAGCGCGTCGGCAATCTCGATCGTCATGCCAGGGATGTTCAACAGCAGCGTGTGGACCTGCTCGTCCTCCAGCTTCAGCCGGTCGAGCAGATTGAGATTGAGCTTGGCCGACTCATCCATCAGTCCGTAACGGATCGCGTTCCCGGCGACGTTGTGTTCGACGGGAGCGATGATCGTGAAGCGAGCGTTGCCGCGCAACCGCTCCGATGCGGAAACGGTCTTGCCGAGAAACACGCTCGGATTGTGAATCAAGTTTTCGAGCGCCGGGTCCGTCCGGTTGGCGAGGATCGTGGCGATGTACTCGACGCCGGAATCGGCCGCCTCGCGCGCCTGCACGTCCGAGCCGTACATCGTCGTCGCTTCCAGCTCGGTCAGCATCAACTGCGTGAAGTTGTAGGCCGCCAGCGTGAGCATCGCGACCACGACCAGCACGATCAGTAGCACGGTCCCCGCGCGTCGAGGTTCGGCCTGTGAACCGGCTCCCGAATGACACCAACCCGAAGCGTGAGCGAGGAGGCGTGTCGCTCGACTCTCGTCCTTGCTCACGTTTTTCCCGTCATCCTCGCTCACGCTTCGGGTTGGTGTTGATCGAAACATCGTGTCTCTCTTGGACACGTTCCGAGTGTTTGATGTCTTTCGTCTATTCCGATTCATGTTCATGGCAACAACTCCGGAGGGAATGGGTCCGCGACGGGGACCAGGATCACCGTGCGAAACTGATCGACCGACGCACTGACCGGGACATTGATGAGCGGCCCGCCGCGTGAGCCGACCGGCGTGAACCCGATCGACACTTCGATCGCTCGTGGCAAGTAGCCGTTCTCCGTGCTGTCCCACACCGTGTACCAACCGACTCCGTCGAAGTAACGGAACGCGAGGGACGACACTTCCGGCGCGAGCGACTGCGACCGCGAAGCCGTGAGTGCGTCACCTCCGTCTGTTTCGATCGCCTGCACGATCAGGCGGTCGCCTTCGCTGCGGATCAGCCCCGAACCGCTCGTACTTCCGCTGCCACTCAGTGCGAGTGAATACGTCACGGCCTGTAAGTCACTCGTGCGCGTTTCGACAGTGTTGCCATCGACGTTCGCCGCGAAGTTCAGATCGCGCCGCGCGCGGGAAATGTGCAGTTCAATCCGCGTAGCACTGCCGCGAATTCCAATGCTCTTCGCCGATGGCTCCGTCTCCGTCGTGTCGGTGGCAGCGGTGTCTGTCGTCCCCGTGGCGCTGGTTCCCGTCGAGGTCGAAGCGGCCGTGGACGTGCCCGAGGTAGACGCCGCTTCATCAGTCTCACCGTCGCTCGGTGGAGGAGCCACGAACATGACGGCGCGCACGTCCTGAGCGATCCGCTTGATCAAGGCTCTGGTCACTTGCGACCGCGCCATTTCATGACGACCGCTCGCCGTCAGTCGCCACGATTGCTCCATCGCCGCATAGATCGCACCGAGCAAAATGATGGCCAGCGTCAGCGACAGCATCACTTCCAACAGCGTGAAGCCGCGACGCGATTCTTGGGCGTTAGCCCTCTTCCCCCGCCATTCGGAGCGGGGTGGCGTTAGCCCCCCGGCTCCCCGCACTAAGACATTTCTGAGCGGGGTGGCGTCAGCCCAATGGCACTCACTTTGGGAAAGCATCCTGAGCGGCAAGGCGCTAGCCGCCGGTTTCTG
>JAYTQJ010000567.1:0-18455 GCA_043746775.1 Schlesneria sp.
GAATGGTGCGGCGGTTGTTTCCAGCACGACGACGCATGATGTCGTTGTGGCTGTCGCGGGCTACGGCAGCGTTCTCGAAACGAGCGTGGCGAATGCTCTTGGTCATACGACCAAGCAGCGGACGGACGGTGCGGGGCGGACGATCCAGTCGCTCGACGCCGAAGGTTTTGTGACGACGTTCGAGTACGACGCCAACGGCAACCGGCTCAAGGTGCGCGACCCGAACGGCGTGGGGCAGGACTGTTCGTATGACGCCCTCAACCGAGACATCGTGTGTGCGGATACTCAGGAACTGCTCGACGGCCTGACGCGGGCCACGGCCTACGATCTCGCCGGAAACAAACTCCGCCAGACCGACGCCAAGGGGAATACGACCTACTCGTACTACGACGCCCGAGGCCGCCGGTTCGAGACCAAGGACCGCAACAACGCCACGACCTCGTTCACGCACGATGCGGCGGGGAATGAACTGTCCATGACCGACGCCGAGAACCAGACCACGAGCTACGAGTACGACCCACTCGGTCGCCGAACAAAAATCGTCTGGCCCGATCACGTCGCAGGCCAAAATCCCGGCGACGCGAACTGTGGGTTCACGACCACCGCCTATGACGCAGCCGGTCGAGCCGTCCTCAAGACCGACCAACTCGGCGAGACCATCGCGCTGGTCTACGACTTGGCGGGAAGGATGCTCAACCGCGAATACCGCACGCTGGCGAACAGCCCCGTAGGATGGACGCCCTCGTCCGTCCTTCCCCCCGATGTTCAACCCGGCCCCATCACCGACCAAGACACCTTCACCTACGACAACGCCAGCCGCATGTTGACCGCCACGAAGGGCCGCTACTCCAACACCGTCGCATTCGCCTACCAAAACGGCCGCAAGCTCACCGAGGCTCTCACCATTCTCGGGCAGACATACACGGTCACATCCGGCTACGATGCCACCGGTCGAGAAAACGCCCTCACCTATCCGGACGGCACCGTGGTCACCCGCACTCACACAGCCCGAGGCCAACTCGCTTCGATCAGCCTCGCTGATCCGAACGCCGCCCCGTCGTCCATCGCCACATTCAGCTACGACAACGGCGGTCGAGAAACCTCCCGCACCTACGGCAACGGCATCGAGACCACCCGCGCCTACGCCGCCGACAACATGGTGACCAGCATCGCGGCTGCGGGCGTCGAATCCCTCACCTACACCTACGACGCCAACAAGAACCCCATCAGCGAAACAAGGTCCGGGGTCATGGCCGCTCACAGTTGGTCCACCGGAGCCAATGGCTTCGACCCGCAGAACCGTCTGACTAACTGGTCGAAGACCAACGGCGACAGCCAACAATGGCAACTCAGCCCCGTCAACGACTGGCAGTCCTTCACCAGCAACGGCACAACTCAAACGAGAACCCACGGCCCGACGCATGAACTGACAACCCTCACCAACGCCGGAGCCAACACACCAGTCGCCCTCCAGCACGACGCCAAAGGCAACCTCACCCAAGACGAGCGAGGCTCCCTCCTCACCTACGACGCCGACAACATGCTCAGCGCCTTCGCCCCCAATGGAGCCGAATCCCAACCAGGCCACGAACACCTCAAACCCGCCACCTACGACTACGACGCGCTGGGAAGACGAGTCGCCAAGTCCGTAACCGAGCCATCCGGCTCCACAACCACCACCTACGTCCTCTCCGGCCAACAAGTCATCAGCGAGTACTCGTCGTCCGGCACTCAACCCCCAACCCTCAGCACCCGAGCCACCCACGGCTCGTATATCGACGAGCCGCTGGTCCTGCTCTCCACCCTCAACTCTCAACCATCAACCCTCTACTACCACCAAAACCGCCAATACAGCACCTACACCCTCACCAACGCCACCGGCGCACCCGCCGAACGCTACACCTACACCCCCTACGGCACCGCCACCGCTCACAACCCCGCAGGTACACCCACCGGCCCCACCCCACAAACCTCCAACCGAACCCTCTTCACTGGCCGAACCCTCGATATCGAATCCGCCCTCAACTACTTCCGCAAGCGTTACTACATCCCCTCACTCGAACGCTTCACCAGCCATGATCCTATCTTGTATCCGGACGGTTGGAACACTTACGCGGGATGGTTTGTGCCCAAGAATGCCGATCCATATGGACTCGCCGTTGCTGTTGAAACTGGAAATGATACTTGGCAACCGCTCAATCGACAGGTTCACCAAAACATATGCGTGGATACGTGGGACAGTTGCTCAGATTCCGCCCCAACCGGCAAGCGATGTTTCTCATTTGCCGCAACTGGTTGTGGCGTTTGGATCAGCTCAGCATGGCTGGGAAAAAGCTCCTGTACGTGTTGTATACTCACTGGCACGGTTTACGAGACCTCTCCAGCATCAAACGGTGTTGTATCCAAACTGAAAAAGACAAGCTGTGCAGAAGACACCGCATTCCTGAACACACTCATATCATTGGTTGGTACACAAGGAGGGTACTCAGTAGGTCGGCACAACTGCCGTGCCTTTTCGCAAATGATGTTCGATGACGCTCCCGGAAAAGTTTACGTGAGAACATGTACTGAATGGGCGATTGACGACGGGCCACCATTGACTGGCGCAGATATTGTCTTGCCTTATTGCACAAAGTGGGAGTGGCTGCCTAAATGACTATCAGATCATCATATCGTTTATTAAAGTGTTGTTATGTTGCTGGATTAGTGACTGCCCTCGTGTTTGCGATTGCGACGTTTCTCATTGACTGGGTTCCGCCATTGGAGCTTACGCAAGCACGGCAAGCCGTGATTGCGGAGAGAGTAATACTATTCGTGAAAGAGCGAGGCAGAGTTCCGGAAGCACATGAAGGGCTGCCGCCTGTCTATGGGAAAGATAATTCAACTAGCGATGCTTGGGGCAACCCGTTTCAAGTTGTTTTCTCCGGTGACAATGTGGTGATCACAAGCTTTGGTGCTGACGGTGCGTTGGGCGGAATAAATGAAAACAAAGACTTGTCACTGACGCGGTCGTTCGAAGTAATTCAAAGGGGTCAGGGAAAGCGCCGGTGAAAGCCGGGAGTGAGTAGCGGATGTAAGGACCGGCGCATCAACAACTGTCGGAAGTATCTATGCTAAAAGATCGAGGCAATGTGGGGTGGGGGGCAAATCCGAATCAATCATGAACAGGAGGCCAAGGATGGCATTTGCATTTCAGGGACAGTTCGATCCAGAGAGAGTCAGCAAATCAAAGGGGTCAGGACTCTTTGATTTGCTAATCGCGAGTTGATAGCCTGCGTAGATGCCAAGAGCACCACGAGCGGATGAAGCGGACGGGCTGTACCATGCTCTCAATCGGGGGAACTCTCGTGCGGCGATCTTTCGCAAGGAGGCGGACTACGAAGCGTTCGAGCGGATACTCGGCGAGGGGCTGGAGCGATACGCCGTACAGTTGTTCTGTTACCAGTTGATGCCGAATCACTGGCACTTGGTGTTACGCCCCACTCAGGATGGGGAGATGAGTCGGTTCCTGCGTTGGGTGACGGCGACGCACACGATGCGCTACCACGCTCATTACCACACGTCCGGGGCTGGCCATGTCTACCAAGGACGGTTCAAGAGTTTCCCCATCCAAGATGACGCTCACTTTTTGACCGTGTGCCGGTATGTCGAGCGGAATGCGTTGCGAGCCGAACTGACGGCTCGTGCCGAAGACTGGCGCTGGGGTTCGCTGTGGCGTTGGCAACAATCTGTTGAACCGGTTCCGGCTTTGCTGTCTCCGTGGCCGATCCCCCGTTCGCCGAATTGGGTGGCGCGCGTCAATGACGCACTGACAGATCGCGAATTGACCGCGCTGCGCCGCTCGGCTCAGCGAGGCAGTCCGTTTGGCGATTCCGCTTGGATCGAATCGACCGCCCAGCGGCTCGGCCTGGCACCCACCATCAATCCGCGTGGCCGACCGCAAGTCCGTTTCAAGGACAAGCCAGACGACAACGAGTCCTGACCACTGGCCTCCGTGGGTCTGCTCTGGTGAGAACTCGGGATCAGGGCTGTTCCATCGGAAGAAGCCGCCGGAGTCTGAGGTTGTGAGATGTTTTGCACGGGCTGTCGTGGGCTGGCAGCCTGACCTCGGATTGACCGAATGGCGTGAGCCGCCGACAACGCGCTTTGAAAAATGCGGGCAGGGTTGAAGTCGGGCGGTGGTCGCGAGAAAGCCCCCCTCACCCTAGCCCTCTCCCCCACAAAGCTGGGGGAGAGGGGACAAGACAGGAAGACCCCCTCACCCTAACCCTCTCCCCGCAAAGCCGGGGCGAGGGGACAAGAGGGGGACCTGCGACCCCTTGATATCTGCAAACTACTTGGTGCCTTCGCATTTGAACCAAGCTCACATTTGAAATGTTGCGTCTTCCGAAGGTTGGTCATGTCACGGCTGTGTGTCGCGATCATCGTGTGCTTGGTCCCGTTGCTGGCGGGGTGCGCGGTGTTTCGTTCGGACGCAGAGGCCGCGAAGTACGAGACCGTGCGGGTCAGCCTGCGTCATGACACGGCCGAGGCGATCAAGCACAACGTGGCGGGGTTGAAGGCTCTCGAACGTGGGCATCTCGACAAGGCCGAGAAGCACTTTCAAAAAGCGTTGATCGCCGATGTCGATTTCGGCCCGGCTCACAACAATCTGGGCGAGCTATATTACTCGCAGGAAAAGCTGTACCTCGCCGCGTGGGAGTTCGAGTACGCGATCAAGCTGATGCCCGAACGACCCGAGCCGCATAACAACCTGGGGTTAGTCTATGAGGATGCGTCCCGGTTCGCGGATGCCCTGCGCGAGTATGAGACCGCGTTGGCGACGGAGACGGCGGGGATCGAACCGTTCGCCAACCTGACGCGCGTCCGCATTCGTCGCGGCGAGCGTTCGACGGAAACGGCACACATGCTGCACGATCTCGTCCTCAAGGATGACCGGCCCGAGTGGCGCGAGTGGGCGCGTGAACAACTGGCCACGACGCATCGCGATCTGCTGGATTGCGAGGACGAGGGGGGGCTGATCGTTCCGCCCGAGCGACTGGACTCACCAGCACCGGGGACGGAACGGATTCGCATCGGGCCGGAGTTGGTTCCGCCGGACGTTCCGGTTCCTGATCCGCCGCTGCCTGCACTCGATGGTGAGCCGAATGCGATCGGGACGGAAGGGCGAACGACGCTCCGTGCTGCGAAGGCTCGTGTGCAGCAGGTCAACTGGTACGACGAGCCGTGAGGTGGGTTGGGGAATTGGTTGCCACAGTGGCTCGACGTTTGCCAAGTCATGTCGATTAGAGTCAGAGAAAAGAAAGCGGTGATGAATCCCCGCACTCCACAGGTGGCAAAGGTCGAGTGTCGAAGGGATTTGCTGCGAAGAAGAACCCCTCACCCTAACCCTCTCCCCGCAAGGCCGGGGCGAGGGGACCAGAGAAGAGACCTGCTAACCACGCTGCCCAAGACCTGCTCCCCAAGACCTGCTGCCCACTGCCGCAGCGATCCGAAGTCGATCCGACTGTTCTCCATTCCTTCCTTTCCTTGATCGGCCTGTTGCCATGACTGTCTCGTGCCGAGCTTCGACAAGGTGCTGCTGCGTGATGACGGTGGCGTTGAGCCTGTTGGGGTCGATGTTTATCAGTCCGTGCGTGTTCGCTCAGAATGACGCGGCTGATCCGGCGGTCCGCATCAACTTGCCGTCGGAAGTCGAGATCAAGACGCTGATTGATTACGTCGGGAGTCGCGTCGGTGTGAAGATTCTGTACGACGAGAAGCTCGCCAACAAAAAGCTGTCCATTCGAGCGACGGAAGACATCCCCGCCAGTTCCTTGGTCAGCTTGCTGCAAAGTGCGCTGCGGATGAAGGGGCTGGCACTCGTCGATACCGACACGCCCGGCTGGAAGAAGATCGTCGATGCGGCGAAGCTCAACCCCGAATGGGCGACGGATGAAGACGCTCAGGCACTGGTCGATCGGCGCGAGGGAGCGACCGCCGTGACGCAGGTCTTCACGCTCAAGCACGCCGATCCGGCTCAAGTCGATGCCCTGCTCAAGCCGCTCGCCAGCAGTCAGCCCGCCAACACGATTGTGCTCAAAGAACAGCGGCTGCTGATCGTCACCGACTATGCCTCGAACCTCGTCCGCATGACGAAGCTGCTCGAACTGATTGACCGTCCGCGACAGGGGGCGAAGACCGAGTTCATCACGCTGGAACATGCCGACGCCGATGCCGTCGCGACGCAAATCACCAGCATGATCGACGCGCGTTCCAAAGCCGAAGGGGTCGCGACGACCTCGGCTGCGAATGACAAGACGGCAACCGCCGCTTCATCGGGAGCGGTCTCGGTGTTTCCCTTCGCCCGCGCGAATCAATTGATCGTCGTCGGCGATCAGGGGCGCGTGGATGAGGTCAAGGATTTCATTCAACAGTTGGACATCCCGACCGATGCCACGACCGAGATTTACACCACGCAAAGTATTCCCGCCGAACGGCTCGACCGACTCATTCGCTCGGTGTTGGAGGCGGAACGCGGGGGACTCGCCTTCAAAACGACCGTCGATAAGGAGTGGAACTCGCTGATCGTGAATGCGCCGCCGTCGATCCATGCCAAGATCGAAGCCTTCATCAAACGCCACGATGGTGCGAAGTCGGCCGAGTCCACCAGCCGGATCAAGTTTCACAAGCTGAAGCACATCACAGCGGAAGACGCTCTCGAAACCATTCGCGGGATGGAGCAAGGTTCGGCTCCGCAAGGACGACAGCGGCGCGGGGGCGGAGCAGGCGGAGGGACATTCCAAGATGGACTCGACGTGCGAGCAGGCCAGTTCGTGCCGGGGCCGAACCGTCCGCAACTGCAACCGGAACCGTTCGCGCAACAGCCCCCCGCGTTTCAATTGCAGGTCGATCAGAATGGACAGCCGTTGCCGATCGGAGTGATGCCTGTCCCGGTGGCGTTTCCCACGGGCTACGGTCAGGGAGAACCGAATGCCGTGCTGCAACTCGGCAAGGCGAACGTCACGGCCGACGTGAACTCAAACACACTGATTGTCGTCGCCGATCCGTCGGCACAGAAGGTCTACACCGACATCATCGAAGCCCTCGACAAGCCGCGCCCGCAAGTGTTGATCGAAGCCAAGATCGTGATCCTCGACACGTCCGATGACTTCGGCCTAGGGGTCGAGTTCTCCGGCGGAGACCGCACCGGGACCAAGCGACTCTTCTCGTTCACGTCGTTCGGATTGAGTACCGTCGATCCGGTGAATGGGGCACTCAAGATCATTCCGGGATCGGGACTCAACGGGACACTGGTCGATCCCGAAGTGGCCGACATGGTGCTGCGAGCCTTCACCAAGCATCGCCGTGCGAAGGTCGTGTCGTGCCCGCGCGTGCTCGTGGCGGACAACGTGGAAGGGAACTTGTCGAGTACCACGGAAATTCCCTTCACCAGCGTGAATGCCTCACAAACCGTCGCCACGACCAGCTTCGCGGGCTATGCCAAGGCGGGGACCGAGATCACCGTCACGCCCCACATCAGTGAGAAGGATCAACTTCAGCTCGACTACGAAATCACCCTGAACGATTTTCAGGGGGCACCGTCGTCGGCCAATGTCCCGCCCCCGCGCCAGACGGACAAGGTGAAGAGCATCGCCACCATTCCCAACGGTCATACGCTGATCGTCGGCGGCTTGAACCGGACCAGCTTTTCACAGACCGTCGATAGCTTCCCGTTCATCGAGAACATCCCGCTCATCAGGCACGCCTTCAGCAATGACTCTCAAAAGTCCGGGAACAGTTCGCTGTTCATCTTCCTGCGTCCGGTCATCCTGCGCGACGACAAGTTCCGCGACTTGAAATACTTCTCCGAACGCGATGTCCGTCGAGCGACGATCCCCGGCGATTTACCCGCCAGCCGACCGATGTTGATGAGATGAGGCATTAGCTGTTAGCGAATAGCTGTTAGCTTTTA
This sequence comes from Schlesneria sp., assembly GCA_043746775.1. Lineage (GTDB taxonomy): Bacteria > Planctomycetota > Planctomycetia > Planctomycetales > Planctomycetaceae > Schlesneria. The sequence goes on from JAYTQJ010000567.1 coordinate 7,955, forward strand.
GCTGGACCGGAAGAGGGAGCGGGCTGTCTTGATGAGGGGGCATCGCGCGACTTGTGCCTCATCACGAACTCTCTTCCGTCTTCATCTTCATCAGTACCCATCAGTGCAATCCGTGGTCAAACTGCTTCACTTTGCCGACCTCGCTCCTGTCGCTCATTGCTTCCCACTGCCGTTAAGCTCCGTCAGTCACTCTTGGTGAGAAGAAGGCAACATGGCGGAAGATTCTGTCGTACCAATGTCTCTCGGTGGTCGCTGGCGCGAGGCCGTGCATGATGTTGCCCCACAGTTGGCTCTTCCCGCGGAACTCGACCCGTTGATGAGTCCGCTCGCCGCGACACGGCAGGCCGGATTGAAGTCGGATGACGAGACGCGCGCGTTCGCCAATTTGCTCGGCGTCCCATTTCATGAGTCCTTGGCCGAACAACAGCCGTCGGCCGAGTTCGTTGATCGCGTGCCGATTGGCTTCGCCCGCGAACATCTTGTCGTCGGCATGGCGTCGCGGGGATTGCTGTTGTCAGTGGTCCTCGGTTCCGTTGAAAGCTGGTCGCAATTGGATGTTCTCGCCCGTCACTTGCGGCGGCGAATCGAACCGAGCTTCGCGCCGCGTGAGCAGGTCAAAGTGGCGATCAATGCCGCCTACACGCAGCAATCCGGACAGACCGAGCGTGTGCTGGCGTCGTTCGAGGGGAACGTGTTCGAGGAACTTGCTCAGCTCGATGCCCGCGAAGATTTGCTCGATACGTCCGACCGTGCCCCGGTCATCAAGCTCGTCAACACGATGCTGTTTGATGCCGTGACGAGCCTCGCGTCCGACGTTCACGTCCAACCGTATGAAGAACGGCTCGTGGTGCGGATGCGGATCGACGGCGTGCTGTTCGACATGTTTCATGTTCCCAAGCGGTTGCAGGAGGAAGTCCTCAGCCGCATCAAAGTTCTCGGCAAAATGAACATTGCCGAGAAGCGTCTGCCGCAGGACGGACGGGCCACGGTGGAGGTCGGAGACCGGCTGATCGACCTGCGCATCGCGTCGATGCCCACCAGCCACGGTGAGCGTGTGGTCATTCGTTTGCTCGACAAGAGTGCCCGGCTCTACTCACTCGGTGAGCTGGGATTGGGCGAATCGAACCTTGCCCGCTTCCGGCAATTGATCCACCGCGAACACGGCATGATCCTCGTCACGGGGCCGACCGGCAGTGGCAAGAGCACCACGCTCTATTCCGCCCTGCGCGAGATCAACGCCCGAGAACTCAATGTCGTGACGCTCGAAGACCCGATCGAATACCAACTCGACGGCATCAGCCAAACGCAGATCAACGTCAAAAAAGGGATGACGTTCGCCAGCGGCTTGAGAAGCATTCTGCGGCAAGACCCCGATGTCATCATGCTCGGTGAGATTCGCGATCAGGAAACGGCCGTAATGGCGATTCAATCGGCCCTCACCGGACATCTCGTGTTCTCCACGCTTCACACCAACGATGCCGCCAGCGCGATCACCAGACTCCTCGACCTCGGCATCGAACCCTATCTGTTGGCCAGTTCGCTTGTCGGCGTCCTCGCCCAACGCTTGGTCCGGCAACTCTGCTCGAAGTGCGCCGAACCCTACACACCCACCCCCGAAGACTTCCGCATCCTCGACTTGCCTTACACCCCCAATGCCACCGCCAAACGCGGCACCGGCTGCGGAGCCTGCCGTTCAACAGGTTACCGTGGCCGCTTCTCCATCTGCGAACTGCTCCCCATCAACGAACCGATCCGTGGCCAAATCCAATCACGAGCCAACGCCTCCCAAATCCTCGCCACCGCCGTCCAACACGACATGCGCCTGATGAAACACGACGGCCTCGAAAAAATCCTGATGGGCAAAACCACCTTTGAAGAAGTCGCCAAAGTCACCGTTACTGTTGATTGACCGCACATTCGATCTTCCCGTCCGCTTCGCCAAGTGCAGTGCATCGGTGCTGTCGTCACCATCTGGCTGCACGGCAATTCCGGATCGCTGGTTGGTCTTGGAAAAGCGACATTGCCCGCGCCTGAACATCGGTTTGCTAAACGCCAGTTCCGGTAACAAATTGGTAACACAATTGGCAATATCAGCCCAACGTGGATACAATGTTTCCGGTGCTGGGCGGCGACGTAACCGCCTGTTATTCAAATGGATTAAGCGTCATTGCAACGTGTTTCCAATATCACCGTGGCGATGTGTTGAGTAGGTTGAGGGCCTAGTGGTAGCAATACCGTGCAGGTTCGATTCCTGTCTTGGGCAATTAGTTACGCCGAAACGAGTTACGTTACCTGACGACGTTCGTCAGTGCGGCCTCAGAACTCATGAATTACCGGGTAGCGATACCCGGTAATCTCATTTGGTAAGGGTTGCACAATGCAAACTGTCAGTTGTGGCGGTCGTCCTGTCTCGCGAATTCCGCAAGTGCGGTTCCACAAGCCGAGCGGACAAGCTCGCGTGCGGCACAAAGGGCTGGAGACCTATCTCGGCCCTTACGGCAGTGAGGAAGCTGCTAGGCGATACGCCGCCTTCCTCACCGGCCTCGCTTCTGATTCGACGGCGGCTCCAATGGCAGTCGCGCCGGTCAGTAAGAGCGTAAACGGGCTCTGCCTGATGTACCTCGACCACGCCGAGAAGTACTACGTGAAGAACGGCAAGCCCACCGACGAACTGCACTGCATCAAGTCCGCGATCAGGCCACTGCTGGAACTGTTCGGCGAGGTTCGAGTGAGTGAGTTTGGCCCGCTGGCCCTTAAGGTGGTCCGACAGGCGATGATCGAGAAAGTGTGGACCCGGCGATACATCAACAACTCGCTGGGCCGGATCAGACGTGTCTTTCGGTGGGGTGTCGAGAACGAACTGGTACCACCGGCCGTGATTCAGGCCCTGGAAGCAATCGCACCTCTGATGGCTGGTCGCACGGAAGCCAAAGACCGCGCCGCAAGAAAGCCTGTGGATCAAAAGCACATCAACATGGTGCTGGGTAAGGTTCGCCCACTGATTGGTGACCTGATCAACCTTCAATTGCTCACCGGAGCCCGCTCGGGCGAGCTGCTGATGCTCACGGAAGGCATGATCGACTGTGCAGGCGAAGTCTGGACTGCGAATCTGGTCGATCACAAGACCGTTCATCACGGCAAAGAGCGAGTGCTGGTTTTCGGGCCTAAAGCCCAACTGATCCTAAGGCCATACTTCACGGGCCAGAAATCCGCCAAGCTGTTCAGGATTCGCCGGGACGGCTACGGGCGGGCGGTATCCAACGCATGCGATGCCCTGGAGATTTCACGCTGGACGCCTCACTGGCTTCGCCACACGGCCGCTACCCGACTTCGAGAAGACTACGGCTTGGAGGCAGCCCAGATCATGCTCGGGCACGCTCGGGCGGATATGACGCAACTGTATGCGGCGCTGAGTCTTTCAAAGGCCGTTGATGTGGCGCGCGCAGCAGGGTGAAACCCCGCGTTGACGGCAAGGACTGTTTCGGTAGGTTTCTTCAATCACAGGCAATGTTGTCTGAGAGTTCAGAAACTTCTACCGGAGAACACTATGCCCGTAATGGCTGACCCACCCGTTGAGGATCTCTCTGGCGAGATTGCTCGCCTCTTGGGTACGACTGCTGATGATGTTGTTTTTGCATTGGATGCCCGGAACTACCCCTATCGGCCCACGAAGCAAACGCTAATACGGTGGATTCACACAGGGCTAAAAGGGCGGAAACTTCTTGCCGTGAGATGCGGTAGCCGCCTCTACACAAGTCGCACTGCCATCCGCGGCTTCCTTTGCCCCACTGTAGTTTCTGCCACCGCCACGCCTCAACCTGATGGCCTCAAGGAGTCGCAATCAGCGCGTGAGGCGATTCGACAGAGGCACAACATCTGATGGCAAGCGTCACTCACAGGGCCGTAGAGCAAGGCTGGCCAGTCAGCTGCGACTTGCCGCGACTGCTTCTCGTAACCTCAGTCGATCCCGACTGGGACAGTGATTTCATGGCTGCGATCGGAGACTGCGTATCGACGCGGATACTTCGCGCGGACGGCGACCCTTGGAGGCTTTCTCCCGATCGGCATCAACCAGTTCACCTCGCCCGCTCAAATGAGATTCAGCAAGCCGTGGCTGCCGCCGATCTGCTAGTGACGATTGTCACCCCGGCATGGCGAGGGCTGTTTGAAGTTCATACCGCGATGGCCACGGCAGCAACGATCGGCAGGCTGAGTCTGAATGTCGTTGTCCGCTCAGATGACGAGCCTGATGTCGCCATCGCGACTGCCGCGATGGCTTGGTTGCCATCAACAATTCGGGCATCTGTCCAGAACGTGCCCGAAGCCTCGGTTCCCATCGGGATATTCGTGAAGAAATTCGCTTCCCTCCTGAAGCGATGATTGAACTGTGTTAATGACTGCGGGTCGTCGAGACTATCGAGCCATCCACAAACAAAGATGCCCGAGCTGATTTGCGAGATCAGTCGGGCGAATGAGGAGGGCGTTGAACGTGAGAGAACATATCCAATCGGGACTGATCGGCAACGACGGTCCAAGAATCTTGCACTTGAGCGGAGTTCCCAAGGCATGGAACCTCATTCTTGGAATTCCACATGGCAGCCTCTACCGCGACTGCCTGCCGCGTTTCGTTTGGCTTCGGCGCGAGCCGTTGTTGGATGCTGAGCAGCACGCTGAGGTTGCCGATCTCGTGATTGCAATTAGTCACAGCGATCTCAAAGGGATCGAGCTTATGCTTGCCGCAACCAAGATCGCGGCGAAGCGAGGAGTGCCGTGGATTCATCTGGCGGTGAGGCCAAAGCGGGGCGTCACTCAAAGCGCTCTCGACCATCTGGGTGAGATTCGCAAGCTCTCCGGTGGAGTGCATGTTCAGCGGCCGGATGTTGCCTGCCTCGTTCAACCGTGCAGCAAATTCGTGAAGCAGCAACTCGCTGGCCTGCGAGGTGAACCATGCTGAGTGAAACGGCCGTCTATACCGAAAGGAATAATACCGCCCCCTCCGTTGAGAAAGAGGGCCCACAGCCCGACGTCGAGATGATTCGACGCTCTGCCGAGCTGTTCGCCACCGAAGGGGCAGTTATCGAACTGCGCGTGCCGAGAGCCCGGCGGTTTGGGTTCTATGACACTGAGCATCTGACAGAGCTGGCAGGCGCCGCCGCAAAGCTGAGCGAGCAAGGCGCGGCTGGTGTGTACGTCACGCTCAACCCGGTGCGCAAGGAGATTCACGATCGCCAAAAGAACTCTTGTGGTGCCACATCCAAGGGGTGTTCTGCCTCCGACAGTGACGTTCAGTCGCGGCGGTGGCTGCTCGTTGATTGTGACCCCAGACGAGATGCCGACACGAACGCAACCGACGCTGAGAAGGCTGCTGCTCATGGCGTAGCGAGAGCCGTTCGCGAGCATCTGAAATTGCTGGACTGGCCCGCTCCCGTCGAAGCCGATTCGGGCAATGGCTACCACCTGCTTTACCGCATTGAACAACCATCCGGCGACAGCGGGTTAGTGGCGGCCTGCCTCAAGGCACTTGCGGGATTCAACACTGATGAAGTGGGGATCGACACGAGCGTCTTCAATCCCTCTCGGATCACAAAACTGTATGGAACAGCGGCTCGCAAGGGGCCGCACACCCTGCTCCGGCCGCACCGACTTTCGCGACTGCTGCATGTCCCAGAAGACCTAAGAGTAGTTCCCGCCCGCTTGCTTGAAGAGCTGGCGGAGATCCACCGGAGCGGCACTGAATCGACGCGGGGCACTCGCACGCGACGTGGCGGCGACGAACTGACGCGGGCAAAGGTCATCGAGCGAGCGAGGAGTTATCTCTCAACAAAAGACCCTGCCATCTCCGGCAATGGTGGGCATGCTCAAACCCTCACCGCTGCATGCGACCTGATCCGTGGCTTCGGACTGAGACGAGATGAGGCAAGGCCGCTGCTTCGAGGGTACAGCGAGAAGTGCGTGCCACCCTGGAGCGATAAAGAGCTTGAGCACAAACTCGAATCTGCTGAACAGAAGGCACGGGAGGAGCCCCACCGAATTGGCGAGAAGCTGCGCGGTACCAACCTGAACGGTGACCTGGAGGATGGCAACAGAAAAGAAGACGACCGCCCCTCGATCATTGTCAGCGAGGATGAGTATCTCACTACAAACTATGCCGTGGCGGCGATGTCGAGCGACTCCTCAATCTTCTCCCGTGGAGGAGTTCTCGTTCATTACATCCCATCGACGTCAGCGACTCGGAACGCAAGTCGAATCCGCCGCCCCGATGGGCAACCACGCATCGCCCAAGTGGTTCCCGCATTTCTGAGGGAACGGCTCACGGTTGCGGCAAAGTTCGTGAAAAAAAGTCGCCGGGGTGACAAGGAAGCGGTAGCCCCAGCACACCCCCCGGGATGGTGCGTGGATGCAATTCTTGCCAGAGGCACATGGCCATGCATCCGCCCGCTAACGGGACTGGTTACGTGTCCGGTTTTGCGTCCTGACGGCAGCGTCCTGACTCAGCCCGGATACGATCATGCGTCGGGCCTGCTGCTAACGACCAATGAAGCGTTCAATGTGATCGAGCAGCCCACACAGTCGGATCTGATTGATGCCGTCGCGATGCTGCGAGACGTGGTGAGCGACTTCCCGTTCAAGTCAGAAACACACCTCTCGGCGTGGGTGGCGTGCCTGCTCACGCTTCTGGCGAGGCATGCGATCGACGGATGCGTTCCTCTCTTCCTCGTGGACAGCAATGTTCGCGGAGCTGGCAAGGGGTTTCTGGTAGACGTTGCCAGCTTGATCGCCACCGGCAAAACGGCCGCTCGAATGACAGCTCCCGAGAGCGACGAAGAGGCCCGCAAGAGAATCACATCCATTGCGATGGCTGGAGACCCCCTCTGCTTGATCGACAATCTCGATCCGGAGAAAGGATTCGGGACGCCTTCACTTGATGCAGCAGTCACTTCCACCGAGTGGAAGGATCGGCTGTTGGGCCGCACCGAAATGGTGAGCTTCCCGCTCAGCACAGTGTGGCTCGGGACGGGCAACAACGTCTCCCTCAAGGGGGACATGTTCCGAAGGGTGTGTCACATCAGGCTCGAATGCACCCATGAGGATCCGGAACTCCGAAGCGAGTTCAAGTATCCGAGTTTGGTTCAGCACGTCTCAACGAATCGCGCAACGCTCGTTTGCGCCGGGCTGACGATCCTTCGCGCCTACATTGCCAAGGGCAGGCCGCAGCAAGGTCTGCTGCCCTGGGGATCTTTCGAGGAGTGGTCGAGCTTGATTCGTCAGGCGGTTGTGCATGCGGGATTGCCAGATCCCGGTCTCACCAGGGAAGCGCTCAGAGAGTCAGCCGACGATGAGGGGGCCGCACTGCGAACGATCATCGAGAACTGGGAGAAGGTTGATCCCGAAGGCCGTGGCCTCACTGCCAGAGGGATTCTCTCATCACTCGGGAAGCCCGGTGCAGCCCCAATTCGGGAGGCATTTATTCTGTTGTCCGGCGACAAGAGCCATTCAGACAATCTGCCCGGAAGCGTAGCACTGGGAAAGATGCTTTCCCGGCATAAGGGGAGGGTCTTCGCTGGCAAGAAGATCGCCTCAGAGTTGAATCGGGACAAGTCCGCCGTGTGGCGAGTTGTACCGGCCAGTTGAACTTACTGCGGGGGATGCGGGTGTGTGCGGGGGTGTTTTCCCACCATATAAAACAACAGAAGAGAGAACCTCGGTTTTTTCCCGGTAGGAGAATTGACCCCGGCATCTCCCGCATCCCCCGCAGTTCGGGGCAAGGTGGGAGGTTGACGCCGAACCCCTGAGAGTGGGGCCGGTAGGGTGGCGAAAACGACTCTCGCACATCAAATCCATAACGAGAGTTTCCATAAAAGCTTACAGGCTGCGTTTTTACTGAAAGGGGACGTGCAAATGACGACTTGGAGTGATGGGTTTGTTGATGCTATCCGTGCGATCACCGACGCGACAGCGCCTCTGGTCAGGCTCGAAAGACCGACCGGTAAGATCTCAGTCAGAGAGCTGGCCCGCTGTCATCGGGCGGTGTTCGCGGGAGGCGAGGACATCGCAGCGGCGTCTGTGCGGCTCAGGCAGTCGCTGGAGGGCGGGCTGATTCGCCTGGACGAACTGGCGGCTGAGAAATTGTTCCTGCTCGAACAGGAGACCGAGAGAGCCCTCCAGAGTTCCGACTGCGAAAACGGTGAAGCAAACGGCGGGCTGGTGTTGGCCGCTGACTTCCATCAGTTTTCAAACCTGCAACTCAGGGGAGTTCATGGCGAACTCAACTATTTGCTGGGTGGTGTTGAGTCGCTCCCGCCAACGCACTGGGTTCGCGACTTACTCGCCCCCTCGGGCTGGTACCAATCCAATAGCCAACCATTCTTGGTGCTGGGGCTCATGCGCAACATCAGCGGCGGGATGGTTCGGAGGCCCTACTACCTCGCGGAAGAATGCGTCGCAGTGACCCGGCGTCTTCGCCGTGAACAAGCGGAGAAAGAGGAAACGTATCTGCGCGAGCAACAACAGGCTGATGAAGCAGCTCGACGCGAATGGCTGACATCCCCACAGGGGCGGCTGGCGACGTTGGAGCGCGAGAATCGGGAAATGAAAGAGCGACTTGCCAGTTTGGAGGGATGAAACCGTCAGGAGGCGTGAGTCCATTTTTTCACCAATGATCTCACTGCGTTCAACCGTATTTCTAAAGAATTACGGTTGATTCCGTTCTCAACCACCGATACAGTAGGGGCGTGACGTGTTTTTCGTGCGACGATCTGGAGTGAGAACGATGGCAACAAAGCACCAAGCAGTGAGCTATCTGAGAGTCAGTGGCAAGGGTCAGGTCGATGGCGATGGGTTCCCACGACAGAGAGACACGATTGCCAAGTTTGCAAAGGGCCGGAAGCTGACGGTTGTGGATGAGTACCTGGACGAAGGGGTCAGCGGAACAACCGAGCTTGATGACCGCCCTGGGCTGGCTGCCTTGTTTGACCGTATCGAATCCAACGGAGTTCGGATCGTCATCGTCGAGAACGCTTCCCGTCTCGCACGGGACTTGATGGTCCAAGAGATCATCTTGGCCGAGTGTCGAAAGCTGGGCGTGCAAGTTCTTGAGGCGGACGGCGGGAACGATCTGTCAGTTGGCAGCACCGATCCCACGGCAACTCTCATCCGGCAGGTTCTCGGTGCCGTCTCTCAGTTCGAGAAGAGCGTCATCGTGCTGAAACTGCGGGCCGCCCGGCAAAGAGTGAAGGCAAAAGCTGGCCGGTGCGAGGGGCGCAAGCCTTACGGTCACCAGCCGGGGGAAGCGGAGATCGTTCAACGGATCGTCGAACTGCGGCGGAAGCCGGTCAAAGGTAATCGGCTGTCGTTTGCAGCGATTGCCAAGCGGTTGAATGATGAAGCGGTGCCAACTCGTTCGGGTGGTCAGTGGCAACCATCTACTGTTGGTCAGATTCTCGATCGGGCGTGAAAAACACTGAATCGTCACAACAGAGCCATCGGGTGGTTATCTCCGGTGGCTCTTTTCGTTTGCCAGAGTTTTCGACAGAAAGCCGAAATCGAGCAGAATCTGTTGAGGTAACGAACTTCACACGACCTGCATTTGAGCAACCTCATGCCTGGGCCAACTGGCAATCAAAACGCGGTGAAGCATGGGCTGACAACCGCGCCGATGCAATCTGCAAACTTCAGTGTGGATGCACTCCCTCGCGGCAACATCAAACGCAGGATCGAATCGTTCAAGCAGGAGCTGGAATCAGAGCTCGACAACCGGAAGATCGTGCGAAGCGTTTACACCGCATTGCTGGTGCAGACAGCTTTGCGGCTCGAACTTCGCGCTGCGCTGATTTGGCGCTGGCTGAAGAGTTCAGAGGGGCGAGATCTCGGCTTAATGGATCGAACGCAGCTTCTGCGCGAAATGACGAACGCTTCAACCGAAAGGGACAAGACGCTTCAGAGACTTGGCCTCGACAAGCGCGAGTCGAGTTCCTTCTGGGGCTCCCTCACGATCCCGCTTGCTGAAAGTGGATCTGACGAGAGCGGCGAGTCGCCGCCTCACCCTAACCCGGTAAGCTAGGCTCAATCAAGAAACCGGTCGTGGGAATCACCCAGCCGCCTCACCCTCAAGGCGAGCGGCTGGCCCCATGAAGATCACCGAGCTGGTAGCGATCATCCGCGCGAACGTCTCGGGCTTCGAGGCCGGGATGCGGTCTGCCATCTCAGGCACCGAGCAGTTCCGCACGAAGTTCGTGGCGGCGGCTCGCGATGTGGACACGGCCGCGACTCGCATGGGTACGGTTGTCGGCGGCATGGCTCTCGGCATGACGGCCGCCACGGCGAAGATTGGGTTTGGGTTCCTCGCCGCGTCAGAGAACGCCGAGGTGATGCTCACCACGCTGCTGAAGAGCAGCACTCAGGCCAAGCAGACGCTGAGCGACCTGCTCAAGCTCTCGAAGGACACGCCGTTCAGCTTCGACGGGATTCGCGCGGCGAGCATCCAGTTCATCAACGCCAAGGT
>JAYTQJ010000568.1:0-3407 GCA_043746775.1 Schlesneria sp.
GTGCGTTCCGAAGACTCCACGCACCCTACCGCGACTCGAAAAGGTGAACGGCGGGAGCATGGGGTGGGTGACAAAATGTCTGGCGGAACCATAACCAACAGCCCTCAACCGGGCAAGCAGCCGCGCGGGCCGATAGACTCCGCCGCCATGCCACGTTCCGCCTACATCCACGTTCCGTTCTGTGCCCATCGCTGCGGGTACTGCGACTTCACGCTGATCGCGGGGCGCGATGATTTGATTGGCGATTATTTGCGGGCGCTGAGGCGCGAGATGTCACCGTTACCCGAGCGTCCTGACTCCGACCTCACAGGCGAGCCGGGTGCCGTCAGGCCCCGGGTTTTCTCGGTCGAAGAGTCCGGGGCCTTACGGCACCCGACTCGCCAAGAGTCACTTTCCACGACGGACGAACTCGACACACTGTTCTTTGGGGGCGGCACGCCGACGCATCCGTCTTGCGACCAGCTTCGCGAGATGTTTCGGATCGTCTCTGAGCGGTTCACGCTCGCGCCGAGGGCCGAAGTCAGCGTCGAGGCCAACCCGTTCGATCTGACGGACGAGAAGATCGACGTGCTGGCGGATGCGGGAGTGAATCGGATTAGTCTCGGTGTCCAGTCGTTCTCAGCGGAGTCACTCAAGCTGCTCGAACGCGATCATTCTGCGAGCGACATTGAAAACGTGATCGCACGACTGCGACGGCGGTTTGGCAACGTGTCGCTCGATCTGATCTTCGGCGTGCCGGGGCAGTCGTTGGAGGATTGGAGGACCACGCTGCGACAAGCGGTCTCGCTCGGTCCGACGCATGTTTCGACGTACGGCCTCACGTGGGAACAGGGGACCGCGTTCGGCACGCGGCGTGATCGCGGCGAGCTGACGCCGATCGACGAGGAACTCGAACGCGCTCAGTACGCGCTGGCGATGGACGAGTTGACCGCCGCTGGTTTCGAGCACTACGAAATCTCAAACTTCGCTCGGCCCGGCTACCGCTGCCGGCACAACGAAGTCTATTGGTCGGGCGACGAGTACTGGGCCTTCGGTCCCGGCGCGGCGCGTTACATCAACGGTCGCCGCGAGACCAACATCCGCAGCGTCCTGGGTTGGCTGGCAAAGCTCGAACGAGGTGAGTCCCCCGTCGCCGAGGCCGAGCAACTCGAACCGGCTCACCGCGCCCGAGAACTCATTTTCATCGGTCTCCGCCGCGCTGACGGCATCGCGCGCGATGACTACACGCGGCGCACCGGCTTCCGTTTGGATGAAGTCGCGGGCGAGGCCATTCAAAGCAACGTCACACGAGGCTGGCTGGAGGACACAGGCAGTCACATCCGTCTCACCCCCGAAGGCCGCTTCGTGGCCGACCGTGTGGTGGCCGAATTCTTGTAGTCCGTCACTTCGCTCCCGCGAATCGCGTCCCTATCATGCCGCCCGCGTTAGCAGGCTGTGGAACACCCGTAGAGTAGGCGGCTCGCCTGCTCTCTTTTCGAGTTGAAATGTTTCGAGTTGAAATGCACAGGCGAGTCGCCTGTGCCACGGGTGTTCAATGCGCTGTTACGACGCTCGGTTGAAAAAAATCTCGACAGAAGGACGAAGTCATGAAGAGGGTGTTGCGGTGGCAGACGGCTTGTTTGTTCGGGCTGATGTCGTTGTGGATGGTCGCGTCAGTGCAGGCTCAACAGCCAACAGTGGTGCTCACGATCAAGAGCGTGGACGAACTGCTCGACGATGCCGACTACATCGGTGAAGCGGTCGGGACAGAAGGAACCCGCGCGACGGCCGAACAGTTTCTCGGTGCCTTCACCGGCGGTCAGGGCTTAGCGGGCGTGGACTTGGAGAAGCCGCTCGGCGCGTACTGGAACGTGACGGCCGCTGGTGAACCTGAGATGCCCGTGATCTTCGTGCCGATCGCCGATGAAGATGCCTTTCAGGGCCTCGTCAAGACGCTGGCTCCGGACCTCAAGGAGAAGAACGGCCAATGGACTTTGTCGGTCAACGGCCAGAAGCTGTTTGCCAAATTGTCCGGCGGCTACATCTTCATCAGCAACTCTCCCGAAATGCTGACCAAGCCAGCCGATCCCAAAAAGATCGTGAACGGCAAGTACGACATCGCCTTGGACGTGAACATCGCCAGCATCCCACAGCAGTTCAAGGATCTGTTCCTCGCGCAGACCGAACAGCAGGGACGTGCCGGCCTTGAGAATGGTCCCGAGCCGAAGAATGAGGCGGAAGCCAAAGGCCAGCAACTCGGTTTCGATGGAACGCTGGCCGCACTTAAAGCTGTGGTCAACGATGGCGATCTCATGACCATTGGATTCGACGTGAACAGTGAGTCGGGTCTCGGGACGGTGGATTTCGGACTGTCGGGCAAGTCCGGCACGGACCTCGCCAAAGCGATGACCGCTTACGGCAAGATGGCACCCGTCTTCGGAGCCGTCCCGCCCGCTGATGCTCCGTTCAGCTTGGTCATCTCGCACCCCACGACGCTGCTGCTGCCTCACGTGGACGAACTATTCGGCGCGATGCGCGATGCGGCCAATGCCGAGATCGAAAAGGATCCCAAGCTGACCGAAGACGCCGACAAGCAGGCGGCCAAAGATGTCGCCAAGCGGTTGTTCGACATCGGCCAAGCCACGATGAAGTCGGGCGCACTCCACTCGATCATCCTGCTCGAAGAAGGTGACGATGACACTGTGCGAGTGATCGGCGGAACCAAAGTCGCCAAGGGTGACGACGCCGGGAAACTGTTCGACGACATCCTCGCCCTGTCGAAGGAAAGCCCCGACGTGGCGAAGGTGAAGGCCGATGTGGCCAAGCACGCTGGTGCCCGCATTCATGCGATCACACCCGAACTCAAGGACGAACAGTCCGCGATGTTCGGTGAAGGTGCCGGACACTTGGCCGTTCGTGCCGACAGCCTCTGGTTCTCGCTGGGTGGCGGCAATCTCGACGCCCTCAAGAAGGCCCTCGATCTGTCGGGCAAAGCCGCTCCGAAAAAGATGGCTCCAATCTCACTGCGCGTGAAGCCCGCCACGCTCGTCACGCTGCTCGAATCGGACGATGAAGGTCTGATCGAACGTGCCGATGCACTCGCAGGCGAAGCGGGCGATGTCCTGAACATCGAAATCACGCCAACAGCAACCGGTGCCACACTCCACATTGAGTTCGGCATCGACCTGCTCAAACTAAGCGTTCAGCAGTGATCTCACTCGCGCAGTGAGCGAAACCCAATCGGGCCTCTCCACGAGAGAGTCCTGCTTGAATCGAAGCAGCCCGGCGTCACCAGACACCGGGCTGTTTGCATATTGCGGCACGACGCTGCGTTCACCGAGTCTTTTCCGGCTCTCCGCCATTCCTGTTGAACAACGCCCGTGAGCGGCAAGGCGCTAGCCGCCGGTGACGCAGGAAATCACCGGCGG
>JAYTQJ010000569.1:0-3401 GCA_043746775.1 Schlesneria sp.
ACGGCTCACTGAAGACCGACTACGAAACTGCACTAGCCGCCGATCGAGTACATCGGTCGAGCGGGTTGGATGAACCGGGCCGTGTTGATTTCGTGGCCTTCCTTCTTCGCCGCGACACTTGATCGAATGGCGGCTGCGATCTGGTCGTCGGTGCCGTCTCCACGCAACAGGCTCCGCACGTCGGTCTCATCGAGGCTGAAGAGACAGTTGCGCAGCTTGCCATCCGCCGTGATGCGAATCCGATTGCAGCTCATGCAAAACGGCTGGCTGATCGAGGCGATGAAGCCAATGCGACCCACGCCGTCTTCAAACACAAAATCACTCGCTGGCCCACCGTGTCCTCCGCCGGGGACGGGTTGTTCGCAAGCGGCTCGGTCATGAGTGGCCGTCGGGACGAGTGGCATGATTTCGGCCGACAGCTTCTCGATGATCTCGTGCGCGAACAGCACCTTGCCCCGTTCCCAAGCGTTGTCGGCGTCGAGCGGCATGTATTCGATGAACCGGACTTCGACACCAGTCTCCCGCGCGAAGTGACCGAACGGCACCACTTCGTCCTCGGTCATGCCTCGCACCGAGACCGCGTTGATCTTCACGGGATCGAACCCGACGCTCTGCGCCGCTTTGATTCCCTCGATCACTTTCTCGAAGCCATCGCGCCGTGTGAACTGTTTGAACTTCTCGGGCGTGAGGGCGTCGAGGCTGACGTTGATCCGTCGCAGCCCGGCGGCATACAGATCCGCGGCCTGTTCGGCGAGGAAAATGCCGTTCGTTGTCAGTCCTACATCTTTGATGCCGGGAATCGACGCCAACTTCTCCACGAGCTTATGCAATTCACGACGGACCAGCGGTTCGCCGCCGGTCAGCCGCAGCTTGTCAATCCCCAGCGGAACGGCGACGCGAACGAAGCGTTCGATTTCCTCAAACGTCAGCAGTTCGGCCTTGTCCATAAACTGCACGTCTTCCGCAGGCATGCAGTAAAAACAGCGAATGTTGCAACGATCGGTCACGCTGATCCGCAGGTTGTTGTGCAGACGCCCGAACGAGTCGATGAGCGGTAGCAGGGATGAACTCACTTCGTCGCGCCTCCCGGATGAACCCACTCGGTGGAACCATCCGACCAGTTCTCTTTCTTCCAAATCGGGACGGTGACTTTCAGTTCGTCGATCAGAAACTGCCCGGCTTCAAACGCCTGCTTGCGATGCGGGCAACTCACAGCGACCGCGACGCTGATGTCACCGAGTTCCAGATGTCCGAGCCGATGCACGATCGCCACGCGATCAACCGGCCAGCGCGAACGGGCGGCGGTTTCAAGTTCCCTCAATTTAGCTTCGGCCATCGCAGGGTAGCCTTCGTAGTCGAGAGCCACGGTCTGACGACCGGCAGTCAGTTCGCGAACCGTGCCGAGAAACAACACGACCGCACCCGACTGCGGTGAACGAACCGCTTCGGTCAGCGCGTGGTAGTCAATCGGTTGGTCAGTCAGTTCGATCATGGATTGTTCGTCGTCAGGAGTAATTACACGTCGCAGCAACACGCAGCGTGAGCGAGGGCGCACGTTCATCGGGAGTTCTGCTGTATATAAAAAATCATGCAACTCTCGTCCTTGCTCACGCTGCGGGTTGGTGTTGAGAACATTCATCCGCCACTGACAGGAGGAAAGCAGGCGACTTCGTCGGTGGTGTTTAGCGTCGCACGGTCAGTGGCGTAGTTGTTGTTGATCGCCACCAGCAATCGTGGGATGAGCGGTTCGAGTTTCGGATGTTGTTCGGTGAGCCGTCGCTTCAGATCGGCGACCGTTTCACCGTCCGTCCAGTTCAGTTCTACGACATCGCGCTCCGCCAAGTCACGCGCCTTGGCGAAGAGCTTCACCGCGAGTGATTTCATGGCGTCGCCTCCGTGGGACGACGGACTTCGCTCATCAAGGCCAGCACGTTTTGGTCGGGATCGCGGAAGAACGCCATCCATAGATCGTGATCGGGCATCGGGGCGACCAGTCGCGGGGACGAGACGAACTCGACACCCAACTTCGTGAGGGCTTCAAACGTCGCGGTGATGTCAGCCACCCTGTAGTAGATGATCGAAGCGGGGTAATCGAGTTCAGCCGACTCAGGCAATGACAACATCAGCCGGACGCCACCGCACTCGACAAAGCCCATGCTGGGCAACTCGAACAGCAACGTCATGCCGAGCGTGTCGCGATAAAATGCCACCGCGCGCGGGACATCACGCACCGTGATCGCGATCTGACCAATGCCGTCCAGACTGACCATCGACGCTTTCCCAAGAGTGAAGTCGAAGGCAACGGAAGAATGTGTGTTGGGAGTGCCAATCACACGCACGAGGCACACCAATGACGCGTCCGACACAAAGTAGCCTTCATCGCTCCGCGTGAAGAAAGCCGAGTAACCAGCGACCCAAATCCCGGAAAACACGTCGTTCGCCATTTGGCTAACTTCACGCGGAGCGATGAAGGCTACTTTTGGCGGGCGCATCATCAATGCACGCCGCTTGCCTGACGCGGCCTCATTGTGCGAACCAGTCGTGACACGTCACGGCGCGGTTGCGGCCGGAGCAGCAGCCGCTGGTGCATCGATAACCTCCAGCTTGTGGTTCTCCACGTCGTACTGATACTTCTTGCCACCCGGCAGAACCGGCAACTGAATGTTGTTGGCCTTGATGATTTTCTCGAAGAATTCTTCGTAGTCCTTTGGGTAGCGGCCTTCGGTCGCCTCGAACAACCGCACGGCATGTTCAATGTGCGACTTGGAAATCTTCTCCAGCATTGGACCGTACGCCGAAACCGGCGCCGTGATCATGTCGGTCGCGGCGATCTTGCTGTCGCTGACTTTCGCTCCGGCCTTCGGGTCGAACTGGCCGATGTCCTGAGTCTTCTTCCCAATGATGCTGTCGGGAGATTTCTTCGTTTGCTCTTCGAGCGACTGCATCCCGCAGCCGGTCAGCGTGAGCAACATCAACGTGGTGGCAAGGCGATTCATGGCGGGGGGCTTTCTGGGAACGTGGCTTGAGGGAAACCGTGGGTTGAGCGTTCGCGGACGCGGTGCAAGTTGAGGTAGAAACGGAATTGGCTCGCCCACGAGTCACTTCCTATTCGCGCCGTCTTCGTGAACTCAACCCGCGCAGCCAGAGGGTACTGGCGGCGTGACATCTTGACCAGAATGCGGTGCGACTCGGGCCGAGGTATACCTTCGCGGCTGTGATTGAGAGGTTTCTGAGCGGGGAGGCGTATGTCTTCTGATTCTTAGAGAACTGGCTTACGCCCAAGAATTCAGAGGGCTGACGCCCAATGGCACTCACTTTGAGCGAATTTCAAATGGACGTTCTGATTGATGTAGCTGAATTCGTGAGAATTCAGCCGGCTTTGACGATCCTCTGAAGTCTTA
>JAYTQJ010000570.1:0-7584 GCA_043746775.1 Schlesneria sp.
GGGGCGGAGTCTGATCCCGCGTCGTTTTGGAGTGCGGCGGCTCGACGCCGCTTTGGGATTTTTGTTTCTCGCCTTCCCCCCTTCGACTTTGGCAGTGGCAAGAGAGAAACAGAGAAACAAAAGCGGCGTCGAGATGCCGCACTCCAAAAGGGTGTTCCTCAGGAGGTCGAGAGACTTCGCCCTCGCTTACGCAGCGGGTTGGTGGTCGAAGTAACCTCACCACTCACCACTCACCACCTTCACCCACCCGATCACGCTACTTCTGCGGGACCGCGCCGAACCGAGTCGTACCGGTGCGCGTGAACGGAGGCAGCGGAAGCGTGTCGATCACGTTGATGTCTTCACGAAGGTGATAGGCGGCTCGACTGAGCGCCACCGAGTGGCCGCGTTGGACGACTTGATAGGACTGGCTCGAAACGTGGCGGTCCTCGTTGCGTCCTTCGTGGATATTGACCGGAGCAAGCGTGACGGTGCCGACTTTGTTGTTGCTGTTCGTTCGGAATTGAAGCTGCATCCGCAGTGTGGTCTCGACCAGCGGAGCTTCAACTTGATAGCGAACTTCGTAGTTGCCGCCGTGAAACACGTCGATCGTCATCCCTTCGTAGATCGTCAGCACATCACGCGGCAGCGGTTGTTCTTCACGGTCAAAAGACAGCCACGCGAAGTGAGCCGCTCTGGAGAACGAGTACGACGCAACGGGAGATTCGGTACTTTCTCCTCTCGTACCAGCCTCGTCCGCTTGATCCGACGCCGAGTCATCAATCGGCCGGACTGAAACCGTTCGAGTCGTCCACGGCTTTGACGGAGAGCGGGTTGACGGCGAATCCGATTGCGGAGACAGAGGAACCTGCGGGGGAGCTGGAGCAGGCAGCGAAACCCTTGGAAGTTCTCGAGCAACTTGCACGAGTATCTCAACCAACTTCTCACTCTCTTTAGCCTGTCTCGCACTTTCAGCGGCCGATGGTTCCTTTGATGAAGAGTTGTTCGTACTCACCGCAGCGGGAGGAACCTGCTTGGTATTGGGGCCCAATTTTTCAAGCCTCAACCGTTTGCTCTCCGCTGCCCACCGAGCACTCTCGGCAGCGAATCGTTTGCTCTCAGCGGCGGTCCGTTTGCTTTCCGCCGCCGCTCGTTCGCTCTCGGCGCGAGCGGCACCTTGAGCGATGGCTCGCGACGACAACGACAAGACAATTAAGGCCATCAGCAGGAAGCGTCGCATGGGAAACTCTCTGTTCTCAAGGAGCGAAGAATGAGGTGATCGAAGGCTCAGCCGAGCGAGCGTTCAACTCTAACTTCCTCGCTGCGAGATGCTCGATTTTTCGACGCTGCATTGGCGAGGTTTCTCGTTGCGGCGGAAGTCACGGCGCAGGATCGGCAGGGACGACGAGCCTTGACTGATGCGGAAGGTCCACGCAATCGAAACAGGCATGCTGACAGGGCCATCGCCTCATTGAGTCTGCGAAACCTGTAGGGTGCGTGGTGTCCTTCGAGTTTGAAACTTGACGCATTGAGTCAAGATCCCGTTCTGGCGTTCAAAGTCGCCTTCATCGCTCCGCGTGAAGAGAGCCGAGTCAGTGGAGAGGTCGATGGAAGGATCAGCGTTGAACTCGCGCACAGCTGTCTTCACGCGGAGCGATGAAGGCGACTTTGGCCTGAGGCGCAGCCCTCACTGGAGTCTTCGGAACGCACCAAGCTCCACGTGAAATGCCGGTCAGTTCCGAAGACGCCACACACCCGACAGGGAACAAGGCGATGGCCCTAGCGTGCTGACTCTTGAGCGCCCGTTCCCCGCCACAGGTGCGTGAGTGGCAAGCTGTGGCGAACGGAGCCACGAAGCGGCGATAGAAATGGGCGGACTCAAGTCTGCCGCCACTTCGCGGCTCAAAGACTTCGTTTCGTTACCAACCTTGGGCTGACGCCACCCCGCTCGGAAACCGCTCACTTTGTGCCGCTTGAGGTCTGGTTCGGCTCGGCGGCCTGCTTCGAGACTTGCAGTGCGATTGCCAATGCCGTCGCCAGCGGGGCGTCATCTTTGGCAAGTGCCGCGAGGACCTTGGCGGCCTCGCGCTCTTTCAAGTGACTGAGTTGGTTCACCGCGGTGTCTCGGCTGCCTTGTGCGACCAGCCGTCGAATCATCAAGACGGCTGCGCGCACCGCCGGGCTTTCCGTCGTAGCGGTTGGCACAACGGTCTTCACGCTGGCAGTCTCGGCACGGTGACGACGGATTGGCGGCTCCCCGCTCTGTTCGTCCGCCTCAGCTTGCGATGCGGTGATGACACTCAGTTCAGCGACCGCCAGTGCTTCCGTTGCCTTCCGGCGAATGTCGTCCACCGCGGCCTGCTCTACGCGAATGTCGTCATAGATCATTCGCAGTGACTCGTGCCGCATCGTGAGCCGCGCTTCCTGCCGCTTCGACTCATCAACCCGTTCTCGCAGCAGTGCTTCCACGTCAGCTCTTGGTTCGGTAACGGGAGTGATCCTCGCTGCGGCAATTTCCGAAGCAACGGTGTCGGGACGCTGAGGCTTCGTTCTCGAAGGCCCTTGCAGAGGCGGCTCAGCAGCCCCATCCACTTCGACGAGGGGGCGAGTGGTGCGAGTGGATGACCGACGCGGCGCAGCAGTCTCACGCGATGCGGCCGCACGCTTTTGAGCCTCCACTTGTGGCTGCAAAATGTCCGACCACGCCGACGCTAAAGCGAAGACGCACCCGGCCGTACACAGCGCCACCACCAAAGTCTTCATTCACACATCTCATGCAATTCGCCAACACGGGCTGATGGACCGTCGGTCAAAACTCATCCACTACATCTGCATCCGCATCACTTCTTGGTACGCCTCGATCACTTTGTTTCTCACTTCCATGAACACGCGAAAGCTGAGATCCGCCTGAGTCAGCGCGAGCATCGTCTCGGGGATGCTGTCGCTCTCACCGGTCGCCAACCGCTGCACGGCTTGATCGGCTTGAAGCTGCTGCGTGTTCGTGTCCTCGATGAATTTCCCAAGGACATCACCAAACGTTTGGCTTCCTGTGGGAGGCTGCACGGCGGACGGAGCCATCGCGAGCGGCAGGCTTCCCAAACTTCCAACGGCTCCGACGTTCATGATTAACAGCCTGTTGAAGAACCAGTATCACAGGCGAATCGCCCGTGTGTTTTTAACTCGAAATGCGAGCAGGCGAGCCGCCTACTCTACGTTTTTCAAAAGGCTGTCAACCTCGGACGATCGACAGGGCTTGCTGATTCATTTCGACGAAGGACTGCGCGGCCTTCAAGTTGGCTTCGTAGGCCCGCGTGGCGGTGATGAGATTCACCATCTCGATCGGCAGACTGACGTTCGGCATCGTCACGAAACCTTCGGCGTCCGCATCGGGGTGGCCGGGGTTCAGAACACGCGGCATCTCCGACCGATCATCAATGACCTCGACCACACGCACTCCTGCAAATCCCGACTGGTCATTGCCGCAGGAATTCGCTGCGGCGCTCTTCATCGCCGCCTCAAACACAACCTCTTTGCGTCGATACGCGCCCCCTTCCGGAGTGCGCGTGACCGAAGCGTTCGCGATGTTATTCGCGACAATTTCCATCCGAAACCGCTCGGCACTCATGCCCGAGGCACTGATGTCGAAGGCTCCCAGCGATGCGTCGAATCCCATGAGATCGCTCCCGTCGCGCCACTCGGTCTACAAGGGCCAGCGGCAAGTGAACGCCTACCGGTCGAAGCCTGACGCGCAAGCGAAGGGGCCGTTACCGAGCGTTCTTCGCTTGCGCGTCAGGCTTCGATCTGAGGTCGGACGACTCTTGATGGTCGGCTTAGGACTCGTCCAAGAATTACGCCGTGTTTTGAACAACACCAACCCGAAGCGTGAGCGAGGACGCATGTCGCTCGACTCTCGCCCTCGCTCACGCTTCGGATTGGTGTGGTTCTTGGACGAGTTCTTACCGCCCATCAATGGCTCTCCGCATCATCGCGGTCTTGGTGGAAAGAATCTGAAGGTACGTGTTGTTGAGCAACGTGTTCTTGTTGATGCGCATCATCTCGTTGTCGATGTCGACCGTATTTCCATCGAGCCGCGCGGGGGCGAGCCGATCTTCGGCGACCTCCGGTTGCAGGCGTTCCACGCCTTGGTCCCCGTGCTGATTCATGTGCTGCGCCAGCACTTCGTCGAACGTCACGTTCAAACGCTGATAGCCCGGCGTGTTGACGTTCGCGACATTCTGCGCGAGCACCTTGTGCCTCAACGCCGAAACATCGACGAGCTTTGCCAAGAGATCGAACTGGGAAGGTGTGACGGCCATATCGACTTTATCGGTTGTGCCGAAACTCCAAGTTGAAGTGAAGCCGCGCCAACCCGATGCAATTGCCGGTGGACATTGGGCCGACCATCAATCCGCTTAGGTCTAGGCATCGAGCAGCGGCACGATCTGCCGTCCCGTGGTGATCGTGCAATGGAACGTGAACCTGCTCGTACTCTCAGTACTTTGCCATCGGCCACGACACCAACCAGACGACTTGGCTGAAGAGATGAGACCACGGATTTCGCGGAGGGCACGGATCAGAACAGAAACTCGCCGCCGAACATTCTTCATCTGCCTTCATCTGTGTCTGTCTTCATCCGTGGCATCCGTGTTATCCGTGGTCAGTCTTCCACTTCTGAACCAAGCGTCTGAAGTCGAATGAAAATCCAGAGGCACTCTGTAAACTCCCCTCCGCGAGAAACACTCGCTCGGCTCTTGTGGTGACTCCGCAGGCAGCAGCCTCAACGTAACCTGCCATTCGTGCTTGCCACGGCTCACGAAGGACGACGCGGCCGCCCCGCTCTGACAATCAAGGATGGTTTGTGACTTACGCTCCCTTTTCCAATGAGGCTTCGCCCGCGCGAGGCTTCTCCAAACGCCCGGCTGCTTCCGCACCGAGTGCCCCCGCGCAGGGATCTGGTTCGTTGGCGGACCTCAATGCCTCGCAGCGCGATGCGGTGACGACGCTCTCGGGGCCGCTGCTAGTTCTGGCGGGGGCGGGGACTGGCAAGACGCGCGTCATCACGTTTCGCATGGCCGAACTGATCCGCAACGGAATCGAACCGAGTCGTATCCTCTCCGTGACCTTCACGAACAAGGCGGCGAAGGAGATGCAGGAGCGGATGAGCCACCTCATCGGTAAACGGCTGCGATCGCGACCGCACCTCTCGACGTTTCACTCGCTCTGCGTGCGCGTGCTGCGCGAAGAGATCGAAGCACTCGGTTATCCGAAGCAGTTCGTGATCTACGATCGCGGCGATCAGGAGTCGGCGGCGCGGAAGGCGCTGCGTGACATTCGCGTTGGCGATGCGACGCTCAAGCCGGGCGATCTGCTGTCGAGCATCGGCCGTTGGAAAATGAATGGCGTGCTGCCTGATCGGGCCACCGATTTCATCAACGATGATCGCGACTTCCTCGCCGCGTCCGCCTACCGTCGCTATCAGTTGTCGCTGCGCGCCGCTGGTGCCGTCGACTTCGATGATCTGCTGCTGCTGACGGCTCAACTGTTTGAAGAGTTTCCCGAGGTACTCGGTCGTCAGCAGAACAAGTTCGATCACGTCCAGATCGACGAGTATCAAGACACGAACGAAATGCAGTTTCAGATCGTGTCCGCGCTCGTTCGCCCTCATCTCAATCTGTGCGTCGTCGGCGACGACGATCAGTCGATCTACGGCTGGCGTGGAGCCGAAGTGAAACACATCCTCGGCTTCCAGCAGAAGTTTCCCGGCGCGAAGGTTGTTCGTTTACAGGACAACTATCGCTGCACGACGCAGATTCTGGAGCTGGCCAATCAACTCGTGCATCACAATCTCGGTCGGCATAAGAAAGTTTTGGTCGCTCACAAGGAAGGAGTCGCCGTCGCGGTGAAGCCGTTTCCAGACGAGGAACTCGAAGCCGAATCGGTCGTGCGCGAAATCAACTATCTCGTGAAAGAACTCAAAGTTCCGCCGCAAGACATCGCGATCCTGTTCCGCACGAACGAGCAGCCTCGGATATTTGAATCCGAGTTGCGCCGGCTTCAACTGCCGTACCTGCTCGTCGGGGGCCAGTCGTTCTTCGATCGGCGCGAAGTCCGTGACATGATGGCTTACCTCAAAGTGATCGCGCAGCCGCTCGATGAAGTCTCACTGCTGAGGATCATCAACGTCCCTTCGCGCGGGATCGGCGATACGTCCGTGACGAAATTGCTCGACCGCGCGGTGAAGTCGGGCCGCCGGATCTGGGATGTGGTCGCGGAGGCTGTCGCGGAGAAAGAGATCACCGTCAAAACCGCCAACGCGATCGCCGCGTTCCGCCAACTACTCGACGAATACCGCGAACGCTTCCACGCACCGGGGGCGAGCCTCGCGGCAACGTTCGAGGGACTGATCGACGTGATCGACTACGAGTCCGAGATCGCCAAGCAGTACAAAGAGGTCCAGCAGCAACTGGCTCGCTCGGGCGTGATCGAAGAGTGCGTGACGGCGATGCGCCAGTACGAGCAGCGCACAGCACGCCCCACGTTGAGCGACTTCTTGGAAGCCACGTCACTCAACGGGAACGATCGCGAATTCGGAGACGACAAGGAATTCGAGCAGCCCGCCATCAAGCTGATGACGCTGCACAGCGCGAAGGGACTGGAGTTCCCGCGCGTGTATCTCGTCGGCTGGGAAGACGGACTGATTCCTCATCAACGCTCGATCGACGATGACTCGGCCACGGCGGTCGAAGAGGAACGGCGACTGGCTTACGTGGGCATCACCCGCGCCCGCGATCACCTCACAATCTCGCATTCGCTCACCCGCATGAAGTGGGGCAAACGCCGCGAGAGCCATCCGTCACGCTTCTTGCGCGAGATGACCGTCGCGATTGGCGAAGAGACCGAAGCGGAGTCATCGGAGTGAGAGCTGGTCTAGCCTCGCTCGCTTTCATCCGCGCCCCGGCTTTGCCATCCGCGCTACGTCTTCCTCGACAGGATAGCGCGGATGGCAAAGCCAGGGCGCGGATGAAAGACTAACAACAAGGGTAAGCGTCTCGCATGACCGTGAAAGCGGTTAAAAAAGGGGCAAGCGAGACGCTTACCCTACGTTTATCAACGGGCGGCTAGATGTCCTCGCGCTGCTGCTTGAGTTCATCACGTTCTTGGCGAGTCACTTCCAAGTCAAACATCAGGTACTTGATGTCGAGTCGCAGTTGCGAGAGAGCTTCTTGGACCAAGCTTAGAATTCGGCGGCGGCGGCGGACGGAATCGACCACGCGCTCGTACGACAACTCAAGGTCTGCCCGAACCGCATTGGGTGCGTCGGCGATCCGATTGCCCAGTTCCGCCAGTTCGCGGGGGATTTCGTCTTCGTCGGTTTCTGGAAATCGGGCCTTCGGGTTCACTGTCTTCACTCCTCATCAAGGGGACTCAGGCGGCGATGATTCTGTACGGGGACCGGACCAGACACAATGGCCTGCCACAACTTCAATCAGGTCAATGAGTGTCGGCACAAGATCCGAAAACACTCTCTGTGACGGCTTGAGGTCGCGCTGCCACACTTCATCTTGGCGGTTTTGGCGAAGTCTCTTAGAATCAGGCACTTACGCC
>JAYTQJ010000571.1:0-3396 GCA_043746775.1 Schlesneria sp.
GATGGTGATGAACCAACCGGGTGTGCTCGCTCACATTTCGGGGATGCTCGCGTCGCGAGCGTTCAACATCGAAAGTCTGGCGGTCGGTGAGACCGAAAACCCCGAGTTTTCCCGTGTGACGTTCGTCGTCGCGGGGAACGACAAGGTGCTGGATCAGGTCCGCAAGCAGCTCGAAAAGATCATCACCGTCGTCAAAGTGGTGGACTATCAGAACCAGGCCGTGGTCGAACGCGACCTGATGCTCATCAAAGTGGCGACGGCGTCCGGCACGCGGACTGAGATTCGCGAGATGGTCGATATCTTCCGAGGCAAGATCGTCGATATCGGGGCCAGCCATGTGATCGTCGAAATCTCCGGCTCTGAAAACAAACTAACCGCGTTCGTCGATCTGATGCGCCCGTTTGGCATCATCGAGATGGTCCGCACCGGGCGAGTCGCCTTGGCGCGGGAGACCTCGCTGTCGATCGAATCCGCCCTGCAACCGCCTCCAACTTATGAGGAAGCGGCGATGGCCTAGCTTGCTCGTGGAATAACCAAAGAACACGGGCAGGCGAGACGCTTACCCTACGAAATCGAACTTTTGTAACGACCCTCCTCCTTTTCAATCGAGACGAGAACCACGATGGCCGCGAAGGTTTACTACGACGACGATGCCGACCTGTCCCTGCTGAAGGGCAAGACCATTTCGATCCTCGGCTACGGCAGCCAAGGTCATGCTCAGGCTCAGAACCTGCGAGACAGCGGCTGCACCGTCGTCATCGGGCAACGCCCCGGCAGCAAGAACTACGACTTGGCAGTCAGTCACGGCTTCAAGCCGGTCTCGCTGGCCGAAGCGACCAAGGTCGGTGATCTCGTCAACATCCTGCTCCCCGATGAAGTTCAGGGCGACCTCTACAAGAGCGACATCAAGCCGAACCTCAAGCCGGGCGCACTGCTGATGTGCTCGCACGGTTTCAACCTGCACTTCGGTCAGGTTCTGCCGCCAGCGGGAACCGACTGTGCGCTGGTCGCCCCCAAGGGGCCGGGCCACTTGGTTCGCAGCGAGTACGAAAAGGGGGGCGGTGTGCCGAGCCTGATCGCTCTGTCACCGGGTGCCTCCGACATGAGCCGCAAGTTGGCGCTGGCCTATGCCAAGGGGATCGGCGGCACGCGCGGTGGCGTCATCGAAACGACGATCGCGGAAGAGACCGAAACCGACTTGTTCGGTGAGCAGGTCGTGCTGTGTGGTGGCGTCAGCGCCCTCATCAAGGCAGCGTTTGAGACTCTGACCGAAGCGGGCTATCAGCCCGAGATGGCGTACTTCGAGTGTATGCACGAGTTGAAGCTGATCGTTGACCTCTTTTATCAGGGCGGCTTGAACTACATGCGTTACAGCGTGTCGAACACCGCCGAGTTCGGCGACTACACGCGCGGCCCGCGGATCGTCACGGCCGAGACCAAGCTCGAAATGAAGAAGATTCTGCACGAAATCCAGTCCGGCCAATTCGCCAAGGAATGGATTCTCGAGAACAAGGCCAACCAAGCCAGCTTCCAAGCGATCAAGCGTCGCGAACGGAGCCATCCGATCGAAGAGACCGGCAAGCAACTCCGCCGCATGATGAAGTGGATCAACGCCAAGGAACACTGATCGACATTCGCGGTGTGCTTGACCGATTCAACACACTCAGAATCTCAACCGCCCCCTCCCTCCGCGACCTCGTGGATCGAGGGGGCTTTTTTGTTGGCACTCGTTACGCTTTCCGCTCGCCCGCGACATAAACCTCATTGAGCCGCGCGAGGTGGAAGGGGCTGTCCATCGACTGCGTTTCGAGAGTTCTTAGTCGTTGTGAAACACATAGTGTTGTGAAGTCCTTCGTTTACGAAAGCTGTCGCAAAGAGAGTCCCGTTGGGGGATTGCCTTTAAAGTAGCCATCATCGCTCCGCGTGATGAGCCTTGTGGGACCTGGCGCCTCCTTGCGAAAGGCTCATCCAGCGGAGCGATGATGGCTACTTTGGTCTGAGACGCAGCCCTCGCGGGAGTCTTCGGAACGCACTGAGGGCGACTGGCACTCTCGTTCACGGTGCGTTCCGAAGACTCCACGCACCCAACAGCAACTCTCGGACGTAGCAAATGCACCGCCCCTCAGTCCACGCACCGCTGACTACCGGAGTCTCTGCCATGATGACGATTCGTGCTCGCAGCTATGAGAATGGGGAGCCGTTGCGGATTGCCGTCAGCGGGGATCGCATTCGGTCGGTGGAGCCAGCGTGGCCGAAGGGGCCGGTGGACGAGTGGCCGTTCGTCGCGCCGGGTCTGTTCGATTTGCAGATTAATGGGCACAGCGGCGTCTGGTTCAGTGATGAAGCGTTGACCGCGAACGATGTGTTGAAGGCGCTGTCGCCGTACTCGAGGTTCGGGGTGACGCGGCTTTGTCCGACGCTCATTACGAATTCGTTTGAGGGTCTCGCAGCGGGGTTCGCGGCGATTCGTTCCGCTTGCGAACGCCAGCCTTGGGCAGATCACATGGTCAGCGGCTGCCATCTCGAAGGACCGTACATTTCGGGGGAAGACGGGCCGCGCGGCGCACACCCCAAGCAGCACGTGCGACCGGCCGATTGGAACGAGTTCCAGCGTTTGCAGGAGATTTCTGGCAACCGCATCCGGCTGGTGACGATCGCGCCGGAAGTGGACGGGGCGATTGAGTTCATTCGTCAGGCGGTGGCTCATCACGTGGTGATTTCCATCGGTCACACGGCGGCCACGCCCGAACAAGTTCGCGCGGCGGTCGATGCTGGGGCGCGGCTGAGTACTCATTTGGGGAACGGTGCCCACGCGCTGATTCACCGTCACCGCAATTACATTTTCGAGCAACTGTCCGACGCGCGACTCACCGCCAGCTTGATCGTGGATGGCCATCACCTGCCGCCGTCACTCGTGCGGACTTTCATCAAGGTGAAGTCGCCCAAGCAGACGATCTTGACGTGTGACGCCGCCGGCTGGGCCGGTTGTCCGCCGGGCGTTTATGAAAGCAAACTCGGGCGGAGCGAGATTCTGGAGAATGGCAAACTCGTCGTGGCCGGACAGCAGGAACTGCTCGCCGGGTCGGCTCAGGAAACGGATGTCTGTGTGGCGAACGTGATGGAGTTCGCAGGCGTCTCGTTGCGCGAGGCGATCGACATGACGAGCAAGAACCCGGCCAAGTTGCTCGGTCGCGAGGTCGCTCGTTTGCGACGCGGCTCGCTCGCGGACTTGGTCGTGTTTCGAGTCGCACCGAACAAGCAACGGCTCGACGTGGAAGCGACGGTTGCGTCCGGACACTTGATGTACGGCGAGATCGTCACACGGTGACGACGACACCAACCCGAAGCGCGAGCGAGGACGCACGCGAGAAAACGTGTGGCTGGGGTCGGCGCTTC
>JAYTQJ010000572.1:0-7562 GCA_043746775.1 Schlesneria sp.
GCTTGTCCCAAAGCCGACCAGCAGTGGCACATCTTTGAGACCGCGAACTGATTGAGCAGGGCCACCCCGCCACATCTTTGAGACCGCGCGCCGATTGAGCAGGGCCACCCCGCCCTCAAAGCAGGATATCTGATTTTCCAAGATTGCATCGGTCGCACAAAGTCCAAAGGTTATCCTCCTCATTGGAACCACCTTTGGAGAGTGGAACACGATGATCAATGTGAAGTTGTGCGCCGCCAGCGGACGAAATCCCGCAAAGCTGACAACGGAAATGGTCTCGCTTCATGATTTCAAATCTGCGCCGCTTTGAAAAAAACTCGCGTGGGGTCTTCTCACTTGCAAGTTCGTCTTCTTCGTCGCGCTCAGCGCCAAGGTATCCAGTCGGTACTTCTGCAAGGCTCACGCTTTGGACGATTGCACCACTTCGGGTCTTGATGATCGGTCTTGCTCGCCCTTCACCCGTCCAAAACAAGCATAGGTGTGGATTCCTCCAATGTGGCGAAGTGTCCTTCAACAACTGAATCTTCTTTCCAACATCAAATCCGCGTCCAGCCCGCCTCGCGGCACGATCCTCAAGCCAACGCTTCACTTCGATGTCATCGTTCGATTCGTACTTTGCCCGATCTTTCGCCAAAACAATCGGCGTAATGAAGTCCTCTCCTTGTGATAAAAGCGCAATGAAGACGACCAGTCGGACAATTAACAAACCTGCGGCATGCTGATAATCCGCAACCTGCGTCTTTCGTTGACCAAGTGTTTCAAACCATTCTTCAACCACATCGTTAGGTTCATATTGATGGATGAAAGTCATGAGGCTTCCTACCTTCGCCGCGAAGTGACGTTGTTCATCGGTTGAAGCGGTACCGAACTCCATCCCGTTTATCCCGCGCGCTGCCTCGTCGGCGAAATGGAGGAACACGTGAATTCTGTTGAGCCCCTTCGGCAAAAACACCATCGCAGTCTTGAGGTTGTGGGGCTCATGTCCACGAGCGAATCGGAGAAGCAGAGCGTCAAAGGGGATTTCCACCTGACGGAACTGAAGATTGAGCTTGACTGACGGAGCGAGCGAAACGGCAATGGGCCACACGTTGTAATAGGGCCGCTGAAGATGCACCCAATATTCTTCGCAAATCACAAGGTGGGCGTTATTGAATTCCTCCGCATCAGGCTGATGGGTTGCAGCGGCGTACTGCTCCAGCACAGTACGCCGGAAGCCGGCGGAATTCGTACTTGTAGCAACGTCCTGAGATTCGGTATCTCCACCACGGGCGATCAAAGTTCGGAAGGTCGTGTATTCGTGGAACTGCATAACCGAATCTTTCAGGCATTTCCATGAATGCTTCGGGAACTCAGTTAGTTCTCAGGTAGGAGCGATCAGGGGTTAGTCTTTGTCCAAAGCCGACAAGCAGTGGCACATCTTTGATACCCCGCGCCGGTCGAGCAGGGCCACCCCGCCCGCCCCCTCGTCCATTCCCTTCTATCAAACCTTTACGTCCTCGTAGCGATACTCGTCAGAATCGTTGCTGAGGATGTATTGCTCTCTTGCTCCTCCCCGTGAACTGTCTGGCATCCATTCAAGCATGATTCGCTTCGGCGGCATTTCAAGTATCTCTACTGCCATCCGAATTGACGAACCGTCGAATGGACCACCAACCAATTGGTAGTCATGCGGTTCGTCCATGCCATCGAGTGGAATCGTAATTGCCATTGCCGGCCCCTTCATTGTTGGGATTAAATTATATGCTGTTCGCCGCAATTCTTTCCAAGTCAGTTTCGACATCTTGATTTGATCACGGCGGGGTGGCGGCCGTCACGATCATTTGATCACGGCCAACGGTTGCTGCGCGGCTGCCGCGTCGAGGGCTTCGTAGGCTCCGAAATCGTTGAACCAGAATCGCTTGGCCAGACGATAAACCCAGCTTCGTTCGGGGATCTCTTGGCCGGGGCCGTATTGCGACGGACGCGACTGCATGGCGGTGAGTTCGGCCAGCGCGGTCTTGCGCGCGGTCTGGTCGCCCGCCTGGTGGCTGACGACAAGTTGATGCAGCAGGTCGGGGCGTTCGAGCACGATGCAGCCTCGCGTGGATGACGCGGCGACTTGTCGAAAATCCTTCAGGAACTCGGACTGGCCGATGACATCCTTGATGTGCCGCTTGTCGTAGATAGATTCCTTCGCGAACTGAATGATCGGGCACGGCTCGATCCCTCCCCACGGGTTGATGTGGTGAGTCAACCCCGACGCGGCGGGGCAGAGAGCTTTTCCTTCTCCGTCGTAGTAGGCGTCGATGATGCCGATCGGTTTTTTGACGCGCATGTCGACGACGAACCGGCGGATGCGCAGTTGCTGCTCGCGGCTGAGTGACAGTTCCGGCTGCGGGTTCGGGCCCATCGGTCGATAGACGTGGAACCACGAATACATCACGCCCATCTCAATGAGGCGGTCCAGCCAGGCTTCGTTGACGAGATCGTCGATGTTCGTCTGGCAGACGCTCGTGCAGACGCCGGTCAGCACCTTGTGCTTGAGGCAGTTTTGCAGGCCCTCCATCGTCTTGGAGAGAACATCCGGGCGGCCGCGCCGTTCGTCGCTGATGATCTCGGTCCCCTCAACGCTGATGAGCGGCGTCACGTTGCCGAGCTTTCGCAGTCTGGCGGCGACCTCGTCGGTGATGAAGTGGCCGTTCGTGAAGACCTGGAAGTAGCAGTCGGGATGCGCGGCGAGAATCTCCAGCAACTGCGGGTGCATGAACGGCTCGCCCCCGACGATGCCGAAGAAGCTGTTGCCCGCCTCCTTGGCCTCCGTGAGCAACCGGTTCATCGCGTCGAGATCGATCGTCTGCTGCTTCGCCGACACATCGACCCAGCAGCCCTGGCACCGCAGGTTGCAACTGTTGATGACCGAGATGTAGATGAACGGCGGAAAGAACTCGCCCCGCTTCATCCGACGCTTGAACCGCTGGACGGACAGCATCCCCTTGAAGCCAAAGTTGTAGGCGAGCTTCCACAGCAGACGCTTGTCGGTTTCGAGCAGCAGACGCTTGGCCATACGGAGATACATTGCGGTGAGTCCTGTAGCGGCGAGGGCCGCGATCGATGAAGAACCAAATTTCAAGAACCAAGAACCAAACGAATC
The DNA here is from genome assembly GCA_043746775.1 of Schlesneria sp. Taxonomy (GTDB): domain Bacteria; phylum Planctomycetota; class Planctomycetia; order Planctomycetales; family Planctomycetaceae; genus Schlesneria. Next base: position 3,131 of record JAYTQJ010000572.1, read on the forward strand.
TCAAGGTCATTACAGGGTGCGTGGACATCATCGAGCGCGAACACTGCTGTGAATGCCCCGCTTCCGATTTGCCTTCACCTAGCCTTCATCGCCCACCCCGCGCTCGGCTACCTTCACGCGGAGCGATGAAGGCTACTTTGGGCAGAGGCGAAGAGTCCACGCATCCGACCCATTTAGATTGCTCCCGCTGCTTCCATGCGATGAGTCGGCTGGGGGCGACCGGGGCGGAACATTTGGGTATCTCCGAACGTGGGGGTGACACCGTGCGAGGCACAGACTTCGCGAACGGTTTGTTCGACGTGTTCGCCGAGCAGCGCGGGGTCGCAGGCGACTCGGGCGTTGACCACGAGATCGACTTCGCGCGTCTTGGCGAACGAGGGGAGCGACAGTTCGGGGGGCAGGTCGCGAGTGACGAGGTTCGCGACGCCGAAGGCGGCCGCGCTGAGGCCGATCACTTTGAGATGGGCCACTTCGAGGTCATCTGCCACAAGACGTTGCTTCAGGCCGCGAACCACGTCGAGCAGGAAGTCGTCCAGCGAGAACTCGGCTGAAGCCTCCAATTGAATGCTGCTGTTGAGCCACCCGAGTTCCGCTTCGCCCTCGGCGTAGATGTCGTAGTCGATGTCGAGGACACGGCGACCGAAGTTGCCGGTTTGATCGAGGAACTCGAAGCAGGCTTCAAAACCGAGGCCGCTCTTCGCGGAGACTGCCAAGCGCGGCGTGTCGGGATAGGTGTTGTCGAGCAGCGTGTGGAGTTCGGTCAGTTCGGCGGGAGTCATCTCGTCGATGCGATTGATGAGAATGACATCGGCCTCTTCCAACTGCTTCTGCAGAATGTAAGCCGCCTTGGGCGAGAAGCCCGTCCCCGCTTCGTTCTTCAGAATCTTGCGGCCTTGGCTTGGCTTGAGGATCACGGCGTAAGGAGCGATCTCGAACCGGGCCTGATAGAGCTGCTTGAGCGGTTGAATGACCGTTGCGACGAGATCAGTGCAGCTTCCGACTGGCTCGGCGAGAATGATGTCGGGGGCTTGAGCCAAGCCTAGCTTGTCGATCGTGGAGATCAGGTCATTGAACCGGCAGCAGAAGCAGGCACCGGCCACTTCACCGACATCAAAGCCCTGCGACCGAAGCGACTTCGTATCGACCAGATCGGCGGCTTGATCGTTTGTCACGATGCCGACCGACAAACCGCGATCCATGTATTGTCGAGCCAACCGCGCGAGCGTTGTCGTCTTCCCCGCGCCGAGGAACCCGCCGACCATGATGAACCGAACTGTCTTCGCCATGACTGTCTTGGACATGCTTGCACTCACATCAGAAGGGGCCGTTTGACACGCTCCACAAAGCCGCCGCATAGTAGACCCGGCTGTATGAAGGACGGCAACCAACACCCACCCGAAGCGTGAGCGAGGAGAGGTGTTTCATGCGGGTGAAAGGTGTTTGTGTCTTGGGGGACGCTCCTCGCTCACGCTTTTTGAAGTTGCGCTCTTTGGGTTTTCAGCCCCAAAGGGGCGACGTTATGCCAGCCCAGGGCGGCACTCCCGTTGGTCGCTTGCCCTGGGCTGACTTACGGCTGCCCCGTTGGGGCGAAAAACCAAAAGAGCGCAACTTCAAAACTCACACTTCGGGTGGGTCATTCGGTAGACGCGGACCAGAGAGCAATGACGGCAACATGGATGACTCGATGACGGACCGAATTGCAGACCGACCCGCGATCTTGGGGGGCGTGCCCGTGTGCGCGAGTCGCCCGCCGATGTGGCCGCTGCGTGATGAACGGGTGGATGCCGCGCTGCGGAGTTTGATCGAGTCGGGCGATTGGGGGCGTTATCACGGGGAGCACGTCCCCGCGTTGAGCCGCACATTGGCGGAGTTTCACTCGGTCGAACAGGTCTTGCTGACCAGCAGCGGAACGGCGGCGGTCGAACTGGCGCTGCGAGGAGTGGGAGTCGGCTCCGACGACGAAGTGATCTTGGCGGGATACGACTTCAAAGCGAACTTCCAAAACGTTCTGTGTCTGAATGCGGTCCCGGTCCTTGTCGATGTCGACCCGCAGACGTGGCAGCTCGATCCCGAGCGACTGGCGGCGGCGGTCACATCCAAAACGCGCGCGATCATCGCTTCTCATCTGCATGGCGGAGTCGTGCCGATTCGCGAGGTGCGGCAGTTCGCGGAGGCTCACCACCTCGCGCTAATTGAGGACGCCTGCCAGAACCCCGGCGCGCTGATTCATGGGCGACGGGCCGGGACGTGGGGCGATGTCGGCGTGTTGAGCTTCGGCGGGAGCAAGCTGCTGACGGCGGGACGTGGCGGAGCGGTCATCACCTCACGCAGTGACATCGCCGAGCGGATCAAACGTCACACGCAGCGCGGCAACGAAGCGTACCCGCTCTCTGAAATGCAGGCCGCGATTTTGTTGCCACAGGTCGAACAACTCGATGAGTTGAACGAGCGCCGCCGCGTGGCTGTTCAGAGATTGTGCCTGCGGCTCGGTGACCTGACGGGACTCAGGCCGCTCCAACTGCCGACGGGCGAGGTGTCGCCTGCCTATTACAAGGTTGGCTTTCAGTATTGCAAGGAAGAGTTCGACGGTCTGCCGCGCGAGATGTTTGTGAAGTCACTGCGAGCCGAAGAGGTCGCGTTTGACACGGGCTTCCGCGGACTGCACCTCATCCATGCGAAGCGACGTTTTCGAGCGGCCGATGATTTGATTGAAGCGACTCGCGCCGATGTCGGGATGATCACGCTGCATCATCCCGTGCTGCTGGAAAGCGACGAGTCGATCGACGAGATTGCACTCGCAATTCAAAAGGTCCGAGATTGGTCCGTAGAAATCCAAAAGCGTGTCGCGTCGGGTTGCGGCAACGAGGTGATCCATGACGAATGACTCGAATGATCCGGAAACGAAGGGCCTGCTAGCAGCGACCAGCGATGTGAGTGGCGGTTCGTTGAAGCGGCCTGTCCTCGCTCTCGTCGATGCGGTGGCGCATTGCCAAGTCGTATTCGCTCACGCCTGGATGGTCCGAACGTTCGTGAAGCACAGCGAGACCGTTGAGGACTTTCCCGAGCTGATGCAGGTTGTGCGGACGGTCTTCGATACGGCGCGGGCGTTGGAACCGAAGGTCGCCGATCCGGCGGGCTATTTGACGACACTTCGCAAGAAAATCGGGAAGCTCCGGGCGGCGGCCGATCAGTTTCGCGTCGATGCTCCCGCAGCGTCCGATCACGAGAACTTTCGTCAGGCGGTGATCTCACTCGACGGCTGCATCGCCGAGTTGGATCGCGTTCTCGCACTGTTTCCTCCGCCACCGCCACCAAGTCTCCCCGCCAACTTTCGACGAGTCCTCGCGTCGAGTAGTGTAGGCGTCACGAATGAGTCGGCGGCTGATGAGGCACGATGATTGAAGTGGGGCGCTCACCATCGGTCTCCAAAATGATCGGCACTCACTTTGTCAAAAACGCCAAGTAACCCGCAGCGTCAGCGAGGGAGTTCCTCTGGTTTCGCTGCGTGTTTGACTCCCTTGCTGACGCTGCGGGTTACAACGTGAGTGCCATTGGGCTGACGCCACCAAGCTCACCAGGCCCGACCTCCACCTTCCTCCGTTGATGTTCTCTTTTTGGGTCTGTTGCGATGTCTGAGCCGTTGGTGTTCATGATGGGCAAGTTTGAGGCGAAGATACCGACGGATCGTCGCTACTTAGACTCGCACGTCTGGCTGGTGCCGGAGGGTGATCGCTTTCGAGTGGGGTTCACGTCCTACGCGGTGAGGCTGCTTCAGGATGTCTATTTCTTGGACTGGCAGATCGATCCGGACACGACCGTTCGTCGCAAGCAGACGATTGGCGAGGTCGAAAGCTCGAAAGCCGTTTCCAATTTGTATGCTCCCGCTGACGGGCATGTGGGGCGGTTCAACGACGCTCTGCTGAACGACCCGTCGCTCATCAACGCCGACAACTACGAACGAGGCTGGCTGTACGAATTCGTGACTCAAGCCGCTCTGCTGACACCCGAAGAGTACATTCAGTCGTTGGAAGCAGGCTGGGAGCAGACGCAACGAATGTTGAAGAACCAGTTCAATGAGTGACTTTTCGTGTAGGGTGGGACCAGCTCGCTTCGAGCGCCGGCCCACCATCATCTGCCGCTGTCCTTCCATGGTGGGCCGGCGCGACGAAGCGCCGCTGGTCCCGCCGAAACTAATGGTCTTGGCAAGGCTCATATTGAAGTTGAAAGAACCCGGCCCGATGGCGCTCACACCGTTGGGATAATAGGTCGTCAGGTATGTTTGCAAACGCGCGGGCAGCAGCGTGTATGAACTGGCTGACAGACTGGCATTGCGACCAATGCCAGCGGGGCGATCATTGATTTCGGTGTCGCCGTTGCTATCCGTGCCGGTCGTGATATTGAACGGCGTACCCGATGAAGCCGTAATGAAAGG
>JAYTQJ010000573.1:0-3387 GCA_043746775.1 Schlesneria sp.
ATCCTACGGGCATCGTCGGAAGTCTCACGACTTCCGCTATGAGTGTTGGTCGCCACCCCCTTGGGCATCGCCGGCCCCGTCACCTTCAACGCCTGACGCACGGCTTCAACAGTCAAGGACACACGAAAGCCGACGCCGGGGTCACGGTACGTCGGGTCGTCGGCGGCGCGACCCGACGACCGGCAGACGGACGCGGTGTGGTTCCGTTCGCCGCCCCGGAACACTCGCCGGGAACCGGCGGAAAACGGGCTGTTTGGGTTGATCGCGGGTTTCTCTGAAAATTGGTCGTAGTATGTCGCATCCCAACCGTCCTGCAACAACTCCCAGACATTTCCATGTACGTCGTACAACCCGAATGGATTGTCTTTCAACTTTCGTACCACATTCGTCCGACCACCAGAGTTCACATTGAACCACCCCGCCCGCACCAGGTCTTCGTCTTGGTCGCCGATCCAGTACTTCGTGGCCGTCCCGGCGCGGCAGGCACATTCCCATTCCGCCTCGCTGGGAAGCCGGTATCCCGTGCCGTCGAGCGGTGTGATGGTCTCCCCGGCGCGGAAGTAGAACGGTTTCAATTTCTCCTGTTGGCTCAACTTGGCGCAGAACTCGGCCGCGTCATTCCAACTCACCATTTCCACCGGATGATCGGCCGTCTCCAGCCCGGTGACGGCCTCTTTGCCCGCACCCATCGGGGCGAAATGCGAGGGATTCGATCCCATGACCTTCTCGTATTCCGCCTGCGTGACTTCATTCACGCCCAGATAGATCGGCTGTGTCAGGATCACCTTGTGCTGCGGCGCTTCCGACTGGATGCACTCCTGCCAGTGCTTGTTTTCACCAACATCCTTGAGGGCCGCAGCGATCTCCTCCGCCGTGCTGCCCATCGTGAATTCGCCGGGCGGGATGAGGCGGAACTTCATGCCGAGGGAGTTGGTGTACTCGACCGGCACTTTGAGGAACTCGGCCCACGCCTTTTGATGCTGTTTGGCTTGCTCGGCGTTGAACGGCGCGATGGCGGGTTGCGGAGCATCGGCCGGCCAACCGTGCCAGCCGGTGGTAGCAGAAGTCGTAAGACTTCTGCCGTCTCCCCCCGGCTCGGCGGAAGTCTTACGACTTCCGCTACGGTCGATGGCGAGCGGCTTCGGGCTGGGGGGCAACGCGTACCACAGGATCGGGATGAGGGCGGCGATTGCCAAGAGTCCGAGGAGCGCCTTGGCGGAAGGCTTGCCAGTTCGGGGTGGCGAGACTTCCGAAGTCTCGGAAGACTTCGGAAGTCTGTTCGCGGGACGGACGATTGTGGAGTCGGTCGGCGTACTCCGGGCGCTGACACTTCCGGCGCTAGCGAGGGGTACGCAGGTCACTTGACCGGCATGCTGGAACTCCGATTGGCAGCGGGCCAATAGGTCGGCGACTTCCTTGGCTGTTTGGAACCGATCATCCGGCTCCTTGGCGTGCAGCTTCGTGATGATCTCATCCAGCCATCTTGGTGAGCCGGGGATGACCTCCGAGACGGGGCGCGGTGTGTCTTCGCAGACTCGCTTCAGGACGGCGATCGTGTTCGACGCGCGGAACGGCGGGCGACCGCTGGCCATCGTGTAGAGGACGGTCCCGAGACTGAACAGGTCGGCTCGATGATCCAGTGTCTGACCTCGCGCCTGTTCCGGAGCCATGTACATCGGCGTCCCGGCGATCAGCCCGCTCTGTGTCATGCTCGCGTCATCGACGGCGCGCGCCAGGCCGAAGTCGGTGATCTTGATCCGCGCCTCAATCGAAGTATCGAGCAGGATGTTGGCGGGCTTGATGTCGCGATGGATCAGCCCCTGCGCATGGGCGGCGGCCAGCCCGGCCGCGATCTGTTGCCCGAACTTCAGGACATCGACCGGGTCGAGCGGGCCATGTTCGTCCTGCCATTGCTGGAGAGTCTTGCCGGGGATGTACTCCATGACCAGATATGGAACAGGCTGCTCTTCGACCGCGTGGATGGCGACGATGTTCTCGTGACGAACTGCGGCCGACGAACGAGCCTCACGCAGGAACCGCTTGCGCGGGGGCGAGGTCGCCGCCAGCGCGGGGTTCATCACCTTGATGGCGACCATCCGATGCAGCTTCTCGTCAAACGCCTTGAAGACGACGCCGAACGCGCCTCGCCCGAGGACCTGCAAGATTTCGTAAGACCGAGCAATCCGATCGAACCGGGTTTGGAGGAGGGCTGCAAAAAGCTGACATCCAGTCCGGCGTTCCGCTCCGAATCTCCGTCGTCCTCCTCAGGGGCCTGCGGAGTACCGGACTTCGGCATCATGGTTGTCTGACTGCTGGCTTCGTCACTCGACGGCTGAATTTGTTCGACGGCGGGAACGCTCAGAAACTGGCTCGCCTTGCCGTGCGAGGCGAGGAGAACATCGAGCCGTTCGCGCAGACCGGTGTCTCCCGCGCAGGCCTCGTTCAAGAACGCCTCCCGCTGGACGGTGTTGGTGATCTCGATGGCCGCTTCAAAAATGGCTCGTTCTGTCATGTCGCATAGCCCTTTCAGAGTGAGCGAGAACCCTCGCAAAACCCGCGTCAAAAGACAATGCGACAACGGACGGCGATTCACGCCAGAAATATTTTGATTTGAGAATTTGATTCGCGCGAACGCGGCAACTCGTAGCTTGGACGCCCTCGTCCGAGCAAACTCCAATGGCGAAGACGAACTGACGAGCGAAGACGGACGGACGAGGGCGTCCATCCTACGGGCAGGCAACTGGCCGTCAGCCCGCAGTCCCCATCATCGCGTGATGCAGCCACGCCTTTGCATACGCCCACAGGCGGTCGGCGGAGCGGGGCGAGATGTTCATCGCTCGCGCGGCGTCGGGAAGAGTCATCCCGGCGAAGTAACGCAGTTGCACCAACTCGGCCGCCTCGCGATCGACCTGTGCCAGCCTGTCGAGGGCCTCATCGAGTGCGACGACATCTTCCTGCGGCTCGGGTGCGACGATTTCGATGTCGTCAAGCTCCAGTCGGTCAACGTCGCCTCCATATTTGAGCCGACTCTTTCGCCGGGCATTCTCAACCAGAATGCGTCGCATCGCCTCCGCTGCCGCGCTGAAGAAGTGGCCTCGCCCGTCCCACTTCTGGTCATCGATCCGGTGTTCGTCGCCGATGACCAGCCGCAGGTAAGCCTCATGCACCAGCGCCGTCGCCTGTAATGTCTGGCCACTCGGCTCACGAATCAGCCTCTGCGCGGCGAGCTTTCGCAACTCGCTGTAGATCAACGGCAGAAGCTGTGAAGCGGCGCAGCGGTCACCGTTTTCCAGAGCCTTCAGAATCTGAGTGACTTCGTTCATGTGTTGACGTTTCCGACAGAAGTCGAAATCAGGTGAGCCGGGCGGCGTCAGCCCAATGGCACTC
>JAYTQJ010000574.1:0-3382 GCA_043746775.1 Schlesneria sp.
GTCATCACATGCTCGCACGGCCACGTCGAAGCTCCGTGACCGTGGCACCCCAGTTTGAAAAAGGCGATGGCCATGCTGCGCTCAACCGCCGCTGGCACCGCTCGCACCATGCACGATGAGGGCGTTGCGAGACGGGGTGAAGTCGATGCGGCGGGCGGACGTTTCTGTCGGCGGGCCGCGTTCGGAATCGCGGGCGACGGTCGCGTTCTCTTTGCCGTGCGCCCGCAGCATGTACAAGCCCTTCGAGCCGTCGAAGCTGATCTCATCGGCGGTCGCGTAGAAACCCCGACCTTCGATTTGCGCGTTGCCGTGTCCGACGAGTTGCTGGTACGCGACCGGGTTGTTCGGTCCTTTTTCCTGATGGACGATTTCGAGTTGTTCGCACCTCATGCTGCCGGCATCGCCGGTGAGTTTGTCTCGATTGAGAGAATCGATGGGACTTTTGACCGGCCCATGCACGATCCACACCGCGTCGTGAAACGTCGCCCGTTGGCGTTCAATGTGGCCGGTCATCTTGCCTTTGAAGTCCACCCGCGTGTAGTTCCATTCCGAAGCGACGACGGTGATCGGCCGGTTGGCTTGAATGACATCCGTTGCGTTGCCGCCCGTCAGACCGCTCTTGCCACGCTGCCAGAGCAACATGTGACCCGGCCCTTGAGCGAACGCCGTGTTCTTCATGCGATCGAATTGGAACTCGGCCACCTTGCCGCGCCGGACCTGAACGAGCTTGGTTCCTTCGTATTCGGAGTTCTCGAACGTCACGTCTTCGCGGCACGAGACCGACTGGAGTTCCGGCTGAGTCTGAAGGGACTCATCGGCAAACGACAGTCGCTCGGTCAATCCGACATCCATCAGCTCACAGCGCATCGTGGTTCGTCCCAACTCTGCACGGACCTTGCCGACGAACGTTGCCTGCTGGCCGTTGAACTCCATCGACTCGTCCCACCAGACATCCAGGTCCGGATCGGCGGTCGATTCACCGAGAGCCGCGATCGGCACTCGCTTCGGCATCGGCAACTGCAGCAGTCCGTGCCCTTTGACCCATGCCCGGTTGGCCGCGCGGTCGAGATGGACTTCGCGTCCCTCGATGTGAACGCCGCGATCACGCAGATGTGCGGGACTGCCGTACAGATGGATCACCTGGTCCGACGGGCCTGCGTTGGTGAGGTCCATGCGGTCCCCTTCCGCTGTGAGCGGCGGCTCGCCCGGCTTGCGGTTCTGGCGGACCTTCACATGTCCGAGTGTCCCGATGAAGGTGACTTCGGGCTGAGACTGGCCACTCACTTTGCGAAGCCGGACGCCGATGCGGTCGGCGGTCAAATCGAGTGGCTCAGAGGTAGATCGGCTTTGATCCGAGAGGGAATTCCGTCCCGTAGCCCCCGTTGATGCTGAGGGGATGTCGATCGGCGGGCCGAGCGAACCGTCCGCTGCTCCGCGAGGCAAAGTGGAGTGGGACATTTGCTGGACTCGATCGTTTGACCGCGTGGGCAACACCCCGCGTGTTTTGGAGTCGATACCGCTCTCGCGCGGGGCGTTGCCCACGCGGTTAAACGAGGGCGGAGCGGCGTTCGAGTCATCGCGCGAGGTTGTCTCATCCAGCACCCATGCGGCGGGAGTCAGTTCCGCGCGCGAGCGTGTTCGCTCGGAGACGCTGGGATCACCGGCCTCATCGAAGCGGATATCAAGTTCTTGCGAACGGGCGACAAGCTTCGGGCTGACGAGTGCGACTTCTCGCTCGGCAAAGAGGCGTTTCACGTCGGGTTCGGTCGCGGGGTGGGAGGCCACGGCAGAAGTGGACGACGATCCTGATGAAGTGTCACTCAGACGCAGTGCGCCGCTGGCCGAGAGCGATGCGACCCAGATGCGAATCCGTTCCGCACCCAGTCCCATCCGTTTGCTCGGCTGGCGGAACGAGGCCTTTTGATCGAGCTGAATCACGTCGAGTCCCGTCGCGCGGTCAGTCGTCAGGCTGAGCTGCTTCGCCCACGAGGCAATGAACGCGAGCTGGTTCGAGCCGGGGGGCATCGACTCCAAACGGCCCGCACCTCGACACAGGACTTCACTGAGCGAATCGCGTTCGCCGAGTCGCACTTCGATGTCGGGGACGACCAGCGTGGTCCCGCGCTGCGAAACCGTCACGCCCTTGGGGTCGCTCAGGTGCAGCGTCCGTTGCAGGGCGTGGTAGTCCAGCTCGGCCATGTAGGCCCGCAAGCCATTCCCTTGCGAGACAACTTGCACTTTGCGTCCCGCAACGCCGGTTGCGGTCAGCCGCTCGAATTCGAGGTCGGTTTCGATCTGCTGGTAGGACGACTTCCGTTCGACAGCAGCCTCGGTGCTGACAACACTGCCGTCGGCCGGGTCGTCACGTTTGTCACCCGGCCCTGCCTTCGGCTTGGCCGCGAAGTGAATCTTCAAGAGATCGCAGTCCAAGCCGTCGTATTCGTTCGGCCCGGTCTTCGTGGAAACGCGGACATCCTTCGAGAACGTCGCCGTCTGCGAAGCCATGTCGTATTCGAGTTCCCACGCTTTGCGGATGTTCACGACGACCGGCTGGCCCTGCCGACGCATTTCGACATCGAGTCGCACGTCTTCAAACTTCTTCGTCGCGGGATCGATCCCGCCGGAGAGTCGGACATTGCGGATGCCAAACACATGCGGACGGTCTCGTCCGGGCAGACCCTCGGCGGGGATCAAACTCATGTGCAGACTGCGGCCCGAACCGACGTGTGGTCCAAATCGAAACCCGACCGGGTGCGTGCTGATGAGCGACGGAGCGGACTCATCGAAAATGAACCGTTTCCCTTTGACCTCCAAGCCCCCGGAACCTTTCACCTGCACTTCACCATCCAGCACTGCACCGACGACGCGGCCGGGGTTCGAGTGTTTGTCATCGAAGGCCGACGCGAACCGGATCTGCGCCGAGTCACTCACCAACGACACGGCCTGCTCGCGCCCCTGCTGGTCCTTGCTGATCCAGACCATCGCAAACGGCTCGAAGTGAACCAGCCGCTGGTCCGTCTTTTCGCGGTCCCAGTTATTGGTGAAGATGAAGGCTTGGCCAGCTCGCAGCATGTACTCGGACTGCGCCGCCCACGACTGCTCGGTCAAGTACGACTCCGCCACGCGCACGTTCTCGGCTGGCCGGTGAGACTCGCTCTGTTCCTCGGCAATCTGGGACGCAGCCGGTTCATCCGGGATCACAACCCAGGGCCGGATCGCGACCGCGTATACCGCATACAACCCGGTCAGGCTGACGGCCGTCGCAATCGTGAAGAGGATCCGGGAGAGCATGAGCGGCTAGGTCCGTCGCATGTTTGTTGGCGTGAATATGGGGGAGCGAGAGTGGGGCGATCAGGGGTCAGGTGGTTCAAAGTTCATTTTT
>JAYTQJ010000575.1:0-7514 GCA_043746775.1 Schlesneria sp.
ATCTACACCGGCGGCTAGCGCCGTGCCGCTCACTCAAGCATCCAATACAAATGGCGGAGAACTGTTTTTTGCAACCACAACCGTGACACACAACAAGGATGACCATGAACTCTGCGATCACTCTGACACGACGACAAGCCCTGCTGACGGGAGCCATTGCCTTGGGAGCGACTGCCTTGGCCAACGCCGCACCAACCGACTCGAAAGAGTTGCCGTGGATCGACGCTCACTCGCACATCTGGCCACCGGAAACCGATAAGTTCCCGCTCGTGAATGGTCAGACGAAGAAGGACCTCAACCCGCCGAGCTTCACCGATGACGAGTTGATGGCGATCGCTCGTCCCGAAGGAGTGGGGCGAGTTGTCCTGATCCAGCATTCGGTCTATCACCTGTTCGACAACTCGTATCTGATCGACGCGGTGAAACGGCATCCGAAACTGTTTCGGATTGTCGGCATGGTCAATGACCAGCTCCCTTCGCCCGGCAAGACAATGAAGGGCCTGTTGCCTCAGGGCGTCACCGGATTTCGCATCACGCCGTTCGTGCGGAAGGAGAAGCAGGAAGCATGGCTCGACGAGCCGGGCATGATTGAAATGTGGAAGACCGGAGCCGAGACGCGCCAAGCGATGTGCTGTCTCATCAATCCCTCGGACCTGCCGGGCGTCGATCGGATGTGCGAACGACACCCCGAGACGCCGATGGTCATCGACCACTTCGCGCGGATCGGGGCCGACGGGCAGATGCGTGACGAAGACCTCAAGCTTCTCTGTCGCCTCGCGCGGCACAAGCACGCCAGCGTGAAGGTCTCGGCCTTCTATGCCCTCGGTCAGAAGCAGCCGCCACACCTCGAACTGATCCCGATGATCAAGCGGCTGTACGACGCCTTCGGGCCGCAGCGCCTGATGTGGGCCAGCGATTGCCCGTACCAGATTCAGGGAGTCAACAATTACAAGGACTCGATCAACCTGATCCGCGACCGGATCGACTTCCTCACGCCGGAAGACAAACAGTGGCTGCTCCGCAAGACCGCAGAGAAGGTCTTTTTCTATGCGTGAGATCCCCGAAGTCCGGCTCTTCAGAAAGCGGACTTCAGCGAGCCTTCTTCGCCTTCTTGTTCCCCTGCGGGCCGGCATCAGTGAACGGGGGCCGTTCAAACGTTTGGCCATCGCCGGTGACGCGCGGGTCGCCGACTTCGGTCAGGGTTTTGATGAGGCGTTCGGAGAGTTCGGCCTTCGTCGCGGCATAGGCCGGATTGGACGCGACGTTCTTCGTTTGTTCGGGGTCGCTGCGCAGGTCGTACAGTTCTTCGGCCGAACGTTTGCCGAAGGCGTAGTCGTAGTGCCACTTCCATTCGGGGTCGTGACGGTGCGCGATGAGCCACGCTTTGGTGGGACTCGCGTCCATGTCGGCGAAGGCGGCGTAGGTGTTGTTCGACAGGGCTGCGGCATCGGGAGCTGAGTCGGCGGCCACACCAGCGGGACTACCGAGCGGCCAGCGATCCGGAGCGAAGTTGCGGATGTAAAGATGGTCCTTCGTGCGGAGGCATCTCTGCGGGTACGGCTTGTTGTCCTCGCGAGCCGTGCCGACGTGACGTTCTCTGCCGCTGATGTTCCATGTACGTGACGGATCGACTTGCCCCGACTTCTCGCTCTTCAAGATGCCGACCAAACTGCGGCCATTCATTCCGGGGGGAGCCTTCACGCCACCGGCTTCCAGAAACGTCGGGGCGAGGTCCATCAGGTTGACGAGGTCATCGACGACGCGACCAGCAGTCGGTTCTTTAGTCTGTTCCTTCTGAGCGGGGCGGCGTAAGCCCCCTGGTTCTTCGTTTTTGAGATGAGCAGGCTGACGCCCAAGACCCAGGGGGCTGACGCCACCCCGCTCCGAAAGAGCCCTATTTGTAATCATGCCGGGCCAGCGGACGGCGAGCGTCACGCCAACACCGAAGTCGTACAGATTGCACTTCCCGCCGGGAAAGCCCGGTGCGCCGTGGTCTCCGCTGATAACGACGAGCGTCTTGTCGAGTTCGCCGGTCTCTTCCAGTCGTTTCAACAGCAGGCCAACTCCCGCATCGAAGCCCTGAATCTCACCGAGGTAATCGGCGAAGTCCTCGCGCACTTCGGGAACGTCCGGCAGGAACTTCGGCAGCTTCCCCTTGAGCGACTCGGGTTCGATCCCCCACAACGCCTTGCCCGATCCCGCCTCCCACTGGCGATGGACGAGCGTCGGGCCGAACCAGTAACAGAACGGCTGGTCCTTCGGTCGTGCGGCAAGAAAGGCATCGAAGTTCCCGGCCACTTCCGCAAACATTTTTTCCTTCGCGACATCGAGTGGAGTCCCGTCCTTCACCAGCTTAGTGACGTTCTCAGAAAAATTGTTGTACTGCCCACCCGCCTTCTCGTAAGCAAAATTCCCTGCGCCGAACGGTGCGTCGTTTGGAGTGCCGGGACTCCAGACCTTCCACGTCTCACCGATGTGATAGCCCGAGTCCTTCAGCAGCAGCGGCCAACTTGGAATGGCCGAGTCCCAGACCGCTCCCGACAGAATCGCCCCGCGCCCGGTGTTGAAGAAGTACCGACCCGACAGCAGCGCACTGCGGCACGGCGTACACGACGGCGCGTTGACGAAGGCGTTCCGAAACAACACGCCCTCCCGCGCGACACGGTCGATGTGCGGAGTCTGCACCACATCATTGGGCGACGGCTTCCCATCGACCTTCGCGTAGGCCGAGGCGTAGCGCCCCCAATCGTCGGCAAAACAGAACAGGATGTTCGGCCGCTCGGCCGCCACGACTGAATCGTGAATGACGAGCAGCGACATGGCAAACAGAACGTGCTTCATGGTGATCCTGTTGAGGTGAATGGATTGTGTGATGAGTATCGCTCGTACGACTAGTGCCCCGTCAGGTCTTAATTATGGGGTAGCCGAACTCGTAAGAGTTCTGCGCTTTCTGAAGTCTCACGACTTCAGCCTCGGCGGGGGCGAAGACATTCAAACTCCATCGTTCTAGTGGTCAATCATCGTTCCACCGACGCGAGGTCGGTGGGGACATGATTGACGTGACCGCCAAAAGTAGCCTTCATCGCTCCGCGTGAAGTCAGCCGAGTCACCAGCGACCCGGATACGCGGGAAACAGCGTCATTCCGCGCTCGGCTCTTTTCATGCGGAGCGATGAAGGCTCCTTTTGGCGGGCGCATCGGGATTGGGAAATGCTGTCCCAGCCGGTCAAAGAACGCAACTTCAAAAATTGCGCGTCGGGCTGGTAATGAATGCCCTCGCTCGTTGATGGACAACCCCACAATCTCCGGTGGTCGAATCGAGAAGATCAGGCCGCAGCTCGGTCACGGTTGGCGTGCCTTTTCGGCCTCGCGCCAGGCTTTCCAGCGTTCCTTCCATTTGTCGTTCGACAGCACTGATGGGGTGCTGGAATCGAGCAGTTGGGTGTGCGAGAGAACTTCCGCTTCGAGCAGGATTGACTCAGCGGATCGGGTGTCCACCTCATCAAGTTCGTCGAGGTTGATGACGTGGACGGTGCCGTTTCCGCTCACGTAGGCGAATCGACCATCGGGGCTAATCGTGAGATGCCGTTGACCCGTGAAAGTATACAGCCGGGGCAACTCAAGTTTTCGGGAAGGGCAAAGTCGCCGCGACTGCTGCCAGTCCCAGACATCGACCAGACCGTCAATATCGACCGTAATGACCTCACCTGTTCGAGGCCGGAAGCGCGCGGCGATGTCTTCGTGTCCTTGCATCGCGGCTCCGACCAGTTCGTTGGTGGTCAAGTCCCAGACGCGCGCCGAAGCATCCTTGGCCACTGTGAGCAGGAAGCGATTGTCCGCGGAGAACTCGGCCCAGTAGACCCAAGTCGGATGCACGAGCGGCGGAGACAAGGCGAGACCCGTGGTGGCATCCCAGACCCGGGCACTCTTGTCGAGCGAACAGGTGGCGATGCGTCGGCTGTCGCCAGAAAAAGTCGCACTATGGATCCGATCGTCGTGAATGAGTGGGCCGATAGGAACGTCGGTCGCGACGTTCGACAAGCCGCATCGCGTCCTGTCGGCCATGTGAGTTAACAGCGTTCGGCCATCCGGGCTGATGCTGTCTCCCATGAAATGCGGCGCGTCCGTTCCCGGCAGGGAGCCGGAATCGTTCAACACCCGACGCACCTTCAATGTCGCAGTGTCCAGTACGAAGGTCCGATTGTCGGTGGCGCGGACCACCAATGTTGATCCCTCGCGGGATCGTTGTAGGCCGCCAAGATGAGGTACAGATGGAATCGCCGCCGTCTGGAGACGCTCGCCGGTTTCGATGCTCCAGATGTCGATCTGACCAGCAGGAGTACCGTCATTCGCATCGCCCGTCTTCGCGATGCTCAGTGTGATGAGCGTGTTCTCTGCTCCGAATTCGGCATCCACGAGCGAGTTGATGTTCCATGATTTGGAAACGGAGCGTTGATCGGCGACATCGAAGAACTGAACTCCAGAATCGGTATGAATGAGAAGTCGTTTGGAATCCGATCGAAACTTTCCGCGTCGCACCGAACCCGTGTTGGCTGCATCGGGAATCGTCCAGATTTGAGGCTTCGAGGGCAGCTTCGACACGCGGATGTCGTTGTCATAGCCCGCCGTGGCGAGCCTCTGACCATCGGCTGAGTAGGCCACCGAGAGGACGCCGGGAGGATGAACCGCGACGACCGTCTCTCGCTGTCGTCGGTCGTAGTCGAAGGATTCGACCATCGGACTGGTACCGGCCAGAACCAGACTCCGTTTCTCCGGGTGAAAGGCGGCTGTCAGAGAACCGAATTGGCGCGGCGGAGTCCACGGTTCGCGTCCCGAGGGAGTGAGGGTCAAACTTCGCGAGCCGCTGCCCTGCGGGGCGTCAGTCGTGTCTCCAGTAGGCAACTCGGCACGACTCAGTTGCGGCAGAAAGAGGAGCTCGCACTGAGGAAAACCACCTTTTGAAAAGATGTTGTCGCTCGGGCTGCGAACGAGGTAACCGGACGTGAAGGCACCTTCACGGACAACGAACCCGATCTGTCGCGTACTCAAGTCCCATGCGACCAAGCGTGAAGGCTCTTGAACCGCCAACAAGGCCAAGCTCTCTCGCGTGAACTGCGGCCAGAGATGCGTCCACCCCAAATTCTCCGAATGATGCGTGTCGCTGATCCACGGCTCTGATTCCGTCTGATCTGTTCGGTAGACGAGCAACCGATTCTTGTCCGTCACGACCAACAGCCACTTGCCATCGGGGCTGAACGCCAGATGGATCGGAGGGTCGGACAGTTTCCACTCGGGGCTGAATGTCGCTCCGGACAGCGGATTGAACATACGAACCGACCGCTCACAGGCCACGGCCAGCCGCTCGGCCAAAGGGTCGAACGCGACCAAGCGGGCACGCTCTTCCAAGGGGATGACCAAACGATCCGCAAATGACGGAAAGTCGGCGATACGAATGGTCTGCTCTGTCGCAAACGCGATGACTTGCCCATCGGGCGTCCAGTCCACCGCCCACAGTTCACCGAGGATCGAGTTGGCCGACACGTCCATTAAGACATCGTAGTTCGCAGTTCGGAAAGACTGAGAAAGGAGGAATCGGTTGCTCGGGTGAAACGTCAGGCGACCGGCTTGGCGAGGACTCTGAACGACCGCAATTGGACGGCTGATCTGACGGGACCACGTTTGGAAACGCAGGCGATTGGCGCGGAGACGTTCCGGATCGTCTTTGGACTTCAGCAGCGCGTGAGCAAACCACAGGACGGCTTCGCGGTCATTGGCGTCCTCGGCGGAGTGCAGGCCGTAGGCCGCGTACATATCAGCGGTCGTCGCGTTCGCCAGCTTCAATGCGGCCTGCGTGGCACCATGCTCGCGAGCCACCTCCCGCGCCAGTTCGGAGTTCTGTTCGGCGGCTTTCACGTTGACGAGGACGGCGTCGGCGTTGGCCTTGGTCAGCGCGCGTTGCTGTTTTTCCTGCGACTGAAAATGCAGTGCCGCGTACGTGGAACCGACGATGCCAACCACCAGCATCACGGCCACCGCCGCCAGTGCAGTCGCAAGTTCCCGGTTGCGTTCGGACCAGCGCGTGAATCGTTCTTTCAGACCGAGCGGCCGGGCGAGGATCGGCTCGTTGTCTAGGAACCGCTGCAAGTCATCCGCCATCGCATCGGCGGACTGGTAGCGCGCACGCGGTTCGCGGTCGAGGGCCTTGTGAATGATCGTCACCAGATCGCGCGGCACGCCGGGACGCCGGCGATCGAGCGGCTCCGGCTCGCGCACGGCCAGCGACTGCAAACTCTCCGAGATGTCTTTCGCGGTAAAGGCCGGTCGGTGTGAGATCAACTCGTACAGCGTCAGACCAAAGCTGTAGATGTCACTTCGTTCGTCCACCTGACCGCGAACCGACTCGGGGGCGATGTAACGCAGCGTTCCGACCACGTCGCCATCGCGCGACAAGCTCTCGTCCTCTGATTGCTTCAGCTTGGCCAGACCGAAGTCCGTCAACCAGGCGTTGTCACGTTGATCGAGCAAAATATTGGCGGGCTTCACGTCACGATGCAGTACGCCCCGTTCGTGGGCGTAGTGCAGAGCCTGTCCAATTTGAACACCAATCTTTGCGACGGCCCGCGCCCGTCCCAGAAGTGCCGAGGAGGAAATGTTCGCCTCAGAATTCGATTCGTCCAGCAAGTGGCTGAGAGGCTGTCCCTCAATGTATTGCATGGCGAAGTAATTGATCCCGTCCTGCTCGCCTGTACCGTAAATGTCCACGATGTGGCTATGGTGCAACCGCGCGACCGCATGTGCCTCACGGTGAAACCGCTTCAGCCGCGAGACACTCAAGCCGAGAGCGGCTGGCAACACTTTGAGCGCGACTTGCCGCTTGAGTGATCGCTGCTCGGCCTCATAAACGACGCCCATCGCACCGCGACCGATCTCGCGCACGATGCGATAGTCGCCCAAGTTCTCGGGAATGGTGACCCGGCCCGCGCTGCGCCATTGGCTCGTGAAGTCATCGACGACTTCCGAGAAGACTTCCGCAATCCGAACGGCCTCGTCCGGAAAGCGGGCTTGGTACTGCTGGAGCGCGGGCGTCTCCCCGGCTCGAAACAGCAGTTCCACTTCGATGGCGACCAGCTCGGGCAAGATATCCGCCCGATCACTCGGTTCCGCTCGATCGTAATACCCCTCCAGCGAGGCTCGGTGATCGTGAGTCCACTCGGTCTCAAACTGCCGACACAACGCATCGACGCGAAGACTCCGCTGAATCGCAGTACTGCTTTGCTGCCCCATCTGTCACACACCGCCTCGTTGGACAACCACGAACTCGGCCTCTACTTGGCGCGAGAAGCGTGTCGCGAACAACACCGCTCTCAGCCCCGAAGAGACATTCAGTCATTGTGGCCCAGCGTGGCGAAAGATAACCGCCGGGTTGACGCTTTGCACCGGCCAAACCTCGGTGATGGAGGGAAAAGCCGACGTTATCCGACAAACGTAGGATTCAGGTGAGCCGGGCGGCGTCAG
>JAYTQJ010000576.1:0-18141 GCA_043746775.1 Schlesneria sp.
GAGGCTCCTGCCGAGCCGCCTGTGTGTGGAATATCACTTGTTTCTTGCGGCTCGGCGGGAGCCTCGCCCTCCCTTTTTCAACAGGCTGTTATACCTCTCGTGGCCCAAGATGAGACTTTGGCGAGCCGCGTGCCGTCAGGCCGCGGGTTCTTGACTTCGAGGAGGAAACCCGTGGCCTGACGGCACATGGCTCGCCTCGAACATCTCATTCTTGGCCGTGCGAGGTATCTGCCCGGATGAGACGAAGCGAATTACCCGATTGAGGCCAGCGCCGCCATCACGCGAGCCGCCACGCGGCTCGCATCTCCGCTCAGCGCATGCTCCCAAACCCGCACCACGCGCCAGCCCAGCCGCTTCAAAGTCCGCGTCACCAGCCGATCACGCCGCTTGTTGGCCTCGAACTTCTTCCGCCAGAAGGCCGCATGATTGGCGGGAGCGGTGTAGTGCCAAGGACACCCATGCCAGAAGCAGCCATCGACAAACACCGCGACGCGCCCGACCGGAAACACAAAATCGGGCCGCCCAAACACCGGCCGATTCCTCCGCCACCCGCTGATCCCATACGAGCGAAAGATCGCGATCATCCTTCAACTCGGTCGAACGATTCCCCCGCGAACGAACCCGCGACATGACCTCGGAGCGTTTGGCTTTGGTGAAGACATCAGCCATCGGGATGTCCTTGAAACACAGCCCGCACAGCCCGCCTGTTGAGTGAGCCATGCCCACAATTCAGACTCACGTTCAATCGCAACGCGAGACTTCACAACACAGCACTTGTTCCGCAGTAAACAGGTCTGCGGTTTCAAACAGAATCTCGTCTTCGTCGTCTGGTGTTTCGGTCATCCAAATGCCCTCGGAGTCAGCAACGATGTAGTAGACCTTCTGATCGTCACTTCGCAAATCAATCGAGTCGCCTGAGTATTCGTTCGTCATAGGTCAACCTCCTTCGCGTTCCGGCGCATACCTTTTCGTCTGCCCTTCTCCAGACCAACCTCCTTGGTTCGCGACCTGCTCTTCGATGGCCGCAATGATGGACTCATACAGTTCGGCAATCTGCTCGGCTTCGTATTCCGAAGTGCATTCTTCACAGATGAAGCTGTCGTCAGGGTGATAGCCGTCGCGCATGTAGATTTCCGTGTTTCGCCACGACTCGGCCCTGATTCTGAGACCATCCAGAATCTGTCCGACATGCATCGACTTGAGTTTAATGACGAACTCCCGCATGGCGTTCCATCTCTGTCAAAGGGATCGAAAAGGCAAATGGTACTACAAACCGAACTTGACTCATAGTCCATAGACTGCTGGGTCCAGTGTTCGTGCAATGCCTGCATGCTTCACGAACACAATTCTTTGACCCTTCTCGGACAAAACGTCCGTAACAGAAGATCAGAGCTTGGGCTGACACAAGAACGTCTCGCGGACCTTGCAGAGCTCGACCCCACTTACATCAGCGGCATTGAACGCGGTGTGCGGAACCCGAGCGTGCTGAGTCTGCTCAAGGTTGCTGAAGCATTGGAGACGACGATTGCCAAGCTGTGTACGGGGATCCAAGCGTAAAGGTTTCTCCTCGTGGCAGCTTTGTTTCGTACAACCGTCGCACAATTCATCGAAACGCAGACATCTGATGTCGTCGGGGTTCTATCTCAAGGGATAGGCAATTCGTTTTCTAACCTCCTCGCGACAACCATCATCTCGTGGGAACGAACGATCAGTGTCCTTCGGGGAGAACTCACCAAGCTCGTCGCAGAAATACCGTCTGCGAGTGGATGGGGACTCTTGCTCGAATACGACATTCCACGGAGGAACAAGCGAATCGATGCCGTACTGTTGATACGGTCGTCGGTCTTCGTTCTGGAGTTCAAAACAGGAGACACTGGCCGTGAAGCGGCGGCGAAGACTCAAGCAGAGGACTACGCTCTGGAGCTTCGCGATTTTCACAGCGCGAGCCATGACCGTGTGTTGGTTCCCATCGCCATCTGTCGTCGTGCCGCTGAACATCAACTCCCCGTGACATACGTGAACGAGGACGTTGTTTGGCCCCCGATTGCCATTGGGGATGCTTCACTCTGCGACTTGATTCTCCTGTACCTTCGGGACAACACATGTTGGCTCGACGAAGCGCAGCTGAATGTCGCTGGTTGGGACGATTCGGCTTACAAGCCCGTTCCCAACATCATTGAGGCGGCGAGAATGCTCTACTCTGGTCAGAGTATTCGTGATCTCTCACATTCGCACGCTGACGTTCACAATCTGACTGCCACCACGGATTTGATCGTCGAGTCGATTGCTCGCGCACAACGGGATACCCAGAAAATAATCTGTTTTGTGACTGGAGTTCCCGGAGCGGGGAAAACGCTTGCGGGCCTCAACGTGGTCCATCATCCAGATATCTCAGCGGGCGACAGTCCCGCGGCGACGTTCCTGACTGGCAACGGGCCATTGGTGAAGATCGTGACTCAAGCTCTTGTGCGCGACTATCGCGGCCGCGCGATGGGGACTCGTGCCGATTTGCTTCGTCGAGTTCAATCTCACATTCAGAACGTGCATGGATTTCTCAAGGAACACCGCCGTCGAGACAAGTTGCCACCGGAACGCGTCGTCATTTTTGACGAAGCTCAACGGGCATGGGATGCGAACAAAGTATTCAAAAAAGCGAGGCAGCGAGCGTTGGCCTCCGAAATCGAAACACTGGTCGAGAATTTGTCGGAGCCGGGTCAGATGCTCGACATCATGGATCGGTTTCCAGACTGGGGAGTCATCGTTGCACTCGTCGGTGGTGGTCAAGAGATACATGACGGAGAAGCTGGGTTGGCAGAATGGGGGCGGACCATTCGCCAACATTTTCCGCACTGGCGAGTGATCGCTTCGCCAGAAGCGATCAGCGGCGGTGAAGCAACATCGGGGAGCAGCCTCTTTTCGGAAGGCTTGAGCGCAGGCATTGATGTTGAAGTTCAACCGCTGATGCACCTTCCTGTGTCAGTCCGCTCGTTTAGAGCCGAGGCTGTTGCGGAGTGGGTCAACGCAGTCGTTGCCGGTGAGGCCGATGATGCAGCGAAGATTGCAGCGCAAGTCACATCGTTTCCAATCGTGCTGACTCGGTCGTTGGAAGCCGCTCGGACTTGGTTATCGACTCAAACACGTGGGCTGCGAAGGTGCGGCCTGCTGGCAAGTTCCGGCGCACTTCGACTACGAGCTGATGGAATCGAAGTCTCATCGGACTTTCGCAACGGCTTCCCATTCGAGGAATGGTTTCTCGCTCCACTTGATGACATTCGATCTTCAAACCGGCTCGAAGTGGCAGCAACTGAGTTTGAATGTCAGGGTCTGGAGGTCGATTTCGCCGGCGTCTGCTGGGGTGGTGATTTCGTCCGAACAGCCGACGGCTGGCTGTTTCGACAACTCAAGGGGGCAAAGTGGCAACAGGTCAAGAACGTGAAGACCCGTCAATTCATGACGAACAAATATCGCGTTCTCATGACACGCGCTCGCGAAGGGATGGTCCTTTGGATTCCGCGCGGCGATCCGGCCGATATTACGCGCGATCCTGCTCTGTTCGACGCGACAGCCCAGTATTTGGAGCGGTGTGGTGTTCGCATATTATGAGTACGGTATTGGGGGTCTCCGCCCATCCTTATGAGAGTGCCTGAGTGCCGAAAAACAATGAGGACGGCAAGGTGTCCTCCGTTGTGTTCTTTACTCACGTCGAATGAAAGTAGGAATCATGATTCGTGCAGTGTTGGCAGTCAGTTTGGTGTTGTTCGTGTCGGCGGTGGGTGGGGCAGAAGATGCCTCTCCGGTGATTGTCAGTGCGGTTTATGGGGACTTGGGGAAGGACGGTGCGAAGGTGGATGCGGCGCGGGTGGTGGATGTCACAAAGAAGGTGGCGGGGGCGGTGCGGGAGGGGAAGGTTTCGTTGGAGGTGAGCAACGAGTTGTTTGGTGATCCGGCGGAACAGGCTTCCAAGACGTTGAAGGTGAAGTTCAAGATCGGGGCGGTGGAGTCCGAGGTCAGCGTGGTCGAGGGGGAGACGCTGCTGATCCCGGTTCCCAAGTTGGAAGGGGCGCTGGTCATTCACAAGGCGGTCTATGGTGACATTGCCGGGGACGCGGTGAATGATGTGACTCAGGACTTGAAGGGGCGGCTGAAGGACAACGGCGTGGAGGTTGAAGTGTCGAACGATCAGTTCGGCGACCCGGCGTCGGGGGTCTTCAAACGGTTGCGGGTCGAGTACAGCATCGGCACCGTGCGACTCGCCAAGTCGTCGTATGAAGGGCAGACGTTCAAGATCGTCGGGCCGAAGTTGGCTGACAAGAAATGACGGCGGGCGGCGAACGAATTGGGTGGTAGCCCTGTCGCTCCGCGACAGGAAGCGAGATCGCAGGCAGGCGTGTTGCGTTGGTTTGAGGTGACTCGACGGATCGACGTTTTGGTTCCTCGCGCCTCCTGTCGCGGAGCGACGGGGCGACCTTTGCGAGGCCCCTGCTTCACTGTGTTTTTTGGGCCTGATTCAATGTTTTTTTGGGCCTGATTCAAATCGAGATCAGAAGGCCCCTCACCCTAACCCTCTCTCCGCAAAGCCGGGGCGAGGGGACCGGAGAAGACCACTGAGACCACAAGCCGCGCCCGGCGTCGTCCGCCGAGCCTGTTGACCCTGTTTTCCGCGAGGCCAATAATGCGGCCGCTTGAGGACTCTCCTTCGCGATCTCGCTTTTCTAAAACTTCCCGTTCGATAGACATCAGGGGCGACCGCATCATGTTCCGCATTCTGGTCATTGCTGTGGGTGGGCTGTGTTTGATGGGAGTCGCCTCGCGCGGAGAGGCTCAGTCGTCTTACCCGACGGTTTACGGTTCGACCGGCCAACCGTATGGACCAACGCAGGCGGAGTACCAATACCAGCGGCAGTACGGCCGACCGTGGCATGGTTATGGGGGACAGACTACCGGCGGGCCGTCATCAACCAGCGGATCGTTTCGCGGGACGCATTCGGTCTCGGGATGGTCGGGGGCTTCGCCGTACGGTCACAGTCATCACCACGGGTACGCGGGACCGTGGGGACCACCGGTCTTCGGCTATGGAGGGGTTTCGTATCCGTTCGCGTCGGTCGTAGTCGTGGCTCCAGTGAGTATCACCGCTCCCGGCCCGTACATCTCGGGCTTGGGCACGCTGACCCATCCCGGCGCGTTCAGCCCGAACTTGGCTCCACTCAGCGGCTCGTTGCGACGGGGTGCGGCATCGACTCCCGTTCAGCCCGACTTTGCCGATGGACTCGGCCTCGCGCAGCCCGTCGCGGTGAAGTTCGATCCCTCGCAAGTCGCCGTCACGGAGTCGAGTACCAGTGCGAAGTTGCGGAGTTTGGAACGGCAGTCGATCGGTGACGAGAAGATGCGGAAGCAACTTTGGGCGCAGGCTTACATCGACTACCGCGCGGCGGTGGATGTCGCGCCGGATCGGGCCGAGGCTCACTATCGACTCGGCTTCGTGTTCGCCGCGCTGCAGCACTATGGATCGGCGGTGCGCGAGTTCAAACGGGGCGTGTTCTTGGACCCGACTCTGCCTCAAACGGGAGCCAAGCTCGTGACGGTCTTCGGCCCGCACAGTCAGATCATGCGAACTTCTCTGATGCACAAGGTGGCCGATTGGCTGCGCGAAGACATCCGCGATCCTGATCGCCTGTTCCTGTTCGGAGTCCTGCTGCACTTTGAAGACGACACGCGCGGCCGCGAGGTCTTCGAGGCGGCTCAGCGCATGGCGAGTCTGGGCGAGAGATCGGTCGATCACATCGCGGCTTACTTGTCGTTGCCAGTGGAACAGCCCGAGTCTGCGAGACCGAAGCCCGCGCCGAGTGAGTTTGAACTCCCGCCGTTACCCCCGCTGCCACCGGCTCCCGCAGGAGTTGGCGTCGCTCCATCCGAACGCGACCTCCCGCCCGCACCGGTGCCCGACGAGCCGACGCCGACTCTGCCGCCGTTGTCGAACGAGGCAACTCCCCCCGCAGTCGATTCGGCTCCTTGAACCCTGCCTGTCCTCATCCCCCGCTTGGAGTCCTGCATGTCGTCTGATCCGTCGCAACCCGAGACCCCATTGAATCGGCTCGTGGTGACGGTTTGCACGTACAACGAGCGTGAGAACATCGCGCGGTTGATCCCGCTTATCTTGGATGCGCTACCGCAGGCGGACGTGTTGGTCGTCGATGACAGTTCGCCCGACGGGACGGCCGATGTGGTGCGAACACTGGGTCGAGACGACGCGCGCGCGAAGCTGCTGTTGCGCACGCAGAAGGCGGGACTCGGTGCCGCCACGCTGGCAGGGTTTCGCTGGGCGATCGAACACGGCTACGACTTTGTCCTCAACATGGATGCCGACTTCAGCCACCACCCGCGTCACTTGGCGGCGGTCTTCGGTGCGATGCGGTCGGCCGACGTGGCGATTGGTTCGAGGTACGTCCCCGGCGGTGAGATCGTCGGCTGGAGTTTCAAGCGGCATGTGATGAGTCAGGGGATCAACGTCTATTCGCGCGTGCTGCTCGGACTGAAGGCACGCGATTGCAGCGGAGCCTTCCGTTGCTACCGGATCGCCAAGTTGCGCGAGATCGACTTCGCCCGCTTTCGATCGCGCGGCTATGCGTTTCAAGAAGAGATGCTCTACCGCTGCGCGCGAGTCGGCTGCCGCATGGTCGAAACACCGATCACGTTTGAAGACCGAATCGTCGGCCAATCGAAGATCAACCTGCGCGAGATGCTGCGTGCGGTGCGTGACCTCTTCCTGCTCGGCCTCGACCGTCTGCGCGATGCGCCAGTTCGTGTTGGCGACTGATCGCACGTGCAACGCCAGCGCGACTCTTGGGCGTCAGCCCACTGGCACTCACTTTGAGCGATTTTCAAATGGACGTTCAGTGCGACGTAGCTGAATTCGTGAGAATTCAGCCGGCTTTGATGATCCTCTGAAGTCTTACGACTTCAGCTACACCCCAAAGTGAGTGCCATTGGGCTAACGCCACCCCGCTCCGAAGGGCACCAGAACGAGTCGCATCGCTTTCGTTGGCGACCTCCTCCCGCCTCACCGAGTGACCGCCTCAGGATGATGGCGACCTTGCCGCTTGGGACCGCTGCCGCCTCGATCTGCCGAGACGTTGGTCGCGGAAGGCGACTCGGTGAGGAAGGGTCTCAGGCAGTGAGGCTTGTCGCTGCGACCGCCGCGTTGATAGTCGCGCCACAGCGCGGCGGCAACGGGTTCCTGCGCGAGGCCCCGTTCGGTCGTGAGGTACTCGAATAGCAACTCGACCAACCGGCTGAGGGCGATGCCGTGCGCTTGGCCGGCTTGTGCGAAGAGCCATGCTGCGAGATGGCGGAACTCGGAGAAGGGGGATGGCTCGTGAACCGTCGAGGAACCAGGGGACTTACGTCCCCCGCTCAGAAAGGTGGACGAGGGGCTGACGCCCAAGAAGCCTTCTTGGCTGCCCCCTGCCTCCTGCCCCCCGATTCCATCCCACACCATCGGCACCGTCTCCACAAAGTTGCCACTGTTGGCGATCGTGTCCCACAGCTTGGCGAAGCGGCGGAGTTCTTGGATCGTGGCGAAGTCGAGCAGTTTCGTTTGGAGGACTTCGTAGGGCGGATGCGGGCTGTAGACCATCTGCCACTCGGCGTCATGTCGGACGATCGGCGTGCCGCGCAGGCGTTTGAGAATGCCGACTTGGATCTCGTGCGGCCTGAGCCTCACCAGCCGATCGAACCCGGCCGCGAAGCTGTCGAGCGATTCGCCCGGCAGACCGACAATCAGATCGGCGTGAACGTGAACCGACGTGTGGTCTCTCAGCCACGACAGGTTCTGTTCGACGAGGGCGTTGTCCTGATGACGGCTGATGAGGTTGGAAACGTCGTCGTTGAACGTCTGGATGCCGACCTCGAACTGCAACGCGCCGGGAGGGAACTGGACGATCAACTCCTTCAGCGAGTCGGGCAACCGGTCGGGGATCAGTTCAAAGTGGAGGAACATTCCCGGCTGATAGCGTTGGAGAAAGAAGTCGAGGATCGCGCGGCTGACTCGCAGGTTGAGGTTGAACGTCCGGTCCACAAACTTGAAGCACTTTGTGCCTCGTTTCAAGAGCTGGTCCATCGCCGCCAGAAACTCGTCGAGCGGGAACTGTCTCACCGGAATGTCGAGTGCCGACAGGCAGAACTCGCACGTGAACGGACAGCCGCGTGACGCTTCGACGTAGATCACGCGGTGCGCGAGGTCGTCGTCCGAGTAGAGGTCGTAGGGAAGCGTGAGGTCGGTCAGGATCGGGACCGGCGCGTGGATGATGCGCGGCTTTGTCCCCTCGCCTCGGCCTTGCGGGGAGAGGGCTAGCGTGAGGGGGGCTTCGTTCGTTGTTCGGCTTACCAACAAAGAAACCGAGTGCGAGGTGCCAAGAGAAGAACCCCTCACCCCCGGCCCCTCTCCCCGCAGAGCCGGGGCGAGGGGAGTAAGCAACTCTCGGCACAGCGCCGCGAACGCCAGATCGGCCTCGCCGGTGATGACGTAATCGGCGAGCCGCGCGAGCTCCTGCTGATCGGTCTCGTAACTGACTTCGGGTCCGCCGAGGACCACGATCACCTCGGGAGCGACCCGCTTCAGATCGGCCACCAGTCGAGTCGTCTCATCGACGTTCCAGATGTAAACGCCGAGTCCCACAATGCACGGTCGCTGCGCCAGGATCGCGTCCAAAATCTCCAGCGTCTGCTGGTTGATCGTGAACTCCAGCAGAGCGGTCTCGTCCCGCAACTCGCCCATGTTGGCCAGCAGATAGCGCAGCCCGAACGCACAGTGCGGGTACTTCGCGTTCAGAGTGGCCAGGACGATGGAGGGCATGACGTACGGTAGTGAGTGGGTAGCGGGAACTCGAACAACAGCTATTACTATCCACCATCCACTGCTCACTATCCACTCGAAGCAGTCCGCTAGAGCGAAATGGCCTAGCGAGTTTCCAGCACGAATTGGACGAACTCGCCCGCACCGTTCACGACTTTCTGGATGGAACCAGTCGCAAGGTTCCCATCGTCCGCTTGGTTGTCGATTTCCTGAAACAGCGCAATGGTTGTGGTGTCGGTTGAAAGGATGCGGACAGCAATCCCGTAGTGCGGCATCGATGTTCCCGGCCCGTTCCAATCCCAGAGTCCCCCGAGAGCGGGACGGGCGTCAAAGTTGTATTGGGGGACATATCCGATGAAGTCGGACGGATAGACGCCATGGCTGGCATCGTTGGGATAGCGGCCATTTTTGTTGAGGAAGATCATCGCCGCATCTTGGTATTTGCGAGCCTCCGCCAATGTCGCGTTGATCTTCGCCTGCTTGCTAATTTGCGCCGCGCGCGGAGCCGCCACCGCCA
Organism: Schlesneria sp.; assembly: GCA_043746775.1. Taxonomy (GTDB): domain Bacteria; phylum Planctomycetota; class Planctomycetia; order Planctomycetales; family Planctomycetaceae; genus Schlesneria. Next base: position 9,369 of record JAYTQJ010000576.1, read on the forward strand.
CGAGAATGCTGATCACTAGCACGACGATCACCAGTTCCACGAGTGTGAAACCAGCGGCGGTCGCGCGCGGAAACGCGGCGTGCGGCGATCGAGTCACGATGGAAGATGGTCGGAGGTTCATGAATGAGAGTCGTTGATCCTCGATACGACGGGCACAGTCGATACGATCCGCGCGCACCACGACCGTCCGCGTCGCTGCGTACGCTGTTCCAGTCTGAAACATAGCTCAGCCTGACGGTGATGCGCACGAAAACCGGCCCGCTCACGAAGCCTCGAAACGAGGTGACGCCTCAACAAAGTCCGTGTCAGGTATAAGGCGGCTGCGAATCACCGTTGGTTGTGTCCGCGTAACAATTTCCAAGAGGCACTCGTTCATGCAAAACGTCATTCGGGCAGCACTGGTGTTGAGTTTGTGGTTGGTCGCTGCGGGAGGCTCACGTCTCGCGATCGCCCAAGAAATCCAGCAGCCGGAAAGTTACATCCGGCTCCACTACACCAAGCACGAGTACATGGTGCCGATGCGCGACGGCGTGAAGCTGATGACTTCGGTGTTCGTCCCGAATGACTCGACCAAAACGTACCCGATGCTGATGAAGCGGACGCCGTACAACGTCGGGCCGTATGGCGAGGACAAGTACCCGGCGAAGCTCGGCCCGAGCGAACTGTTCATCAAAGCGGGTTACATCTTCGTCAATCAGGACGTGCGCGGGCGGTTCGCGTCGGAGGGGGAGTTCAAACAGGTCACGCCCCATCTGCCGAACAAAACGAAGCCCACCGACGTGGACGAAAGTTCCGACACCTACGACACGATCGACTGGCTGTTGAAGAACGTGCCGAGTCACAACGGGCGAGTCGGCCTGTATGGCATCTCGTACCCCGGCTTCTATGCGGCGGCCGGAATGATCGACGCGCACCCCGCGCTGAAGGCGGTCTCGCCGCAGGCTCCCGTCGGCGACTGGTACTTCGATGACTTCCTGCATCACGGTTCGTTCTTTCTGGCCCATGCCTTCAAGTGGCTGACCGGCAATGCGACGGAGCGTCCCAAGCCGACGACCGAACCGACGAAGCCGTACATCTACCCCACGCCCGACGGATACAAGATGTTCTTGGAGGCTGGCTCCGTCGAGAACATCGACAAGCTCTACCTGAAGGGGACGATCCCATTCTGGCAGGAGATGATGCTCCACCCGAATCGCGATGAGTTCTGGCAGGAGCGTGCCCTGATCCCGCACCTGAAGAACGTCGCACCGGCCGTGATGACCGTCACCGGGTGGTACGACGCCGAGGACCTCTACGGTTCGTTCAAGACATATCACTCGATCGAACGGCAGAACCCCAAGGTCAAGAGCGTGCTGGTCGTCGGGCCGTGGCATCACGGCGGCTGGGCTTCGGTGGACGGTGACAAACTGGGCAACGTCTCGTTCGGCTCGAAGACCGCCGCGTTCTATCGCGCCGAGATCGAGCTGCCGTTCTTCGAGAAGTACCTCAAGGACAAAGATGTCCCCGCGCCCGCCGAAGCGATCGTGTTCGAGACCGGTTCCAACGCTTGGAGGACCTTCGACCACTGGCCACCGAAGAAGACTGAGACCAAGCACCTCTTCCTGCACGAGGGAGGCAGTTTGAAGTGGACCGCTCCTGAAAGTAGCCCTCACGTTCCACGTGAGGAAAGCCGTTCACAGAAAGACGCCACGACTCCACAAACCACGCCGGTTACGAAACCGGCAACTCCTCACGCAGAGCGTGAGGGCTACTTCGACGAGTTCGTCAGCGATCCGAACAAGCCGGTCCCGTACTGCGAGATCATCACGCCGAAGATGACGATCGAGTACATGGTCGATGACCAACGCTTCGCCTCGCGCCGATCCGACGTGCTGACGTATCAGACCGAAGTCTTCACGGAAGAGACCGTGCTGGCCGGGCCGATTGAAGCCGACCTGTGGGTCTCCACAACCGGGACCGACGCAGACTGGATCGTGAAGCTGATCGATGTCCGCCCCGATGCTCCCGAAACCACGCCGCTCGCCGGATATCAAATGCTGATCCGCAGCGAGGTCTTTCGCGGTCGCTTCCGCAAGGACTACGCGAAGCCGGAACCGTTCACTCCCGGTGAACCGACGCGCGTCCGCTTTGAATTGCTCGACGTACTGCACCGCTTTCAAAAGGGGCATCGCCTCATGGTGCAAATTCAAAGCACCTGGTTCCCGCTCGTCGATCGCAATCCTCAGACCTATGTCCCGAACATCTACTTCGCCAAGACCGATGACTTTCAAAAGGCGACGCATCGAGTCTTCCGGTCCTCGGCGCATCCCACCAGTTTGAAGATCGGAGTACTCCCCGCGAAGTAGAGATCCAAGACACCAACCCGAAGCGTGAGCGAGGGAGTCGGGACGATACAGCCTGTCTCGCTCGCACACTGCGGTTGACGCCGCTGCGGGACATCCGAAAGAATCGATCCGCGTCGGTCGATGAAATGACTTGGGCCGACGAAATGATGCCTGCCGACGAGACATCAAGGAGACTGAGATGCCGCTCGATCCGATCCACCACTCGCCGTTCCTGCCTCGCCGCAACATGCTGTTGCAGGCGGGAGCGTTGGGCGTCGCGGGGTTGAACTTGCCGACGTTGCTGAGCGCGGCGAGTGGTACGTCGGGCGAAACGCCGCTCGCGCAACGCGGCTTTGGCCGCGCGAAGCAGTGCATCTTGATGTTCATGTGGGGCGGGCCAAGTCAGCTCGACACGTTCGATCCGAAGCCACTCGCCCCCGATACGATTCGCGGGCCGTTCAAGCCGATCGCGACCAACGTTCCCGGCATCGAGTTGTCCGAGTTGTTCCCGAGTCTCGCGCGACAGGCCGACAAGCTGGCGGTCCTGCGGTCGCTCAATCACGACGATCCCGCTCATCTTTCGAGCGGACACACGATCCTCACCGGACATCTTCCTCCGGTGAACTTCAGCGACAACGAACCGCCCAGCGAACGCGATACGCCTCACATTGGCAGCGTGATGTCGAAGCTTCGGCCCGCTACATCCGCGATGCCGTCGTTCGTCACGATGCCATGGTTGGCGTTTCATCCGGCCGCTCCCGGCGGCATGGCACCCGGTCAGCACGGCGGTTGGCTCGGACGACAATACGATCCGTTCCTGGCGATGGGCGATCCGAACGCCGCCGGCTGGAAAGTTCCCGCGCTGGCTTTGATCGACGGCCAATCGCCCGACCGGTTGCAGCATCGCCGCGAGCTATTGCAGTCGCTCGACCATCAACGCCGCGCGAGCGAACAGCTTGGCTCGTTGAACCAACTCGACTCGTTACAGCAACGCGCGTTCGGGCTACTCACATCGGCGACCGTGCGCGGCGCGTTCGATCTCGCGCAAGAGACGCCCGAGACGCGAGACCGCTACGGCCGGAACATTCACGGTCAGTGCGTCCTGCTGGCGCGACGGCTGATCGAACACGACGTGCCTCTCGTCTCGGTCAACTGGCATAACGATGGCCACAACTTTTGGGACACGCACGGCAACAACTTCAACCGCCTGAAGAACGACCTCTGCCCACCCGCCGATCGCGCACTGACCGCCCTGCTGGAAGACCTGTCTCGCACCGGACGGCTCGATGAAACCCTGATCGTCTGGGTCGGTGAGTTCGGCCGCGGCCCGGTCATCAACGGTTCCACTGGCCGCGACCATCACCCGCGTTGCTACAGCGGCCTCATGGCGGGAGGCGGCATTTGCGGCGGACAGGTCTATGGCGCGAGCGACCGCCACGCCGCCTACCCCGCCGACAAACCGACCTCCCCGCACGACCTCGTCGCCACGATGTACCACGCGCTGGGAGTCCCTCACGACTCCGTCCTGCACGACTCCCTCAACCGCCCCCACCGCATCCAAGCCGGCCGAGCGATCGAAGATGTGTTCTGAGGGGGTCGGGTCTGTAACCGACTCCGTTACTCACACAGCTTTCGCCGAGGCTCGCTGGCGTTCCGGGTGAGGCCGAAGGTTCTGGCATTTTTTAAGCGGAAATCACCTGTGTATCAGTGCCTTTTCCAGCCAGCTTGAGCAACCACCCCGAAACATCGGATGAGCCAAATCACATGATCGCCAATCGATATTGTTGCAACTTACGAAAGTTACGATTTACTTGTAATTCGAGTAACTTTGAAATAAAACATCTTCCATGAATCCAATCACCAATCCATTTGCACCGGGCGCTGGGACTCCTCCTCCCGAACTCGCTGGACTCCTCCTCCCGAACTCGCTGGCCGCGATGAGCTGCGCGAGACCGTACGCATCGCCGTGGAGCGAGTCCGTCGGGGGTTACCTGCGAAAAGCATTCTGATGGTCGGTCTTCGCGGTGTCGGCAAAACAGTGTTGCTGGATCGCATGCGCAACGACGCGGAAGCAGAAGGCATCCATACCATGCGCATCGAAGCGCCGGAGAGCCGGTCACTGCCTGCCCTATTGGCTCCGCAGTTGCGCCAAGCAATGCTGCGTCTATCTCGGAACGAGTTGGCGAAAGATTTAGCTCAGCGCGCCCTCAGAGGACTTGCCGGCTTCGCCAAGGCACTCAAGCTCAAATATGACGACATCGAGGTTGGTCTCGATTTCGAGGCAGAGCCAGGACTCGCCGATAACGGTGATCTTGAGCATGATTTGCAGGCGTTACTCGAAGCCGCTGGCGATGCTGCGAAAAAAGCTGGCACGTCACTGGTCGTGTTCATTGACGAACTTCAGTACGTGGCGGAAGTGGAGTTGGCCTCGCTCATCACAGCGCTGCATCGCGTTGCACAACGTCAGCTTCCGGTAGTTTTAGTCGGAGCTGGATTGCCTCAGCTTCGGGGGCGGATGGGAAAAGCCAAGTCCTACGCAGAGCGGCTGTTTGACTTTCCTGAAGTCGGACCACTCACTTCCGCTGCGGCCAAAATCGCGATTGCCAAACCGGCATCCGCTGAGGACGTGTCGATCGACGACGATGCCTTGGAGCTGATCCTCCAAGAGACCCAAAGATATCCCTACTTCTTGCAGGAGTGGGGAAAACATGCGTGGGATACGGCCGATGAATCGCCAATCACCCGCGAAGATGTTGAACGAGGCTCGAAGGCCGCTATTGCAGCGCTCGATGAAAGTTTTTTCCGTGTCCGATTCGATCGACTCACGCCCGCAGAGAAAAAATATCTGCGAGCCATGGCCGAACTCGGTCCCGGCCCGCACCGTTCGGGTGACATTGCTGATGAACTGAAACGCAAAGTGACTGCGTTGGGGCCGACACGAAACAACTTGATCGCGAAGGGAATGGTATGGAGCCCCAACCACGGTGATACGGCTTTTACGGTTCCGCTCTTCGATGAATTCATGTGCAGAATCATGCCGGGTCAGGACTGGCGAGAATAGAATCACGACTTTCCGCAGCCCATTACCACGACAAGCTGATTGCATGGAATTCCGCATCACCGACAGGCTCACCAAGCTGACGGCTATGTAGATTTGGCCGTTCTCATACCCGAATTCGTAGATCGAGACGAAGTTCGGATGCCGCACCTTACGCGGCGGAGTGCGCTTCACGCAGAAACAGTTCCGACGCCGCTTCGGGATGTGGCAGCCGAATGTGGAATCAACAGGACAATGGAATTGAAGACGATGGGATTGAATCAGACCGAGTTGGAAATGTTGGATCATCAGGCGGAAGCGGATCGGGATCGCGACTATGTGCATCGGACCGCTTTGAGTTTTGATTTTGATGAGGCGCGGTGCGATCACCGGTTTGAGTCGCATCTGCCGGTGATCGCTCGGCTGTGCGAGCAACTTGCGGGGACGCACGCTCCATTGCAGTTGGACCTCGCCACGCGGTCTGCTCCGCAGCGGACGATGTGGGCGATTGTCGATGCGGCCGGTCGGGGTCTGATCATGCACCACGACAATCAGGTGCAGCCGAAGACGCGGGATCACGAGGAATTCGTCGATCTCTTTTGGTCGAGCGTCGGGCTGCCGCAGGCGTTCGCGATTTGCAATCTGTTCGGCCGATACCTGTTCGATGGCAGCTACGACGTGAATCTGACTCCGATGGTCGAGATCGAATCGAACCTGCCCGAGGAGCAACACGCCGCCGCCGTGCGAGACTTTGAGGCGGCGATGCTGGGGCTCGGCTATCCACGGATGCAACCGAAGCCGCCACGCGAACGACGAGGCAAAGGAAATACATGAGGTTGATGAGAGGCCCGTTCAACACGGGAGAAAAGACGGAGAACCTCTCACCCCAACGCCGAGGATTTTTTGTAGCAGAATTCGTGAGAATTCTGACGACTCGCCAGAAGTCTTACGACTTCTGCTACGTTCGATTGGCCTTGTTTGTAGATCCGAAATTCTTAACGGCGTTGCCCTCAGCCCCGGCCCCTCTCCCCGCAAGGCCGGGGCGAGGGGTGAAAGATTTCAATTCCCCTGCGCGGACTCGTGCAACTTCAAGGCTTCTTCGACGAGGCCGAGCGTTTCATCCAGTTCGGGGCGGAACAGATCGCCGATCAAGAGATCGGTGATGTCTCCTTTGCGATGCGGATGAGCCGCGACGAACCGGCCGAAGCTGAATCCCGAGTAGTACGCGCAGACCAGAGATCTCATGCGGTCCATCCCGCGCACGTAGTCCGCTTCCCACGCACCGAGCTGCGCGGCGGAAGTGTCTCCCTTGGCGAGGCCCTCGCACACGGCATCGGCGGCCAGCTCACCCGACTTCAACGCGAGCAGCACGCCCGACGAATAGAGCGGGTCGAGGAACCCGAACGCATCACCGACCAGCACCCAGCCATTGCCTGCTGCTCGCGTGGACCGATACGAATACTCTTTCGCCGCGCGGTAGATGTCGGCTCGCTTGCCGATCTCGATCCGTTGTTTGACCGCCGGGCACTTGGCGACTTCTTCGTGGTAGAGCTTCTCGAAATCCTTCGTGTCGCGATTTTTGAAGAGGTACTCATACCCCGCGACGATGCCGACGCTGACGATGTTGTCGTGCAGCGGGATGTACCAGAACCAGCCGGTCTTATCCTGGTTCTGCAACACGATGGTCGCTCCCTCGTCTTTGGCCGTGTCGCGATAGGCTCCCTCCCAGTACGTCCAGACGGCGGCTTTCTTCAGCACAGGATCCCACTCGCGCAGCCCGAGCTTGCCCATGATGAGCGAACTCTGCCCACTGGCATCGACGATCACGTCGGCCCGCTCGATCCGTTCGCCGCTGCCGTCTTCGTTCTGTACGCGCACGCCGACCGCGCGATCGCCCTCGAACAGGACTTCCAACACGCGGACACCCTGCTGCACATCGACGCCGTGTTCGGCCGCGTTCTCGATCATTTTCTGATCGAACTCACTCCGGCGAACCTGCCATGTTTGCGAGCACTCGTGCGGTCGGTTGTCCCAGAAGTAGAACGGTTCGGAAAGACGACCGCTCGCGCCGACGAACTGCACGCTGTACTTCTTGATGAAGTGGCTCCCCTTCATTTTGTCGAGCATGTTCAGCCGCTTCAGCGTCCAATACGTCTGCGGGATGAGCGACTCACCGATGTGGAATCGCGGAAATTTCTCGCGCTCAAACAACCGGACGCGATGTCCCTTCTGAGCGATCAACGTGGCGGCCGTCGATCCGGACGGTCCACCGCCAATGACGATCACATTCGGTTGAGTGGTCTGTGACATCGAAGCGTCTCCAAGTTTGCGAGGACGGATTGTGGGGGCAGGAATTGGCACGCAATAAATTCCTGTGAGCGGCAAGGCGCTAGCCGCCGGTGAGTTGAAACGACCGGCGGCTAGCGCCTTGCCGCTCACAGAATCAGAGTGTCAAACCGGGAAGGTATTGCGATCCAGTTCCTAAGCATATTCAGGCAGAGCGGGCGGGGCCGAATGGTAGGCAACCTACGCCGCATCGACCACTCGCAAGATTTGATTCAAAACGACGACGATCGGGTTCGCTCACTGCCGCCCGACAATCAGTGCGGGGCAACTTCTTCGCTCACGCTGCGGGTTGGTGTTTGATGCGGACTGCGGCTGGGCTTGCGAAACGGAACTCAGTTGGTACGAATTGCCACCAGACCGTGAATCACTCGACCGACCAGACACATTCCTTGAGGACGCCCCATGAGTGCCGAAGCCCGCGTTGCCGAGTTGAACCTCGAATTCCCTCCCGCACCGAAGCCGGGCGGCGTCTATCACCCCGTCGTGATCGTCGGCGATTTGGCGCATGTCTCGGGCCACGGGCCGATGCGCACCGATGGCACGATGATTACCGGAAAAGTGGGAGCCACGATGAACGAGGCCGATGCGTATCTGGCCGCGCGTCAGGTCGGGCTGACCATGTTGGCGACACTGCGTCGCGAACTGGGGAGCCTCGACCGGATTGAACGCCTCGTGAAGACGCTCGGGATGGTGAACGCCACGCCCGACTTCGGCCAACACCCGCAAGTCATCAACGGCTTCAGCAACTTGATGGTCGAAATCTGGGGCGAGGTACACGGCAAGGGGGCACGCAGCGCCGTCGGCATGGGTTCGCTCCCGAGCAACATTGCCGTCGAGGTTGAAGCGGTGTTCCAATTGAAGCCGGAGTGAACAGAACGCTTCCTAGCGCGACTTCGCTCCATTGATACCTTGAGCGGTTCGGAGATGAGACCTCTGAGCGGGGCGGCGTAAGCCCCCTGGTTCTTGGGCGTAAGCCCGTTTGCAGTTAACCAGAGGGCTTACCAGCCTGTTGAAAAAGGGAGGGCGAGGCTCCTGCCGAGCCGCATGTGTGTGGAATATCACTTGT
>JAYTQJ010000577.1:0-7497 GCA_043746775.1 Schlesneria sp.
CAACTCGCCGCGAAACCCCCGCCCAACACCAATCCCGCACCGCCTCGCCCATTGTCATCGCCAACTCAAATTCGCCGCCTGAGTTCTGGCGGAAACGTCTTTCAGAGGACTTTCGATGGCAACCAACTTGAAACGATACGCGATGTGCCTCGTCTCGCTGGCCGCATGGGCCACGCTCGAAGCGCAGGAACGCTTCCATGCCAAGGGACCGTCGTCGCCAGTCAGCGCGGCGATTTCGGGGCGGCCGATTTGGCCCAGACCCGCTGTTCAACAGGCGGCTCCTCGTGATACGCAACTATTCACGAACAACGACGGTGCTGCCTTCATAGAGGCGCAGCGTGACCGGGCCGGTTGAGCCTTTGATGGCGGCGTGGAACTCGGCGGGCGTTTGGACGGGAGACTTGTTGACGTGCGAGATGAAGACACCGGGTTGCAGGCCCGCCGCGTGAGCGGACGATTCGGTGGCGACCTTGCTGACGAGTACGGCGCGGCGGTAGGGAGGCAGTTCATCACGGTGGACGGGCTCGGGGGACCATTTCAAACGCCCGGTGGGATATTCGACCGAGAGGCCGCGCCACGGCGCGAACCTGGGATTGGTTTCGATGATCCCCTCATCATCCGCGACGGGCCACTTGCCGAGTCTGATCTTGACGGGAAACGGCGTCTCGCGACCGCGTCTCCAAATGACAACTTCCAGTTCGGTCTCGGGGGCGTGGAGTCCGACGAGGCGCATCAAGTCGTGATCCGAGTAGACCGACTCGCCAGCGATCTTGAGGAACACATCGTCTCTCTCAATCCCCGCGCGATCCGCCGGTGAGTCGCGTGAAATCTGTCCCGCTTTTGCGGCGGAACCCTGGTTGGCAACGATGCCAAGATCGCGAAAATCACTCGGCTTCACATCCATCGGTACGAGGCCCAGCATTCCATATTCGACCTCGTGCCCGGCGACCAACGATTTCACAAGTCGGCGAGTCAGATCATCGAACGGGATCGCAAACCCGGCTGATTTTTCGTAGCCCTCGACGGCCGCGAGTGAAGTTGTCAGCCCAATCAGCTCGCCCTTCAGATTGAGGACCGGCCCGCCGCTTGTGCCAAGGTTCAGCCGCCCGTCGATCTGCAAGATGTTGCCCAGCCGATAGAGCATTTTGGCTGCCCCTTCCGTCGTCCAGGGCAACGGTCGTCGCGCGAGGTTGCTCACCATTCCCCAACTGGCGCTGGCCGAGCCATCGCGTGCGATCGCGTGCGGATTTCCAAGTATCACCACGAACTGCCCCTTGCGAGTAGCAGACGACGTGGACCAGTCCAGCGGCTTGAGATCACTCGCCTCAATCATGGCCTGCGTGAGGTGCAGTCGCAGTACGGCGAGATCGCAACGCGGATCGGCAGCGATGATCGACGCCTCACAACTGCGACGATCGGCAAAGCGGATGAGAAGTGACGTACCATCCTCCGTCGAATTCGCAGGCGTCACGGGACCACCGCGTACGACATGGTAATTCGTCAGCACAATCCGCTCGTCGCTGCCAGGGGCCGAGATCACGATCCCCGCTCCAAACTCATTCGGCTGGAAGTCCGGGTCTTCGGAATCGACGGGCGGCAGTTCCTCGCGCCGTCGCATTCGGTCGAGCGGGTTCATTCGGCGCAACCCCTGATCGTGGGGATCGGGTTTGATCCGCGCGATGCTGACTACCGACGGCTCGGCCTGCTCAACCAATTTGACGACAGCTTCCTCCAAGGCGAACGCCGGGTCTTGTGCCGAGGCAACTCCGCCATGCTGGCTCAGTGCAAGCAGCAGCGCCACGAAACAGGAACGGCCGGTCGTCGCGAACATTTCTGGAACGCAGCCTTTCAGTTGATACGGCGGACGGGTGAGGACGGCGCGTGCTGACACTAACCCGAAGCGTAAGCGAGGATGCGTGCCCGTCTCTCGTTTACCCTTTGGGTTAGCGGCGTGTTGAAAACAACGTAGATGCGTCCGCCAAAAGTAGCCTTCATCGCTCCGCGTGAAGAGAGCCGAACGCGGAATGACGCTGTTTTCCGCGTCGCTGGTGACTCGGCTGACTTCACGCGGAGCGATGAAGGCTACTTTTGTCGGTCACGTCAACGTAGCACAGGCGGCTCGCCTGTGCTTTTTAACTCGAAAAGAGAGCAGGCGAGCCGCCTACTCTACGTTGTTCAACAGGCTGTCAGCATGTACTTCGCAGGGCACAGGACGGGCAAGAGTGCCCGTCCTACATCTCCGTTGCGTTGAACGAAGTCAGTCCCCGCCGCCGCCCGGCATGACTTGTCCACCATCCAAGTACGCCTGCATCACTTTCTCTTTGAGTTCGGCCACGACCTGTGGATTCTCTCGCAAATAGTTGCGGGCCTTGTCGCGTCCCTGCCCGAGTTTGATGTCGCCGTAGACGTACCACGAGCCGCTGCGGGTGACGACTCCAAACGATGCGGCCAGATCAACCATATCGGCCTCGTAGCTGATGCCACATTCGCCGAGCATGTCGAACTCGGCCTGACGGAAGGGCGGGGCAACCTTGTTCTTCACGATCTTGGCCCGCATCCGGATGCCGATCACGTTGTCTCCGTCTTTGATTTGCGTGATGCGGCGCACGTCGATGCGGCACGAACTGTAGAACTTGAGTGCCCGGCCGCCGGGCGTTGTCTCGGGACTGCCGAACATCACGCCGATCTTTTCACGAATCCGGTTGATGAAGATCACGATCGTCTTCGACTTGGCAATGACGCCCGTCAGCTTCCGCATCGCCTGACTCATCATGCGTGCTTGCAGGCCAACGTGCGACTGACCCATTTCACCGTCGAGTTCCGCCTTCGGGACGAGGGCTGCAACCGAGTCGATGACGATGATGTCCACCGCGTTCGACTTGATCAGCATCTCGGCGATCGCCAACGCCTCTTCGCCTGAAGACGGTTGGCTAACGAGCAGGTCCTCAAGATTCACGCCCAACTTCTTCGCCCACAGCGGGTCGAGCGCATGTTCGGCGTCGATGAAGGCGGCGATCCCTCCCAGCCGCTGAGCCGAAGCGACCGAGTGCAGGGCCAGCGTCGTTTTGCCGCTCGATTCCGGACCGAACAGTTCGATGATCCGTCCACGCGGCAAGCCCATTCCACCGAGAGCCAAGTCGAGCGACAAGCACGCCGTTGGGATACCCGACACGGTCATGGTCGAAGCCTCGGACAGCTTCATGATCGAGCCTTTGCCGAACGACTTCTCGATCTGCCCGAGTGCGTTCTCAAGCATCTCTTTGTCATTGCCGCTGGCAGCCTCTGCCCGGGCCGATTTCGACTTGGCCATAACGTGATCCTTCATGAAATGCAGTAAGCGAAAGGCTGCGAGTTTCGAGCCAGAAATGAGGACCGAACCGTAGGCATTCAGAATGGGTTTCGCAAGGCAGCCTATGGATCATCGTTTGCGGTGAAGTCGTGGCTGGGCGAGATCGGCACACTCAGGTCAGCCAGCGATTCGAGCCATCCGGCACCGTCGCTTCCAACAGCGGACGATGTGGTCCCGAGAGGAGTCGCCAGCGCAGAGGAACCGACTCGGTCTGGAAGGAGTCGGGAGAATCGACGGTCAGCTTGGCGACGAGAGCCAAGTTTGAATCGGTCAACCTGTAGAACTCCAACGCCCACGGATCACGATCAATGATGAGAAGTTCGCGCGTGCCGACGCTCGCGTAGAACTCGATCTTCTCCCACGTGCGGTCATGGGGACTGGCGATCTCGACCGCCAGATCGGGGCCGCCCTGCCAGTGCGTTTCCCAATTGATGGCTTTCGATTCGTTCAGATACACGGCCACGTCTGGGCAGCGATAGTTCTTCTTCCAACTTTCGGCACGATCCGAGACGTTCGTGCCCGGTAACACCATTCCTAGACCGAGCTGGCCGATCACGGATTCAAACACGAATGACAGCCTCGAAACTAACGATTGATGCACGTTCGTCGGCTGAGCATTCATGACATAGACCCCTTCCCAAACTTCGTCGTAACGGTCCTCTTCGCGGCGACGGCGGCGACGGATGAGGCTGCGTTGAAGATCAGGGTCGGCGATGACGGCGTTCATGGTTCGTCTCGAGGGATGATGCCACTGGATTGGTTGAGCATTGAAGATCGTAACTTGGACGCCCTCGTCCGAGCGGATTGTGAATCGAAGAGGACGGACGAGGGCGTCCATCCTACGGCGTTCAACGGAGCGCTAGTCATGTCACACCAGTTCGCGCATGGGTTGCCAAGCATCGACCAGTGGATGGGGCCTGCCAGCGAAGTCGTTCAGCGTGATGGCGTGTGGGTCGATGCCGAAGTGTTTGTAGAGCGTGGCGTGGACTTCGCCGAAGTGGATCGGGCGGTCGATGATCTTCGCGCCGATGCGGTCTGTGGAGCCGATGATCTGGCCAGTACGAAAACCTCCGCCTGCGATGAGGCCGTTGCCGACCTCGGGCCAGTGGTCGCGACCCGCTTCCGGGTTGATGCGCGGTGTACGACCGAACTCGCCCCACGCGACGACCGCCACATCCTTGTCCATGCCTCGTTCGTACAGGTCACTGATGAGAGCGTGCATTCCCTGATCGAACATGGGGAAGTGCGTGTTCTTGCACTCGCTGAAGTTGCTGCTGTGGAAGTCCCATCGTCCAAAGTTCAGCGTCACCACGCGAGCACCCGCCTCGACCAACCGGCGAGCCATCAGGAACTGCTCCAAGTTGCGCGGTGCCCCGTCGCCGTAGTTGTTCGGGTCGCCCTTGCCGTATTTCTTGCGAACGGCTTCGTCCTCTTTCGAGATGTCGAGGGCTTCGACCAATCGACTCGACGTGAGGATGTCCATCGCCTGCGCGTTGAGCGAATCGAGTCCCTCCATCATGCGACTCGCGTCGGCGTCACGACGGAAGTGATCGAAGCTAGCGAGAAGCTGCTTGCGATTGGAAAGACGATCCGAGTCGATGCCGTTCAAAGTCATATCGGCCTTCGCGGGACCGGACGGACGGAACGCCGAGTGCGTCACACCGAGATACCCCGGATGACCGGGCGAGCCATACGGCGGATGTCCCGCGTTCGGCGCGAGTCCCAGAAACGGCGGGACTGACTTGTTCGTTGCACCCATCACTTTCGAGATCGTCGAGCCAAGGGACGGCCAGCCACCGGGAGGCTGATTCGTCGCCTTACGACCGGTGTAACAAATGAACGAGTCATGATCGCCGCTCGGCGAACCATAGACCGACCGCAGCGGAACCAGCTTGTCCATGATCGACGCGAGCTTTGGCAGATGCTCGCAGATTTGAATCCCCGGCACGGCGGTATCGATCGGCCGGAACTCGCCCCGGATTTCCGAAGGGGCATCCATCTTGAGGTCGTACATGTCCTGATGCGGCGGCGCGCCGACCATGTAGATCATGATGACCGCTTTGTGAGATTTCTTGATCCCGGCAAGCTGCTCAGCCCGCAACAACCCAGGCAGCGACAGCCCACCCAAACCCAAAGCCCCGATCCGCAAGGCATCGCGCCGAGTCACACCATCACACAGTCGATGAGCAGCACCGGGAACAGTCAGCATGGTGAGAATCCTTCGTAGGGTGAGCGTCTCGCTTGCCCGCGTTTTTGCTTCACCGCCAGAGGCAGATGAATTCCAGAATCGCAGGCAAGTTCATTGAGGAGGGAGGTCTTGCGACCCAATCAGGCAGGTCCGTCGCACCGGCAGGTCCATCACAAGCGGTCGCTGATGCGGAGCGATCCTAATCCATCATCGACACCCCGGCCAAGTCCGATTGAACTTTCCACAGCGTAGAGAGTGAGGTCGCGAAGACAGTACGCAACAACACGCAGACGGTCACAACCTCGCTCTGCAACGCTGACCCCGCGGGCGACGGGATGATTCTGGCAAAGTGATTGCCAGTGAATGCCGTTGGGCTGACGCCGCTCCAATCGCCAGAATTTGGACGAGATTTGAAGTGGGGCGGTCATTCCGAGTCTGCGTTCGCGGCACTCGCGGCGGGTGGTAGCGTGATGAAGAACCACACGAGGCCACCCAAGCCACTGATCGCACAGGCCACCGCGATCGCTCCTGGCCAACCCATCGTCTGGGCCATGAACGGCGTGAGGACCGGTGAGATGAACCCGCCGACGTTGCCGCCGGTGTTCATGAACGCGCCCGAAAAGCCGCGTGCCTTGCCGCCGATGTCGGTCGCCGTCGTCCAGAACACTCCTTCGCACATTCCCAACGCGCCCATCGAGATCGCCAAGCAAGTGGCAACGCTCCAGTGGTCGGTCATGTTCACACCGAGCAACGCGAAGACCGCTCCCAGCCCCATGCCGGTCATCACGATGGCGCGCCGACCGCGAATCGGGCCGAGCAGCTTGCACAGAATGTCCGTTCTGAAACCGCCGATCGCCATCCCCGCTCCCATTGCCAGAAAGATGGTGAACGTGACCTTCCGGGATTCGACGGCGGGGACGTGCAGCACGGTATTGAAGTAGTAATCCATCCAATAGAAGAACAGGTATTGGAAGTAGCCGTAAGCCGCGTAACTCAGCGTGAGCAGCCAGAGATTGCCCTGACGCAGCAGCGACCATGCGGCTCGCGAGTCTGCCTTCCTCGCTTCCACCGAGACCGTTCGTTCCGGCACCGGCAGTGACGAAGTGACGCTCCATTGCCAGAGCAAACCGAAACCGATCAGTGCGGAACCGCTGACGATGAACGCCCACGGCCAACCGAGCGAATCCATCAGTCCGCCGAAGATCGGATAGCTGAACGCGATGCCGATCAAAGCTCCTGCGGTGCGCATGCCGTTCGCGGTCGCGCGATGGCGTTCGGACATCAAGTCGGACGCGACGTGCGCGGCTCCCGGATGCAGCGGCGCGCTGCAAGCTCCCGTCATGCCGCGCAGGATGAGCAGACCGATCCACAGACTTATGGGACTCAACGTGATCCAGCCCAGCGTTCCGGTCAACGCGACGAACGATCCCATCGTCAGGCCGAGCAACGTCAGCGATTTCGCGGAACCAATACGGTCAATCAGCCAGCCGCCCGGCAGCATGGCAATCGTGTAGACGATCAGAAACGACGTGTAGACCCAGCCCATCTGAACTTCCGAGATCCCGAGCCGCTTGATGAAGACTTCGCCTCCCGCGACTGCAAGTCCCTCGCGATTGAAATGGGCCAGCGCCGTGTACGTCATCAGCATGAACACGACCCGCCAACGCGCCGTCGCCGACAACGTCACAACATTCTGAGAGGCTGCATTCATCAGGGAGACCAAACCTTTCCGAGTTCCAACGTCACGGGCTGGCCAGTGGCCGAACACAGTGGCATACACTAATTTCTCCCACGTCCAACCGATATCCCGCCGCGATCGGAAGCAAGGGGTGCAGTCGCCAATGGGTGGTAGCCCTGTCGCTCCGCGACAGGAAGCGAGAACACACGAGTGACGTTTGCCGTTGTTCCGAGGTGGCTCGGCAGATCAACGCCCCCTTGCTGATCGCGCTTCCTGTCGCGG
>JAYTQJ010000578.1:0-18126 GCA_043746775.1 Schlesneria sp.
GGCGTCAGCCCCCTGGTTCTTGGGTGTTAGCCCATCTTCGAAGAACCGGAGGGCTGACGCCGCCCCGCTCAGATGCCTCATCAAACATCGACCTTCCAACCGCCCGCTACTTCCGTCGAGACATCACCATCATGACCACACATCGCAACTGCGAAGGACTTCAGCGCCGAGACTGCCTCAAGCTCGGGCTGGGCGCACTCATCGGCGGCGGGTTTGTGAACGCCCTCAAGTTACGAGCCAACGCCGAGCAGGCGACCGCGCGCAAGACAAGCTGCATCCTCGTGTGGCTCGATGGTGGGCCGAGTCACTTCGAGACGTTCGATCCCAAGCCCGACGCACCCGCTGAGATTCGCGGTGAGTTCTCCGCCATTCAAACCAAAATTCCCGGAGTCAATTTCTCTGAGAACATGACCAAGCTGGCGGCGATCAGCGACAAGTTGACGATCGTCCGCTCGGTGCGTCACGACCAGAACAATCACGGCGCGGGGAACCACTACATGACGACCGGTTCTCCGACGCGCATCCCGGTCAGTTGCGGAGCCTTCGTCAGCTTTCATCCCAGCATGGGATCGGTCACGTCGGCCGAGCGCGGTGCGCCCGCCGGTCTGCCCCCCTACTTCTCACTCCCCGAAATGACTCGCTCGGGCGGACCCAACTTTCTCGGTGCTCGACACGCGCCGTTCGTCGTCGCCGACGATCCCAACCACGCCGCGTTTCGAGTCCGCGACGTGACGATCCCTCAAGACGTGGCCGATGGTCGCGCGATGACGCGCCGCGAACTTCGCACTCAAATGGACGGCCTGTTGCGATTCCAAGATCGCTCAACCGGCGACCCCGTGCTGGGGGTGGACGAGAACTTCCAACAGGCGGTCTCACTGATGACTTCGCCAGCGGCCCTCGCCGCGTTCGAGATTCAGCGCGAGTCCCCGCTCGTGCGCGACACCTACGGGCGAAGTGCCTTCGGACAACGTGCCTTGCTCGCGAGACGACTCGTCGAAGCGGGCGTTCCGTTCGTCACGCTCAACAACGGCGGCTGGGATCATCACTCGGGCATCTTCCCCTCGTTCAAGAAGCAGGGGCAGGAGTTCGAGTCGGTTGTCGCCACGCTGATCGAAGACCTCGATCAACGCGGCCTCTTGGAAACAACGCTCGTCCTCGTCATGGGCGAGTTCGGGCGGACACCGACCATCTCGACGTTGCCCGGTTCGACGTTGCCCGGCCGCGATCACTGGTCCAACGCGATCTCGATTCTCGTCGCCGGTTGCGGCACACCGGGCGGTCAAGTCGTCGGAGCAACCGACCGCAACGGCTACACGGCGATCGAAAAAATCTACGCCCCCGAGAACCTCGTCTCGTCGGTCTATCTCAAGCTCGGCATCAACCCCGACAAGATCGTCTACAACACCTCGGGCCGCCCCACGCACCTCGTCAGCGACTCCCGCCCCATCGCGGAGTTGATGGGATGAGGTCGGCTCCCGTGAAGAACCACACGAATCCGTCTGTAGGATGGGCACTCTTGCCCGTCCGCTCTTCAAAGCCAAAGCCGGACGGGCAAGAATGCCCATCCTACAGGCTGCGAACCCGCATTCTCGTGCTGACGTTTTCCCTCGCCTTGCTGCCGAGCCTCGCTCACGCCGCTGCTCCCGTGCTCACCCACGTCTTCCCGGCGGGAGGCCAACGTGGGACGAAGGTCACGGTGACGTGCGCTGGCAACGCGGCGATGTGGCCGGTCAGCGTGACGGCTCCCGGCGTCGAAGTCGTCGTCGGGACCGAGGCCAACAAGTTGGAAGTCACGATCCCGGCCGACCTGCCCGCCGATCGTGTTTGGTTCCGGCTCCACAACGCCGAGGGAGCTTCGACAGCGGTGCCGTTCCTGATCGGCAACGTCAAAGAGATCGAAGAGGTCGAGCCGAACAACGCGCCGACGAAGTCTCAAGCCGTTGCCGAGATGCCAGTCACAATCAACGGGACGTTGTCGGCCTTTGGTGATGTCGATGGCTTCAGTGTGACGCTCGGCGTTGGGCAAACGCTCGTCGCGTCGCTTGATGCTCACGCCAAACTTGGCTCGCCGATGGACGCGATTCTGCAAGTGGTCACGCCCGACGGATTTGTCTTGGCTGAGAACCACGACGCTGTCGATCTCGATCCGCGTCTGATCTTCACGGCGACGAAACCGGGGCCGCACATCGTCCGCGTGTTCGCGTTTCCCTCGGCCCCCGATTCGTCGATCGCGTTCCACGGCGCGGCGAACTACGTCTACCGACTGACGCTCACGACCGGCCCGTTCGTCACGCACGCCGTTCCGCTCACGGTCTCACTCGGCGATCCGGCGGCGGGAGCAAGCCTCGGTCAGGTCGAACTGTTCGGCTGGAATCTTCCTCCCGATGCGAAGCGACTCGTCGTCCCATTCGGTGGACCTCAACAGGCCGATCTCGTCGAGCTAGAGACTCGCGGCGACCTGCGAATCGTGGACAACACACGACTCGGATTCGTCGTCGCGCCCGACATGGCCGGGACCGCGCGTGTGCGGTTGGTCCCCCATGCCATCGTCCCCGAGATCGCATCGCTCGATGCCAACAACCTGACCGTGGTCACTCCCCCGAGTGCCGTCACGGGCCGGTTATCCAAGCCGCGCGAGACAGCCACCGTGCGCATCCCAATGAAGAAGGGGCAGCAACTTGTGGCCTCGGTCGAAACCCGCAGCTTGGACTTCAACCTCGATCCCATGCTGCGTCTGTTCGATCCCGCCGGGAGCAACGTGCTGAACGTCAACGACACCACGCCGATGCGAGCTGTCGTGCTGACTCACGCCGCCACACAAGACGGTGACTATCAACTCACCGTGCGCGATCGACACAGCCGAGGCAGTGACCGCAGTTTCTTCCGACTCACCGCGCGCATCGAAGAGCCGGACTTCGAATTGACCGCCGCCGTCGATGCACTCGTCATCAATCCCGACAAACCGACCGAGTTCGTCATCAACGTCGTCCGTCGCGCTCCACCCGGCGTGACAGTGGGACTGATTACTGTCGAAGCGGTCGATCTCCCGCCGGGAGTCACCGCCGCCGCTGTCATCTCAGAACCGACCGGCGCGACGGCAACGAAAGTGACGCTGAGTCTCACCGCCACCGGCCCCGCATTCTCGGGACGCCTCCGCCTCAAAGGGACAGCCAGCCAACCCGCGACGATCCAACGACTCGTCCGCACGCCGCCTCAACTGCACGCCTGCTTCGACACCTTCTGGCTGACGGTGATCGCGAAACCTCAGTGAGTTTTGAGTAGTCCTCAAACAAGCGAACCCCACCGGGCTTGCCCCGGTGGAAGCAGGTCTTTGCACTACTTGCTCAGTCACTCGAATCGGCGCAGCGAGTAGTGCAAAGACCCGCGAGCCACCGGGGCAAGCCCAGTGGGGTCGCTTGTTTAACGCGAGACAATTTCGCGTGAGAAACTCACGGCTTGCGCACGTCGAGGCAAACGATCTCGCGGCCGTCGCGCAGGAAGAGGCGTCCGTTGGACAGCGTGGGGGCTTGGCGAGTTGTCTCCAGGACGGTGACTCGTCCGAGTTCGTCGTACTTCTTGGAAGAGGCCCGCGCGACGACCAGCTCGCCCGCCATCGTGGTCATGAAAAGTTTGCCATCGGCGGCGATCAGGTTGCCCTTGCCGAAACGAGGCACTTGCCACGCTTGCTTGCCCGTCGTCGCGTTGACGCACGCCAGGTGAGTCACCGGGCCAGCACCACCGACGTTGTCCATGCCGTACAGGAAACCGTCGAGCAGAATCGGCGTCTGCCATTCGCTGCGCAGAACGCTCTTCGGGCCGAAGGACTGCCAGACCTCGGTGACTTCAAATTTTCCCCCATTGGCCTTCGGCTTCAGATCGAGCAACACGCTGCCGTGATTCTCACCGGCGGACAGAAAGAGCTGACCGTTGATCGAGAGGGGCGTGGCGATGTTGCAGTCGTAGTTCGTCTCGAAGGGATAACACCAAAGCACCTCACCCGTTTTGGGAGCGACGCCGAGTACCGAGCGCCCCGTGTACGACACGATCTGGGAACGGCCTCCCACTTCGAGCAGCGTCGGCGACGAGTAGCCTGCCGGATCCTTGCCCGCCGTCCAGACCTGCTTGCCCGTTTGAATGTCATAGGCAACGAGTGTCCCTTTCGCTGCGCCGACCGTCACGATGACTTGATCGCCGATCACGAGCGGCGAACTGGCCATGCCGTACTCGGCCTCTGTGCCGGAAAGTTCGGTCAACGGACTGGCCGACCAAAGCTGCTTGCCGTCGCGCACATCGAGTGCGACGAGCAGTCCTGCACCACTGAAGACGAAGACTTGATTACCCACAATCGCGGGCGTCGCACGCGGCCCGTCTCCCATCGGGTTGCGGTAGGCGTCGGCAATCGCCGTCTCCCAGAGCGACTCACCGGTGCGCGAGTTCAACGCGACCACCCATTGCTGACCCTCACGCTGAACCAGCGTAAGGACGCGACCGCGACTGATGGCAATGCCCGACATGCCGACCCCACCGGGAACGCGCCAGACAACTTTCGGCCCGCCTTCCGGCCATGTTTCGAGCAGATTGGGTTCGCTCGACAATCCGTTGCGCTGCGGGCCGAGAAACTGCGGCCACTCGCCAGCCAGCATGGCTTCCGGTGTTGCGGCTCCCGTCTTCTGAGCGGCGGGCGGCTGAGCGTTGGCGCGATCAGAGCCTCCTTCCAACAGCACCAAACCGAACAGCCCGGCTGCGGCCAGAGTCCAAAAGTTCACTCGACGACTTGTTGTGACGAACATCTTCAACACCTCCTTGGCTTCGGGTTCAGGCTGTTTGATGGCGAGATCATTTGAACGGGGACCGGCGCGAACGACAGGGATTGCCCAACACCAACCCGAAGCGTGAGTGAGGAAGGTCTTTCGGCATCCTCGCTCACGCTTTTTGAAGTTGCGCTTTTCGGGATTTCAGCCCCAAAGGGGCGATGCTATGCCAGCCCAGGGCAACGCCCTGGGTTGGCGGTTGACCGTGATTTTTAAGCCCTGAAGGGGCGACACTATTCCTGCAAGTAACATAGTGCCGCCCCTTCAGGGCTTGAGATTCTGTGACGACCGAAACCCAGGGCGGCGCTCCCGTTGGTCGCTGGCCCTGGGCTGACTTAGGGCTGCCCCGTTGGGGCGGAAATCCAAAACAGCGCAACTTCAAAACTCACGCTTCGGGTTGGTGTCGCTAGAACCGACGCCTCATAACCTCGTGCCGTATTGCCGTTCGTAGTACGAGCGGTACTCGCCCGACTTGATGCGTGCGATCCAATCGGCGTTGGCCTGATACCACTCGACCGTTTGCTTCAATCCCTCGCGGAACGTGACCTGCGGTTCCCAGCCGAGTTCCCGCTTGGCCTTCGTGGCGTCGATGGCATAGCGGTGATCGTGTCCCGGCCGGTCGGCGACGTACTTGATGAGCGTCTTCGGTTTGCCGAGTGCCTCCAGCAGCGAGTACGTCAGGTCGAGATTCGTCAGTTCACAGTTGCCGCCAAAGTTGTAGACCTCGCCGGGCGTTCCTTCCCGCAGTGCCGCGTCGATCCCGCGACAGTGGTCGAGAACGTGAATCCAATCGCGCACGTTGAGTCCCGTGCCATAGACCGGCAGCGGCTGGTCTTGAGATGCGTTCGAGATGAACAGCGGGATTAGCTTCTCAGGGAACTGGTACGGCCCATAGTTGTTCGAGCAGCGGGTCGTCACCGCTGGAAAGCCGAACGTGTGGAAGTAAGCTCGCACCAAAAGATCCGCCGCTGTCTTCGACGCCGAGTACGGACTGTTCGGAGCGAGTGGCGTCTCCTCCGTGAACTTCCCGTCATCACCGAGCGATCCATAAACCTCATCGGTCGAGACCTGCACGTAGCGAGAGATGCCCGCCTGACGACAGCAATCGAGCAGCACTTGCGTCCCGACAATGTTCGTCTGCACAAACGGCCCGCTGTCGAGAATGCTTCGATCGACATGGCTCTCCGCCGCGAAGTGAACCACGGCGTCGATCCCTCCCGGCTGGAGCAGTCCGGTCAGGAACTCACGGTCGCAGATGTCGCCACGAGCGAACTCATACCGAGCGGCCAGCGCGGGATCGTTCGCGAGATCCGCGAGGTTCTCCGGGTTCCCCGCATACGTCAGCTTGTCGATGTTGATGATCGACAGCTCGGGATAGGTGGCCAATTCGTGCCGAACAAAGTTCGATCCGATAAACCCACAACCGCCCGTGACGAGGATGCGCTTCATGTTTGACTCAATAACAGTGGTTTTCGTTTTACACCAACCCGAAGCGTGAGTTTTGAAGTTGCGCTCTTTGGATTTCAGCCCCAAAGGGGCGATGTTATGCCAGCCCAAGGCAACGCCCTGGGTGGGCGGAATTCGTGGAAATTCAAGCCCCGAAGGGGCGGCACTACTCATCGGATTGACATAGGGCCGCCCCTTCAGGGCTACGAAATCGGTGACGATCCCAACCCAGGGCGGCGCTCCCGCTGGTCGCTTGCCCTGGGCTAACTTAGGGCTGCCCCGTTGGGGCGGAAATCCAATACAGCGCAACTTCAAAAAGCGTCGGCGAGGACGTGTGTGCCCATCCTCGCTGACGCTGCGGGTTGGTGTCCGCGTGTGTCGTGTGGGGTATATCTGCCCTCGCGCGTTTTCTCTAGTAGTGTCGGCCGGGCGATTTGCTGACGGCCCGCCTACAATGGAGCCGCCTTGATCCTCGCGACTCCCACCCAGATTCCATCGAACCATGACTACTCCCATTCCCGCCGAATCATTCCATTCCATTGACGAAGCTCTCGACGCTCTCAAGGCCGGTCGTTTGATCATCGTTGTCGATGCCGAGGAACGCGAGAACGAGGGCGACTTTGTCTGTGCGGCCGAAACCATCACGCCCGAGTTGGTGAGCTTCATGCTGCGACATGGCGCGGGCGTGTTGTGCGTGCCGCTGCTCCAAGAGGCGGCCGAGCGAATGGGCCTCGCGCCGATTGTCGATAGCCAGCGGAACACGGCTCCGAACCAGACGCACTTTCTCACGCCGGTCGATCATCGCGATGCGGGGAGCGGCGTGAGTACCGAAAACCGCGCGAAGACCATCCGGGCGATGAGTCACCTCGACGGCAAAGCCTCCGACTTCGTCCGGCCGGGCCACATCAACCCGTTGCTCGCGAAAGACGGCGGCGTGCTGAGACGCACCGGGCACACCGAAGCCACCGTCGATCTGCTCCGTTTAGCAGGGATGACTCCCGTCGGCGTGCTGATTGAAATTCTGAGCGAACACGGGACCGGCATGGCCGAGATGACCGAACTGCGCGGGTTGTCGCAACGCCACAACATCCCGCTCATTTCGATCGAACAGATCGTTCGTCATCGTCGCCGCCGGGACCAGCTCGTCAAGCGCGAGGCCGACGTTCCGTTCGAGACGCGCGACTACGGCCAGTTCCGCGTCATCGCCTACTCGGTCCAGCACGAGGACCAGGAACCGGTCGCCATCGTCTGGGGCGACCTCACCTCGGTTCCCGCCCCACTGGTGCGAGTCCACTCGTCGTGCTTCACAGGTGACGTGCTTGACTCGCTGCGCTGCGACTGCGGCGACCAGCTCCACATGGCGATGCGCATGATCCACGCCGAGGGAACCGGTGCCGTGATCTACCTGCCTCAAGAGGGACGCGGCATCGGACTGACGGCCAAACTCAAGGCGTACCAGCTTCAGGATCAGGGCCTCGATACGGTCGAAGCCAACCACAAACTCGGCTTCAAGTCCGACACGCGCGACTACGGCATCGGCCTCCAAATTCTGAAAGACCTCGGCCTGACATCGGTTCGCCTGCTGACCAACAACCCGCAAAAGGTGAACGCCTTCCCCGGCTTCGATCTGGAGCTGGTCGAACAGGTTCCCATCATCGCCCCGCCCGAGAAACAGCGAGAACATTATCTCGCCACCAAACGGGACAAGATGGGCCACAAGCTGCCTGGCGGTGAGGCGAAAACCGACTGACCGCGGATGTGAAGTCCGGCTCAGCTTTGTTAGCCGGACTTCCTTCTGCTAGGACGCGCTGCGAAGAGAAGTCCGGCTTTCGGAAAAGCCGGACTTCGAGAAAGCTCACTGCGTTGCGTGCCCGCCATCAGTCGATCGCCACGGCCATCCAACCGTCGCGTGCGTTGAATGATGTCACGCGCGGGGCAGGGCTGCTGTGTGACCAGTACGCGGCCACCAGAGTCTGATCGACTTCGAGTGTTGGCAGCGCGGCGGCAAAGGAATTCTGGATCGTCAACTCGGCGACGGTCGGCTCGCGCGACGAGTCCTCTTGCCCCTGTGTCTTCGCACGAGGCTTACCCGCGATGAGGCGCACTTCACCCCCTTCGACCACCGCTCGGTACTCGATCGTGACCGTCATCGGCGGAAACAGTTTTTGTCCGCCCGGTTTGAACGCCGCCTTGATCGTGGCCGTCAGTCGATCTTGGTCGAGGCGCACGGTCAGCGGATCGACTTCGTCGAACTCGATGTTTGTGACGACGTTGATCCCCGGCAAAGGCAATCCGAACGGCGCGGTCGCGGGCTTCATCTCGGCCATTGAAACCTTCACACCCGGCAAACTGCCTAGCAACTCGGCGACTTGCTGCTGGAGCTCCTTGTCTGTCGTCCGGAAGCCACGCAACTCGGTCCGTTCGATCAATTCGTTCAACAGACTCTCATGCAGCTTGAGTCTCAATGCGCCGTCGGCTTTGGGCGAATCCTCAGTGATGGTGATCTGAGGGACTCGCGCCGCAGCCGTCACCGATTTCCCACCGATGACCGCGCCATATTCCAAGCGGTTGTCCGTGGTCGAAACGAACTGCGACGACGGTTCGAGCTGAGCCAGTTCCAGTCGCTTGCGAAGCTGCTGCTCAAGGAGTTTGTTCGCTGACGAAAGCTGTTTGTCGATTTCGCCATCAAACGTGGGATAGACCTTCTCGGCGAGACGGTCGCGGGCGATCGCTTCAGACTCGGGCCGCATCCGCTCGGCGGTTTGATAAGCGATCCGCTCGGCCAGTCCGCCGAACAGCGAGCCGCTGAGCGGAGTCATCGCGCCGACCGTCTGGTTGCGGGCTTGAACAAACACCGTCGCGTGCTTCGTGGCGAGTAGCCGTCCATCGAAAAACACGTCCTTCATCGCGAC
Organism: Schlesneria sp.; assembly: GCA_043746775.1. Lineage (GTDB taxonomy): Bacteria > Planctomycetota > Planctomycetia > Planctomycetales > Planctomycetaceae > Schlesneria. The sequence goes on from JAYTQJ010000578.1 coordinate 9,170, forward strand.
GAAATGATGTTGTCCGGAGGTATCGACCCTCGCCTGCGGAGTCGTTCCCGTGACCTGCATCTGAACGTCGCCCGTCAGCACAAACGCGGCGTGAGCACGATCAAGGGACGGTCGTAGATCGAGGACCAGTCGCGAGGTCGTCGTCTGTTGCCCCGTCACGTCCGCACCGAGCACCGTGTCTCGCACCGGTCCCGGCTGAACGTCATCGCGGGCGACGAGGCGATTGAGAAACTCTTCACTCACCGAAATGCGGAAGTTCGCAGGACGCGGCAGTTGAGAAACGGATCGCTCGACAGGAACCCGCCAGACTCCGTTCGTGGAACTCAATCCCCCGGCAGGCACCACGGGGTAGGAACCGACAAACTGGGGACGTGCCGGCGGTGCTGGAATGGCTCCCTGCATCGGCAAGAAAGGGGAAGGACCAAATCCCTGCGGGCCGAAATAATCGGGCGAAGGCGCAAAGTAACCGGGCGGCGCGAAGCCCACCGAACCCACACCGATGGGCTGTGGCGAGACAGTTCCCCAAGGCTGAACCGGCACGGGTGCCATCCCCGATTCCAGCGGTAGCGGTGCCATACGATTGCGAGAAGCATTGGGCCGCGGTGACCGTTCCTGTCCCCATGCCGGACACCACGAAATGATCGCGATGAGACTCCCACACAACGCGACCGCCAACGCCTGGCGAGCGGGTGCTGTGTGAGGCTCGCGCCGGTTGGCCTCAGGATTACGATTCATGCTCATCACCTCACCACTTTCACTCACGCGAACCGCGTCCAGCACGACCACCTTTGCCAGATGCGTCGCTTCAACAAGAACTCTACACCGCAGACGTTCATTCACTCCCACTTGCCGTTCCCTGTCACGACCACTTGTCGTGACCAAACAAGCCACGTCGCCACGACCAGCACAATCGCTGCAACTGAATCCGACTTCGCGCGTCCAAGCCTCTGCGAAACGGAAAACCTCCGCTGCTTGTTCCGACTGAACCATCGGTGTTTACCGGCGCCGGCCGCGCTTCGGAGGGCCTTGCGATCCGTGTCGAGGAGCTTCGCGATCCTGTCGCGACTGCGCTTCGCGCCGCCGAGACTCGTTCGATCCGTCACGCGGATCGATCACCAATCGCATCTCCAGTTTTCGTTCGGCGAGGTCCACTTTGGCGACGGCGACTTTCACAAAGTCACCCAGCCGATACGTGCAGTTGCTGCGGCGACCGACCAGCGTGTGGGAGCGGTCGTCATAGTCGTACTGGTCGTCCCCCATCGTGCTGATGTGGACGAGACCTTCGGCGGGGAGTTCAATCCCGGTGCAGAACAGCCCAAACTTTTCGACGCCCGTGATCGTCGCGTGCAACTCGTCACCGATGTGATTGGCGAGATATCCGAGCAGCTTGAGCTTGATCAGTTCGCGTTCGGCCTCCTGCGCCCGACGCTCCGTCATCGAACACCACTTGCCAAGCATGATGAGTTCGCTGGGGAAGCGGGCTTTCGGTGCGTCGTCTCTGTTCCTCTCCCCTCGCCCCGGCTCGGGCACCGCCGCTTCGGTGGTCGGGAGAGGGCTAGGGTGAGGGGTCTTCGCCTTTGGCTTTTTCTTCGCTCGTCTTCCGCCTTCATCGACTCGAAGCTCGGAAGACGAACCGTCGCCTCGCTCAGCGTGCGCGCTGACAACCGAACTCGTTGCATCGCCCGCGATATCCTCGGTTGTATCCGGGTCAAGGCGATCCTCACCGCTCGGCCCCCTCACCCTAGCCCTCTCCCCCGAAGACGGGGGCGAGGGGACGACGGTCGCTGCGCGACGCGCGAGACCATCGGAATCATTCACTGCGACCCCGCCCTCTTTCCGAATCAACCCGTCCAGCAACCGGTGGATGGTCAGGTCGGGATACCGCCGGATCGGACTGGTGAAGTGCGCGTAGTTGTCTTCCGCCAGGGCGTAGTGGCCGATGTCGTCGTCGGGGCCATACATCGCTTGCTTCATGCTGCGGAGGATCGCGTAACTGATCGCGTACTCGTGCGGAGTCCCCTGCACCTCCTTGAGCAACTTCTGAAGATCGGCCCGCCCCGGCATCGGCTTCGTTTTGTAACCGAGCGACTTGGCGAACTCGCCCAGCACGCGGAGCTTCATTTCGTCGGGCGAGTCGTGCGTGCGACGCAGGAATGCGTGGCCACAATCGGTCAGCTTCGTCGCGACGGCGATGTTGGCCGCCAGCATGAACTCTTCGATGATCTCATGACTCTCATCGTGCGATGCGCGATGCGCCCCGACGACCGCTCCGTCGCGAGTCATGTCGATCTTGACCTCGGGCAGATTCAGATCGAGCGCACCGCGCGCGAACCGTCGCTTCCGCAGAATCATCGCCAACCCGTGCATGTCGCGCAGCAGGGCGAGAACGGGCGGAGAGACAGTTGGTTGAAGGTCGAAGGTTGAGGGTTGAGGGTCAGAAGTGGAAGTGCGTTCAGCCCCGGATTCCGTCCCCGTATTTTCTTCTCCGCCCTTCAACCCTCCACCCTCAACCTTCAACCCGCTTATCAACGGCATCACCTGTTCATAGGCGAACCGCTGCGTGACGCTGATCTTTGTGTTCGCGAACTCGGAATCGAGCGGAACCCCCTCGGGGCTGAACGTGATGAAGGCCGACTTCGTGTAGCGGACCCTTCCCTGCTGAAGGCTCGCGAGTGCGTTCGAGATCACCTCGGGCAACATCGGCAGCACTTTGTCGGGCAAATAAACGCTCGTCCCGCGCGCATGAGCCTCGCGGTCGAGCAACGTCCCCGGCCGAACGAAATGCGCCACGTCGGCAATGTGAACGCCGAGTCGCCAATTCCCGTCGCCCTCGCGCGTCAGCGAGATCGCATCGTCGAAGTCCCGCGCGTCGATCGGGTCGATGGTAATGATCGTGTCGCGGGTCAGATCGAGGCGAGTGGCGAGGGGCGAGTGATGAGGGGCGAGGGGCATGTCGTTTGAAGGGTTCCTGGCCAGTTCATCACTCGCCACTTCCTCCTCAAACATCTGTGCCTGTAGCCGAGCTTCGGCCAGCACCGCTTCGGGAAATTCATCGGGCAGCTCGAACTCGTGAATGATCGTGAGCAGATCGACGCCGGGAGCGCCTCGTACGCCGAGGACCTTTGTGATGACAGCCTCTCCCGCATCGTCGCGGCTGGGAAAGCGGAGCATCTCGACGACAACACGGTCTTCGGGAATGACACCCTTCGCGCCGGGATCGCCCACCGAAATCGCACTCTCAAACTGGTTGCCGTCGATCCGCACGAAACCGTGATCGCGCCGCTCGAAGTAACTCCCGACGAACGCCTTCGACCCGCGCGCGATGATCTCAACCACGCGCCCGCACCGCTGCCCCCGGTTCCGCGTGCGGAGCAACTGCACCAGCACCTCATCGCCGGTGTAAGCGTCCTTCAAATCTTCGGGGAAGATGTAGAGCGACTCGCCCGCATCCAAGGCCACCGGATCGTGAGCACGAAAGTACCCGTTCCCCTTCCCCGTCCGCTTGATCGTCCCCGCGATCGTGTCTGCCGGCGCGGCCGACCGCACCAGCTTGTTGCTCCCCATCAGCAACCGACCGTCCGCGACGAGTCCTTCAATCGCATCCTTGAACCGCTTGTAGTCGTTCTTGCCCAGCCCCAACTCCTGAGCCAGCTCCTTCGGCCGCAGCGGCTTTGAAAGGGGATCAGCAAAGTAGTCGCGGAGGAGAGCTTGGTAGTCGCGCATAATGTTCCTTGAACGCCGCCGTTCGATGGTAAGAGTCCGTCAGCGGTCGCTCTCAGAATGGCCGTCTTCGTCAATCAGTTGTTGTCGAACGACCACGCGGAGCGATGCGTTCATGTTCAGCACGGTGATCGTCACCCGACCGACTGGAGATCGTCCCACGAGAATCGGCCCGTCCCACGGAAGTGCCGTTCCCATTTGTGGCGTCGCGGATGAAACAGTCGCACGAGGCTGCGTCGAGATTGAAAGCGGTCGATTCCGGCAAGGTTTGGCCCCTTGTGACGATTACAGTGGAGGCACGAGTAAGCCAAGTTTCTCGCCGTTGTCGGCCCACCATGCTGCTTGGGGATGATGTGTTCGATCTCAAACGGGCCGGGATGCAATGCGTCGGAGAGTCGGCAGTATTCGCAACGGCCTCCCGCCCGCTCCCGTACTTGGTCAGCAAGTGGCTCACCCATGACGAGCCGCTCCGGCAGCGGCTCGTTTCAATCGCTGCCGCGCCTTCGATTGCAGGAGCGCCAACAGATCGCCCACGCGGATGAAGTTGTCGAACTCCTTCGCTTCGGCACGAGTCAGTTCGCCGCCACGATTCTTCTCCGACAACTCACGCATTCTCGCCTGATCGGCACCCGAGAATCCGAGTGAAACGATGTGGCGGGCCAATGTCACCGATAACGGTTTAGCCCCCCCCTCCCACAGCCGAGAGAAGATCGCCGCTTCACTGGTTTCGTCGTGAGATGTCGTTGCGACTGCCATTTGTCATTCTCCGATTGAACGCGGCCTCTTTAACCTGACTCAGCAAACCAAACCCATCACCGCGCGATGCCCTCACCACCGTCCTGATTCCGTGTTTTGGGAAACTTCAGCGCGCAGCCGTCTTCGTAGCGGCTCCGATGCAGAACAGATGCTTCTCGCCACGGATCAGCAGTTGGTCGCGACTGATCGCGGGGGACGAGTAGACCTCTTCGCCAAGCGGGTTCGTGGCGAGGACTTTGAATTCCGGGCCAGCATCCATGACGTGGGTGATACCGTCGTCATCGACGAAGTAGACGCGACTGGCGGTCGCGACGAGTGAGCCACTGTGATGACGGCCGAGTCGTTCCTGCCACTTCACATCGCCAGTGATCGCGTCGTAGCAACTCGCCACGCCGCCATCGGAGACGCAAAAGAAGAAGTCGTTCGCAGCGACGGGCGAGGGGACGTAAGAGACTCCCTTGTTGAGATGGTGCCACTTCACATGGCTCGCTTCGCTGATCTGGCCCGAACCGCGCGGGTCGATGGCCAGGATGTGCTTGTCAGGGAAGCCGCCGGTGATGAAGACCAGTCCCTTGTTCATGACGGGTGACGCCACGAACTGCTCGGTCGGGCCATCGAGAATCCAGTGTCGTTTGCCGGTGCGCGGGTCGTAACTCGCCACGCATTTGCTGCCCGACAGGATCATCTGCGTCCGGCCATCAATGTCGCGAATGAGGGGCGTGCAGTAGCTGCGGGTCTTGTTCTCGCGCGGTGTCTTCCAGACGGTCTGGCCCGTCTCGCGATCGAGTGCGACGAGATACGCCTCGCCGTCGTGATCGCCGTTCACGATCACGGTCTGCTCGAACAGGACCGGGCAACTGCAATAGCCGTGAACGCTGGAGAAGACGCCGGGCCGCACGGTCCACTTCTCGTGGCCGTCGAAGTCATACGCGGTGACGAGCATCTCCTGCTGATCGAGGAACGCGGCATAGATCCGCTTGCCGTCAGTGGCCGGAGTTCCCGAGGCCCAACTATTCAGCTTGTGCTTCTTTTCGAGCGGCGTCTTCGCGACCTCTTTCTCCCACAACAGCTTGCCGCTGGTCCGATCAAACGCCATCAACATGCGACGCGGGTTCACTTCGTCCGCGCCCGCCACGAAGACCCGGTCGTCCCACACAACCGGCGAGGAATGGCCTCCATAAGGCACAGCCACCTTCCACGCCACGCCCTCATTCTTCGTGGCATCCCACTTCAGCGGAACGTTCGCCTCAACACTGCTCCCGTCCCCGCGCGGCCCGCGCCATCCAGGCCAGTTCTCGGCGGATGCGACTGCCGGGAGGAGTGACAGCAGGAGCAGTACGAGTTTGAAGTGCGTCATGATTGGATGACTTTCTGAAATGGCGAGAGCAGAGACTTGGTGTGCGATCACCTTCATCGACGACGATGTCAATCAGCCCAATTCTCGACCGCGAGATTGGGAATGCGTTCAAAATCCTTCAGATTTCGGGTGATCAGCCTGCCTCGCTGCGCCAACACAATGCTGGCGATCAGCATGTCGGCCCGGCCGATCTTCCTGAGCGTGGCTTTCAATCGGAGGCGGTCGAACTCAGATGCCGCTGAGTCGTCGAAAGGAATGCAGGTGAGTTGGCTCAGGTATCGTTCGTTTTTGTTCGAGCCAGTGTTGTGCCAACAACAGTCTCGTTCCGTCTTCTGCTTTCATCACCGACGCAAACCGTCCTTGAAGAATCTCGATCCGAGTAATGATCGTGATCGCAATCGGTTCGGCCAGTGAGGAAACACGGCTGACGATTTTGCTGTTGCCCTTCATCAGCAACGTCAAGGAATCGGTATCAAGCAGGATCATGGAGAGTCCTTCGACGCTGATCGTTTCCGCCGGTCGTAAGCACCTTTCACGATCTCCTCCAAAAACGGATCGTCAGCAAATCGACCGGCCAGCGCCAGCATGGCGGAATTCCCCATCGGACGTTCCGGTTGAGTCAGCCATGCTTGGACCGCCGACTTTAAGAACCGCCAGTCGGCCGAGGTCTTGCGTCCCGGCAAACCGGCGTCAGTGACGAGTCGAACCACTTCTCCCGGTGGAACCCGCAGGTATTTCGCCGCCTCATCCAACGTCAAAACATCCGGAGGTAACGTCTTGTCGAAGGGCGTCACCTGCTTGCCGCTGGATCGCTTTCGTGGAACCATCGCTGTCGCCATGTTGGCTCTCCAAAAAACGTCGTTTCTATTCACGGGCGCAGTTGCCTCACTGGCCATCACAGCGCCGGGACGGGCACGTTGAGTTTGCCTGCTATGTCGAGCAGGGCCTTCCAATTGCCGTCGTCAAGTGGGATGCCGTTCGCGCGGCGCGTCGCCAGCGTACGGCGTTCGGGATCGCCGGGGAGTGTCACGTCTTGAACACCGTCGATCTTGGGGACATCGCGCACATAAGTCTCCAGCTTGCCGACTTCACCCAAGAGATGAGTCGAGCCGCCGAAGAACTCGGGGTTGATGACCCAGAAGACGGCGCAGTTGCCTAGCGGTGGCGGGGGACTCGCGAACGGACACTGACCACCCGAAAGACCGCCCGCCAGCATGTCGATCATGAACGCGAGGCCGAAGCCCTTGTACGCCTGATCGCCACCGAGCGGCAGGATCGTTCCCGGTGGATCCCCATAAAGTTGATTGGGATCGGTGGTCGGTTTGCCATCGGGATCGAGCACCCAACCGGCGGGAACCGGTTGTCCGGCAATCTTCTTCACGCGGACTTTGCCTTCGGCGGTGGCACTCGTGCCGATGTCGAATACGAACGGCCCGTTCGCTCCGCCCGGCATCCCGATGCAAATAGGATTCGTACCCAGGCGAGGCCGCTTCCCGCCAACCGGGGCGACGCGTTGTCCCGACCCGTGCGTGTTGGCGACGATCATCGACGTGAAGCCCCGTGCAGCGGCCATCTCGGCGTACTCGCCCAATCGACCGATGTGAGCCGCCCGGCGAATGGTTCCGCACGCGATGGCCGAGGTCTCGCACTTCGCGATCAGCTTCGTCATCAGTTCCTGTGCGAGAACCTGTCCCAGTCCCCAACCCCCGTCGGCGACGATCGAACTGGCCGACTCTTTCTCGACGGTCAGATGAGCCTTCGGGTTGAGCGACCCGTCCTGCACCTTCTGGATGTAGAACGGGGCACGCATCACACCGTGCGAGTCATGTCCGCGCAGATTCGCTTCGACAAGGCTGACCGCGACGATGCGTGCTTCGACAGGCTCGACCCCCGCCGCGAGGAACAACGCGGTCGTGAACTCGACCAAACTGGACTCTTGAATCGTGGGCAACGGAAGGCTCCTGATAAGGGTGGGATTGGATTGCGGCGGCTAATTTCAAACGCGATTCAGTGTGGCTGGGGTCAGCGCTTCGCCGCCCCCAGCGAGCGTAGATGCCAGTCACACTAACTCGAAGCGTGAGCGAGGAGTCGCGACCTGCACCCGCGTCCTCGCTCACGCTTCGGGTTGGTGTGTGTCACTCGTCACTCGTCACGCGCGTCGCGACGAAGCCGAACTTGCGACCGGACATCGTCACCGTGCCGGCCATCTGCGACTTGTCCTTCGTCCAGAGATAGCCGTCCACGGAAAGCTGCGTGTTGGCGAGAAACACTTCCAGTTTGAGGTTGTGCGGTGTGCTGCCCGTTTGGCCGCTGATCTCGTAAGCATTCTTGGACTCATCGGACGTGAACGAACCCGTCGCGCGGCCCGCTTCGTTGATCTTCAGATCCAGTTCGCCCAGCCAGCGACCATCGGCGTTCAGCTTCCAAGTGCCAGCGAAGTCGAGAGCGACGACGCCATCGTGATCGCTCGGGTCGTGCTTCTTCGCGGTCTTGTCGGCAACAGGAAGTTGTGAGCCGTTGAGGACGACGAGCTTGGCCTCGCCACTCACAGTCAGAATCCCTTCGACAGTGAACTCGATGTCCGCACCTTGACCCGCTGGCACGACTTGACCGATGTCAAAGTCGAATCCAAAACCGGGGAAGAGCATCACGTCCTTACCGATGGCTGCCGTCAGGTCCAATCGTTCACCGCGATAGCTGGCGTAGCGTTCGAGCAACAGCAACGGTGTAGGCTTCTCCGTCCCTTGGCTTTTGCGTAGCCCCCAACTCACCAACGCCTTTGTGTAGTTCCCCGCGTCGGTCTTGAGGACGATGCACGGCGAACCAATGTTGGCGGCGAGCGGCTTCAGTTTGGAGGCCTCCACCATCGTCAGTTCCTTCGTCGCAGCGCCGTCATTGGCAAGCCGCTTCACGAGCGGAGCGGCATGTCGCTCGAACACGTCGGCTGCGGAAGCGACAGCGGTCAGAGTGAGCCAGCAGAGGAGAAGTGTCGATGTTCGGGACATGGGATGCTCGGTAATGGGGGAGTGGAATTGCATCAGTTGCGGTGGGGCGGGCAGGCCGCTGCGGGCGATGTTGGTCCTCAAACCAGCAAACCCCACCGGGCTTGCCCCGGTGGAAACAG
>JAYTQJ010000579.1:0-18112 GCA_043746775.1 Schlesneria sp.
CCAGCGTGGTGTCTTCCTTGGCCGTGACCAGATTTTCCTTGGTCATGACATCGGAAATGAGCGTGTCCTTGGACGGCAGAAACCGCAGGTCGCGGCGCGTGAGGATGCCGATCAACTTGCCGTCGCGCGTCACGGGGACGCCGCCGATGTTCCGCTCCTCCATGATCTTCCACGCTTCGGCCGCCGTCGCATCGGGAGGGAGCGTGACGGGATCGACGATCACGCCATGCTCGGCCCGCTTCACGCGCTCGACCTGCATCGCCTGAAGTTCGGCCGACATGTTCTTGTGAATGATGCCGATCCCGCCCTCTTGAGCCATCGCCACCGCCATGTCGCTCTCGGTGACAGTGTCCATCGGGCTGGACAGGATCGGCACGTTCAGCCGAATGTTGCGGGTGAGCTGCGTCGAAACGTCTGTGTCACCCGGCACCAATTCACTGTAAGCTGGCTCCAACAACACGTCGTCAAAGGTGACGCCCCGATAAGCAATGCGATCTTCCATTGTCAGTTCTTCCCCATCAATGTCGCGAAATACTTCAGTGAGAGACTCAAGGGAGTCAGGTGGTCATTCACAAGCCGAGTTCAACCCGCCGTTTTACTTCCTGTTGTCGAAGTGAAATGAGCAACGCGGCCAGTTTGGGAATACTCGTATTTTGGTTCGGTTGAACCATTTTTTGCAGCCAGAATTCCAACCACGGAGTTCTCTCCACATCGGAAACAGTCACCCCGCGAAAGATGGGAACGATAAACGGAGCCAGTGTGTCGAGCCGATCACGATTCATGCTCAGTTCAATCAGGCTCGCGCTAGCCAACTCCATCCAAATCCAGCCGCGTGTGTTTTGCAGATAACTCGGTGTGATCCAAGCGACCATGAACTGCGACCGCAGTAGGTACTCGCGAATCACTTCCATGCTGACGCGCCCCAGCGGCCAATCATCAATGTCGAGAAAACACTTGAGCGGATCGTTGCTGCTGAGCGACTGCTGTTCCAGTTCCTGCTTGAGTCGTTTGACATTTTTCGCATCGTCTTGGACGTGAGAGATGAAAAAGCCGTACTCAGTGTTGGTCGTCTGATAGGGGACGTACCAAGGGGGCCGACGCGTTGCCACGTTCTACTCCTATGGTTGTGGGAAAGCCGGAACCCGACCGCTTCCACGGGTGACTCCCTGAATCACGAGTAGCAATGCCTCACCCTGCTGAGTTGGCTTGATGAACCCGTCTTGGTCTTCTTCGATCAATCCAGCGGCCTTCAAATCATCCGCCACTCGCACTGCTTCAAACGGCTCATAGCCGTGACGTTCGCGAAGCACTCCGTACAACCGTGAGAACGGAAATCCACTGATCCGAAACACGGACTTTTTGAGCTTTGAATCAATGATCGGCCAGAGCGACAGCAGAAAGTCACGATGCGGCTCTGGAATCTTGCTCACATAGTCTTTGGTGAACTCCACGATCATCACCTCCCCCCGAAAGAACGGTATTCAACACAGCCATCGGTCAACGCAACGAACTGCGTCGCAGTTTACCGGTCCCTCGATTTGCTTCCAGTGCCCACTCTCTACTGTGCTGCCCGAGTCAGGCGGTTTCAATCGCCAGCAACCGATTCGACAACTCCACCAACTGAGCCACCTCCATCGCCTCCGCCCGCGCGTCGGAAGGCAGCTTCATCTCCTGCAATACGGCGTCGATCGCGGCTCTCGTCATCCGCCCCTTGTACATCTGAGCGAGGACTCCCCCCAGCACTTTTCTTCGTTGGCCGAAGACCTCACGCAGGAAGACGTGCAACGCGGCGCGGTCATGAATGAGCACCGCCCGTTCCGGATCGGGGTCGATCCTAACAATCGCCGAATCGACTTTGGGACGAGGCCAGAACACCGACGGCGGCAGCTTGTGAACGAGCTTCACGGTGCATTGAGCCTGCACAAAGACCGACAACGCGCCGTAGTCGGATGTCCCCGGTTTGGCGTTCAATCGCTGAGCCATTTCGTACTGGATCGTCACCACCATGCGCGACCACGGATAATCGGACGCCAGCAAATTGGCGATCACCGGCGTCCCGATGTGATACGGCAGATTGGCCACCAGCTTCAGCCGTCGCGCCGGATCGACCGCCAGATAGGTGGAGACCGCATCGGTGACGAGTGGGTTGAGTTGGTTCTTGTTCTTCAACGCATCGCAGTTCAGCAGCGTCAAGTCGGGCAGATGCGAGGTCACTTCGTTTGTCAGCCGGTACATGTTCGGGTCGTACTCGACCGACACGACCGCCCCCGCTTCCGCCACGAGATACGTCGTCAGCCCACCTGTTCCCGCACCGACTTCCAGCACCACATCGTCCGGCCCCAAGTCGGCCTCGGTCACAATGCTTTCCAGCAGATTCAGGTCGATCAGAAAGTTCTGCCCCAAATCGCCGCGCGGGTGCAAACCCTGTTGCTCGAACAGGTCCATCAGATGTGAGCGGGTTTGTCGAATCGGAAAGTGCATGTGGCAGAGGGTCTCGCGAGGAGGCGGGAGTATACCGCCACTCACCTGCCGAGTCGTCTCACTCACATTTGAAACATGAGAACGCCAAAAACAGAGTATTCACCCCTGCCTCAAGCCTGATGTGGGCCTCATAATCACCCGTTTCCGCAGTCCGCCGAGTGGTATTTGAGGGAAGTAATTGCTTGAAAACGTGCCGGGCTGGAATATTGCGGGCCACTCGTGGATCATGCGTGGGAGGACGGGTGTTCTGTCCAAAACTTTGAAGGTCAAGCGAATTTTGTTTCAGGGTAAGCACATGAAGAATCTCAGTCTCTGTCTGTTCGTTCTCGCACTGTCGGCCGTTGGTTGTGAAAGCAAGCCAGCCGCAAAGGCCCCTGTAATGCCACCCGCTGGAGCAATGGCTGGACATGCCGCTATGTCCGCACATGCTGGCGCAGGGGCTACCCCTGCCGAGAAGAAGGAAGGCGAAGCTGCCGCCCCTGCTGAAGGCGAAAAGAAGGAAGGCGAAGCTGCTGCTCCTGCCGCCGCTCCAGCCGAAGGCGAAAAGAAGGAAGGCGAAGCCGCTGCTCCCGCCGAAGGCGAAAAGAAGGAGTGATCTGAAAGATCAGATTCCGCGATTCGGCCAAGCAAGCCTGACAACGGTGGATGTGGTTGTGATCGGAACGTTGAGTTTCACGAGGGCGTCTGCGACTGGATTCGCAGACGCCCTCGCTTTTTTAGGTTGGTCTTGGATGGTTCCGAGTTCTCCACCGATCAAATTGTCTGAACGAGAGGGCCGTTCTCACCACTGGATGTCCGCTTGGACTGGATGCGTGTGCATGTCGGCTCGCTCTTCGATGGGCCAAGCGCGGAGTTCGTCCACGAGTTTGATGAGGCCATTCACGGCCGCCTCGAAAATGATTTTGCCTTTCTCGGCGGTCCCCTTCGTCGCGTCACCGTGAACGCCGGTCTTGGTCCAGCGGCCCCAGTAGTCATTGAACCTCACGAAATAGTTCATCGTGCTGTCGCTGCTGACGAACTCGCCCATCCGGTCGTTGTCCTCGACCGCCTTGTCCATCTGCACGCGGTCGCCCGCAAGGTACAGATAAAGCGACGTTTCAAACTCATCGGCGTGCGCGATGACCTTCGATTCGCGGACCTTGTAGAACTCTTCGAGCAGGAACCAGAAGTAGGTCGTTGCGAAACAGAGCGACTTCGTTTCGAGCACCGTCTTCCGCGCGATCAGGTCGATCAGGGGTGAGTTCGAGCCGTGGCCGTTGACGATCAGAATCTTCTCGAACCCGTGGTACGCGACGCTCTTCGTGATGTTCAGCCCGAAGTTCACGAAGACATCCGGTTCGATGTGGATCGTGCCGGGGAAGTCGATGTGGTGGCGGTTCAGCCCGTAACTCATCGGCGGCAGGACCAGCACCTTGTCCGGGATGCGACGGCCCACCTCGTGACAGACCGACTCGCACAGAAAGACATCCACGTCGAGCGGCAAGTGGTGGCCATGCTGCTCGGTCGAACCAGTCGGCAGAATGATGAGCTTCTGCATCCCAATGGCATCGTTCATCTCGGGCCAAGTGAGTCGGTTGTAGCGGTACTCGGTGGCGGCTTTCGTCATGGTGTGCCTTTCGTCATGAGGTGTGATGGGAACAGCAAATACCGACAGACTCGTTTAACCGCGCGGGCAACGCCCCGCGCGTCGAGCGGCGAAACAAGCTCCAGCGTCACTCGACGCGCGGGGCGTTGCCCACGCGGTTAAACAACAATCTTTGGATCAGGTTCTTCGAGCGACTTCGTGCAATCAATCGTCAGCCAGGCCAGCGCACTCGCCATGTACATTCCAGCAAGGAGGCAGAGGAAGGGAGTCCAGTTGACGGACGACTTCTCAACGCCATCGATCAAGAGTTTCGTGGTACTCGCGTCGAGGACCGCTCCGAAGATGATCGGCATCACCACACCTCCGATAGTTCCCGACGTGTTGATGATGCTGAAGACGGTCGCCGAGCAGCGGCCACCGAGATCGGTGCAGGTGCCCCAGACGGTCGGTTGGCTCCAGTCGCTGAAGAACTTGGCCGCCATCAGAGCGATCCCAGCCGCGATGGCCACGTCCTGCTGACTGGCCATCAGCAACATCGCGCAGCCGATCACTTTGCCCACGAAACCGATGCCGCTCCGTGACCAGCGGCGGTTCCCCGTCGCCCGAATGACGCGATCGTTGAGCCATCCCCCCGCGATCCCTCCCAGCGCGCCGCCCCACAATGGCAGGCTGGCCAACCAACCGATTTTCGTGATGTCGAGACCGTAGCGACTCTTGAAGTAACTCCCCATCAAGTAGACGAAGGCCACATCCGAACCGGCATCGAGAAATTGTTGAACGATGAAACAGAGCAGGCTGCGACTGCGAACGGCCCGGCCCCACGAGAGCGTTCCCGAGTGAGACTGCACGGCGGCCCCTTCGGCAATCAGTGATCGTTCGGCTTCATTCACAGACGGATGATCGGCGGGAGAACTCCGAAATAGCAGCAGGAACGTCACACCAAACACCAGCCCGGCCAGCCCCATCACCGCGATTGCCGACTGCCATCTCAAGCCGCACCAGCCCATCAGGAAACTGCCGAGAATGATCGACGACATCGCGCCGCCGCCTCGTCCGCACGTCGTCGCGATCCAGCCTTGAACCGTGGTCCGACTGCGCAGCGGAAACCAGACGCGCGTCGCCTTGGTCAGGCCGGGATAGCATCCCGCCTGAGCCGCTCCGAACAGCAGCCTCAACCCTTTGACGACGGTCAGGTCGGTCGTCATCCCAAACGTGACGAGCGCCGCCGACCACAAGAGGATGCTGACACCAAGAAACAGATGCGGACCAAATAGGTCGATCACCACGCCACTCGGAATCTGCCCCGCCGCGTACGTCCAATAGAAGAGCGAGAACACAAAACCCGACTGAGTCTCACTCAGCCCGTACTCTTCCTGAATCGCCGGCTTGAGAATGTTCCACGCATACCGGTGCAGATACAGAAACCACGACGTGCCGCACGCAAGGGCGAACATCAGCCAACGAACGTTGGTGGGGGACTCTTCACCAGCGGGACTCACCATGCTTCAACTCCCACCGCTGCACCGACATCGAATTCGGCATGCAGGTTCTGGTCGGTGATTCCGTCGATGAGTTCATTCAAGGTCGGTGAACTGAAGGGAGTGGAACGGATGATAATTTGACCGCGCCGAACGCACTCCACATCAACAGCCGATGACTCGACGAAACCTGTCGATGCGAGGACGGACTCAGGAATACGCACATCTAAGTTGTCACCCCAGCGCTCGATCTGTGTTTGCACTTTGTTTCTCCATTTCGCGAGATCGTGATTCACGCTCTATCCGGTGAGACAGCGTCGCAGGAACTCTAACGAGCCGCAAACTACCACGGCTGTTCCCGTCCCACGCAGAGGATGAACTGACCTTGTCTCACGCGAGCGGCCCATGCTTGGCCGACGACGAGGCCATCGACGCCCGCTCGCACTTGCCACGCCGGTTCATCAATGCGGGCGAAGTCATGCAGGCGACCGACGATGTCTCCCTTCTTCACACGCGATCCGCAGGGAAGAACCTCTTCGTAGTGACCAGCAAACGGCGCGGGGACGTAGCACTCGAAATCCACGATGGCCGCGCACTTCTGAGTCCCGTCGGCGTGATGTGCAATCGGTTCGAGCTTGCCTGCGAGCTGCCCGTGATTGATCGCTGCGGCGAGTACGCCTTGCCGCCCATACGTCACACCCTTCCGCAGCACCGCTTCGCCCCAGCCCAACTCAGTCCCCACGGTGATCTTGCCGAGACGTTCGGCTTCGCTCGTGAGCAGACCGGGCGTGTTGTTTTGATAGACCATGATCATCGGCACGCCGAACCACCGAGCGGCATCGGCAGTGAGTCGCGCCTGTTCGGAGTCGTCAATCGGATGGAAGCTGGCGCAGATGTCGAAGCGGACCATCGTCCCGCCCGAATGGAGGTCGATCACGACATGCACATTCGGCCAGATGAAGTCGCGCACAAACGCGGCCAGTCGATGCGTGATTCCCGCCAGCGTCGGCTGCTTCCCAGCTCCGTCGATGAAAGCGCGGTTGAGGTTCACGCGATCCGCTTCGACACTGTCGCGCGTCCCCGTCCGAAAGGCTTCGACGTTCAGCACAGGGATGATGATGATCCGCCCGGTGACGTTCGCGAGATCAATCTCACCGAGCAGTTGCTTCAGCGCGACCGGCCCTTCGTACTCATTGCCGTGCGTCGAACCGAACGCCACCAACCCGCGCCCCTTCTCAGCCTTCGCTCCCACCCACACTGTGAGCGGAATCAACTGCGCTCCCCACATCGTGTCGTGTTCAAGCGCCACCCAGTAATCGCGTCGTCCGGGTGAGTCGAGGTCCAAGTCCGCCGGTTTCACCACGAGTCGTGTCATCTGAACGGGTCCGTTGAAGTACAGGATGAAATGGGGAATGAAGCCGGATCGTCCACGCGGATTGGTCTCGCCTTCGATCCTCCTCGGCGAGACAAGCTAACCCGATCTCAGCATCGTCGCCAACGAGAGTGACGAACGGCCGGGATGAACTCGGTTCCGCGGCTTGCTATATCTCACGCGGTGAAAACTGACTCCGCATCGTTTCACCGCGTGGGCAACGAGCCAGCCCTGACTGTGCAAAGTCGATATCCCAATGCTTCCCGTATTGATCGCTCTCGGCCGTGATTCATGACGCTCCGATTTGTCATCGACGACGCGAATTCCTCAGCCGCACTGTCGCGGCGGGAGTGGTTGCGTATTGGCGGCTTGAGCGCCGGAAGTTTGTTCGGATCGCGAGCGGGGGCGGCGGACGTGGCCTCGAACGAACTGAGGCCGCCCGGTTTTGGACGGGCCAAATCGGTGATCGTGTTGTTCGCGAGTGGCGGGCAAAGTCAGCTCGATATGTGGGATCCGAAGCCATCGGCGTCCGAGTTGATTCGGGGCGAGTTCGCTTCGATTGCGACCTCAGTCCCGGGCGTGAGGCTGTGCGAACACCTGCCTCGGCTGGCGAAGTTGGCTGAGCAGTACACGATCATTCGGAGCATGTCGCACGATGATCTCGATCACGGTTCGGCGACGTACCTCTCGCTGACGGGGCAGTTCCATCCCCGCAAGTCGTCGAACCCGCTGCCGCGCGACGACGATGCGCCCGCGTTGGGAGCCATCCTGCAGCGTGTGCGACTGTCGTCCCAGTTCCCGTACACGGCGGTCAACGTGAACGGCCCGTTGCTCGTTCCCGAGTTGCCGTCGCCGGGTCAGTACGGCGGGTTTCTCGGCCGCAAGTTTGAACCGCTCACCGTCGGTGACGTGACCGATTCTGCCGTGGTCCTCGACGGATTGGAGCCGCAGCCCGCGTTGCCGCTCGTCCGCCAATCGAGTCGCGTCTCGTTGCTCGATGCCATCGACCGAACGCGGCGGCAGTTCGAGTCAGACCGACGTTACTCGGAAATGAGCGAACTCTATCGACAGGCGCACGCGCTGCTCGCCTCGCCTCACACCCGCCGGGCGTTCGATCTGTCGCATGAACCCGCCGCGATCCGTGACCGTTATGGTCGCTATCGAACCGGCCAAGCGTGCCTGATGGCGAGACGACTGGTGGAGGCGGGCGTGCCGCTCATCACGGTCTTCTTGAATCACACCGCGCGCGGCCAGGACAAGGCTCCCGAAGAGACCGAAGAGTACGGCTGGGACACGCACAACGACATCTTCATGGCGATGCGAGAACACCTGCTTCCTCGGTTCGATGTCAGCGTGTCGGCGCTGCTGGAAGATCTCGAACAGCGCGGGCTGATGCGTGACACGCTGGTCATTTGCATGGGCGAGTTCGGCCGCGCGCCGCGCATCGCGCTCGAACCAAATTTTGCGGGGAGCACGCCCGGTCGCAAGCATTGGGCGTCGGTCTACTCGATCATGCTGGCGGGAGCGGGCGTGGGGCGAGGCCGCGTGATCGGTGCCTCCGACAAAATCGCGGCCTATCCCGAGACGCAGCCGATCTCGCCGGGAGACATCGCGGCGACGCTGTTCTCAGCGCTGGGTCTCGACCCCGCGAGCCACTTCACCGACCCCGCCGGTCGCCCCTTCCCACTCGCCACGGGGCAGGTGGTCAGGGAGCTGTACGAGTGACGAGGTGAGGCGTCGAAACCAAACCCGCCAGTTCGTCGCTTCACCACCTGTTGAAAAACCCCACCGGGCTTGCCCCGGTGGCTCGCGGGTCTTTGCACTACTTCAAAAACCTCGTGGAGTTGAGTAGTGCAAAGACCTGATTCCACCGGGACAAGCCCGGTGGGGTGTGCTTTCCACGGGCGGTGAAGCGAGCCGCCGCGCCAATCAGAACCCAACGTTCTTCTTGGTGGTGGGTGGCGTTGGGGCAGGCTTCGTTCCGGCCGTTGTTGGCTTGGAAACGGCTGGCTCGGCACCCGCCTTCTTGGCGACGCTCGACTCTTCCACGCCGCGCAGGTTCGCGCCGATCGGCTTGCCGCCCGCAGCCCACGTTGCGGCTTGAGACGACTTGTCCAACTCGAAGGATGTGGGACGCAAGTCCTTCCATTTGTTCGGCAGGACCCGGACGAGATAGACCCCGCGATCACCCGTCAGCAATTTAATGTCGTTCGACTTGCCCCACGTTTGCCGCCACGCGGCGAGGCCACCTTGAGCCGCCGCGTCGGGAGATTCGGGTTCACGATGCAGGAACCGCACGACCTCTTTGGCCACACCGTTGGAGAAGCCCCACCAATCGAGTTGCTTCTGTTCGAGAACCGGCCCCACGCACTTGAGCAACGTCGCACCATCGGCCTCGCCCTGCTTGAAGGTCAGCGGCGGAGCGATGACGCAGTTGTCTAAGAACAGCCGCATGGGTGAGGTGACAGGCCCCTCATTTCCCGAAGCCGCTTCGACTCGAACGACGGCTCCACTGGCGGAAAAGGTCACATGGTCGGCGTCGATGACGGTGGGCAGCTCGCTCCCGATGCGAATCGGTCGCAGGTCCAGCGCATCGCCGCGCATCGCCAAGATGCTGTTCCGCAGGACGACGTTTCCAGACCCCGCTTCGACACGGATGCCGCAGCAGAACCCCGTCAGATAACTGTCGCGACAGAAGAGCAGCGGCGGTTCGGGCAATGCGGACGGCTGCACCGAGGTGGTAAATCGAATGAGTCCCTGTTGGTGCGGGCCGTCCACTTCCGACCCTTGCAAGCGGCAACCGTTGAGCACGACTGTCGCATCCGTCGATTGAATGAGCCACGGCGGAGTGCTCAATTTGGGTGTGAGCGATCCCTCCAGCACGGCATTCGTCAGTTCGAGTGTGCCACGCGTGATGGAGAACAGTGCCGCCGCATCCGGAGCTTTGCCCTCGCCCGTCTTCGGCTGCAATTTGAGCGGCAACCCGTCGCTCTGGCGAAACACGATGCGAACCGACTTGCCGTCGATCTTGGCGGGAGACATCTGGCAGACACCACCACCGGACGCTTCAAACACTGTTCCGCTGGGCCATTCAGTGTTGGTGAGGATCAGCCCGAGATCCTGCTTCTTCAGATCGACCTTCCGTGTCGAAGCGGCTTCCAGCGGCTTGAGGATGGAAGCGGGAATTTGCGGCCGCAGGGCGAGTACGGCACCACGCTGTTGCAAGGCGGCATCGGGCACCATCAGTTTGGAGACAGGGCAACCGGGAAGGTTGCCGTTACCAGCTTTGATCTCACGGTAGGTCAGCGCGGAGACATCGAAGTCGAGCGGCGACAGGGCGCTCAGATCGGATGGCTCGTGGTCAGGAAAGGCCAGCTTGTGGAACTGTCTCGTGTCGTACTTGGCACTCCAGACGCGCTGCCATTGCGTGGCATCGTTCACTTTGAACCGCGACGGCCCGAGATCAATCAGTTGCTCGAAACCCAAGTAGAGCGAGCCGCGCGAAATCCACTTCATGCGCGTGAGCCAGCTTTCGGTGGTGTTCGACGAGACCTGAGGCCAGCTACCCGCCATGAGTAACGCGGAATTTTCGGTCGCACCTTGGGCACAGCAGAGCGAGTCGAGGATCACGATGTCGGTGCGAGGCGGCTTGCCACCCGCGTCGGATGACGACGAAGCATCGAACGCGGCGTGGCGGCTGAAGACCGTCGAACGGATCAACCTGACGATACGTCGCGGTTTGTGCAGGACCACATCAGCGATCCCCGGCGTCAGAAAACCCGACAATTCAATCGCCGCCGCCGACCCCGTAGCAAGCAACGAGTCGCGCACCACCGCATCGACATTCGCCCGCTGAATCGCCAATCCCTTCAGTCCGTCACCACGCACGGTGACTTGATCCAAAATCACATTCGGCGGGATGCGCCAGGCGCTGGAATTGTCGTAGGTACTGCTGACGACCATCGCAGTCGTGGCCACCGTGTCGGGACCATTGGCCGTGAATGACGATTGATGAACGAGCAGCCCGCCGTCCACGACCTCGATCATCTTCGCGCCGTTCGGGAATTGGTTGCGGTCCAACGCGAAGTGAACGCCGCGCACTTCGAGTTGCCCTTCCGACAATTTGATCCCGCCGGTCCCCGTCAGATCAGACGGCTTGATGCTGATCATCGGGCGCTCGGCCACAGATGCCGCCATCAGCACCAGTCGTTTGAGTCTCGCCGTTTCAAAATAAGTCATGGGAAACGGGCCGGACCCCAGCAGTTTGACGATCCCGCCCGCATCGGGAATTGTCGGCAACACTTCGTCGAGCGAAGCGAAATGAGTGGCCGTCTTGGCACCCGGCCCGACGGTAAAAACAGTGGTACCGGATGGCTCAACATCCTTCGCCGCCCACTGAGGCAACGCTTCCACATCGAAGTCCGGTTGGGGTGCGGCGGGCTTCGGGGGTGTCGGAGTGGTGGGAGCGACTGTCACCGGTGCTTCCGGCTCAGGCTTCTTGGCGTTGGGGTCAACTTGACCTGACGCGGCCGCCAATTGTTCCGCCTTGGATTGGCCCGGTGCCGGAGCGGCATACGGATTGGAATCGGAACCGATGCCGCCGCTGAAGGACGCGATCAGATAACCGAGTCCCGCAACCACGACGATCACGCCACAGATGATGCCGAGGTACTTGATGGTCTCAGCGTTGATTCCTTTGCGATCGGCATTGACCGCCACCGGGACCGCATCGCGCTTCGGAGGGAGCGGCTTGTGACTCTTGCTCTTTCCCGAGCTTTCGTCAGCGGGCCGAGAATCTGGCTTTGAATCTCGACCACCCTTCGACTTGCTGGAACTGCGGTTCGATCCCGATTCGTCATCCACGAACTTCGTGGCCTTCGGGCGTTTCTGTCGAGCCGGTTCGCTGTCCGGCGATTCGTCTTCGTCGTCATCATCGCGAGTCGCACGCGAGCGAGCGGTGCCGCGTCTCGCGTCGCTGTCATCGGAGTCGTTTGCGGCTGCTTTCGGCTTCTTGCGTCGGACCGGCGCGGCTTCGTCCTCTTCCTCAACTTCATCGGGATCGTCCTGGCGCGGACGGGAGCGGGGCGTCGAACGCGTTTCGGCTTGATCCTCGCCACTCGTATCACGTGCGGCGTTCTTCGATTTGCGGCGCGACGGCGCGGGGACTTCGTCCGGCGTGCGCTGGGCACTGTACTTCTCATCGTCGAAATAGCCGTCGTCCTCTTCTTCCGCATCATCATCGTCGTGGCTGGACTGTTTTCCGCCGCGACCCACGGTCTTCTGATCGTAGTCGGACAAGTCGCCAAAGATTTCGCGTGAGATGTTCGCGGTGGACAGTGACGAGCGGGCCAAGTCTTCGAGCAGCTCGGCGGGCGTCTGGTACCGGTCCTCGGGTTTCTTCGCCATCAAGCGTTGCAGGACGGCCGTCAGTCCTTCGGGAACGTTCGGGTTCTTGTCGCGCGGATCGGGAGCGGGTTTGATCGCGTGTGCTTGGAGCTTGTTGGTCATGCTCCCTTCGGGGAAGGGTGGCTCTCCGGTGAGCATCTGGTACCAAGTACAGCCGAGCGAATAGAGGTCGCTGCGAATGTCGGCCGCTTTGCTGTTACGTGCCTGTTCGGGCGACATGTAATCGACCGTACCGACCGTCGTTCCCGCGCGGGTGATGTTCGTTTCGAGAGTGTCATCGACGGATCGGGCCAGACCGAGATCCGTCAGCTTGACGACTCCATCGCGGCGGATCAGCAGGTTGGACGGCTTAATGTCGCGGTGAACGATGTTCTGCTCGTAGGCATGTTGCAGCGCGGCGGCGACCTGCTTGATGATCTCGATCGACCGCTTCACGGGAGTGATGCCGCGTTTCTGCACCAACTCGAAGAGGTCTTGTCCCTCGACATACTCCATCGCGATAAACAGGTATCCGTCGTCTTCGCCCGTGTCGTATACGGCCACAATGCCGTTGTGACGCAACTGCGCCGCGGCTTGGGCCTCCGCCTTGAACCGCTTCACAAGCGTCGGGTTTTGAGCCTTGTCTTGTGCCAAGACCTTGAGAGCGACGACCCGTTTGAGTTGCGTGTCGCGAGCGAGGTAAACCGTCCCCATGCCGCCCGCGCCGATGCGCTTCTCGATCTGATACTTGCCGAGCTTCTTCAGTTCGGGCACAGGCTGCGACGGCTGTCCGCCCGCTCCTGCGACCGCAGCTTTTCCATCCGCCGTCATCGCAGACCTCGAATCAAGTGAAATGAAGCATCAACACAGACGCTGGGAATCCGAGACGAACAGAGACCATGCCCGCGCGACGGAAGCCATTGCTTGGCAACAGTCGATACGAACGAAGTCACCGAGGAATTCGGCATCCGGCAGCTCCCGAAAGAATGGAGACGATCAGATTGTCAGCGGAGACAGGATACAGGCGGCCCGACCGGCAGGAGTGTAACAACCGGTCTTGCAGACCGTCAAAACAGTGAACTTTGCGTGAAGATGTGTTCGCGCGAGGCCCGTTGGACACGCTGTTCGACATTCGTCACGGCTTGTCGAGAAACCTAGCACGCGCCGAAGTGTCGTCGAAGAAAATCGCTCTGAACACTTCGTAGCCACGCTCGCCAGAGCCTGTGGAAAAAACGTCGGGTAAGCGTCTCGCTTGCCCGTGAATGCCGCCGAAAAAAGGGCAAGCGAGACGCTTACCCTACGTTTCCCCACGGTCTGGCGACCGGAGCGACCTCAAGTCAGTGCCATTGAGCAAACGAATCGCTCCCGATCACAGCCCGACCACTTCAAAACCCTTGCGGTATTCCTTGTGGACGAACTCAGCGGCCTTCGTGCTGTTGGTCGCCTTGAGGTTGGCGGAGTCCCAGATCAGCTTCTCGCCCGCGCGGAAGGCGACGATGCCGAGTAGCACGGTCTCAGACAGAGCGCCCGAGTAATCGAAATTGCAGGTCGTCGGTGAGCCGGTCTTGCACGCCTTGACCCACTCGTGCCAGTGGCCGATCGAAGCGGGGATGCTCGGTGCGGGAGCCTTGAAGTCTTTGAAGCCGTCTTGAGGGAGAAGCTGCCTGCGCCCGTAGTCGGCGGCCAGCATCCCCTTCTCACCGACGAACAGGATGCCGAGTCCCCATTGGCTGAGCGGCTGGCCTTCGTGACTCTTCGTGCTGGCCACGATGTCGAAGTGCTTCCCGCCGTCGGACCAAGTGAACTTCAGCGGCTTGTCGCCACCGGCTTGTGACGGGAACTCATACGTCGCCTTGGCCCACGCCGGCGCACCATCGGGATGAACCTCGGGGCCTTCGCACGCGACCGACAACGGGTTGCGCAGGTTCAACGCCCAGAACGGCAGGTCCATCACATGGCACGCCATGTCGCCGAATGTTCCCGAACCGTACTCCCAGAACCGACGCCAGTTCCCCGGATGGACGCCATCGCAGTACGGACGCTTCTTCGCGGGGCCGAGCCACAAATCCCAATCGAGGTTGGCGGGGACCGGCTGCTCGGCACCAAACCGTCCGTCCGACCAACCTTTGTTGCACCAGTTGTGAACTTCTGTCACCCGGCCGATCGCTCCGCCTTGAATGAGTTCGACGACGCGACGGTAGTTGTCGGTCGCGTGAATCTGCGTTCCCATTTGAGTGGCCAGCTTTTTCTTGGCCGCGACTTTCGCGAGTGCCCGAGCCTCGGCGACCGTGTGCGCGAGAGGCTTCTCGACGTAGACGTGCTTGCCCAAATCCATCGCGACCGACGCGGCGGGAGCATGAGTGTGATCGGCCGTCGAAACCACCACGGCATCGCACTTGTTGACCTCGGCCTCAAGCATCTTGCGGTAGTCGCGGTAAGTGCGCGCCTCGGGCCAACGTTCCGAAGCCTTCTTCAAAAAGTTCTCGTCCACGTCACAGAACGCCACGATGTTCTGACCCGCCAGTTCGTCGAGGTTATGCCGCGCCTTGTTCGCCACGCCGACGGCCGCGATGTTCAGCTTGTCACTCGGCCCGTCCGCCGCCCGCGCGGGCGAGAACCCCGCAAACAACCCGGCCCCGATCAACGCACTCGACTGCTGCACGAACTGACGACGATTCAGAGAACGCGACATGACTGATGCCCTTTCCTGATGATGCTCTGGCCACCGGGACCGCCCACCAACGGAGTCCCTTGATGCCCGCGTTGTACTCCAACCGAAGAAGACTCGAAACCAAACGAGGGATTCATGCGGCGAGGTATCACACCGCTGCGCGGACCTAATGATCGTCATCGCGAACACGGCCGAGTTCGGTATCGTTAGCTCACGTCTGACTTTGCCAGACCTCAGCGACTCGATGAGGTTGCTTGAACCCTGTTCGGCAATCCTTCATCCTGCCGCCTCAACATCCACTTCGATGACTTCCACGGGGACGGATCGTGTCGCTCGATACGCGTTACAAAATTCTTGAAAAGATTGGCTCGGGCAGCTTCGCGACGGTCTACCGCGCGATGGACATCGAGTTGGGTCGTGAAGTTGCGATCAAGCAGCTTCACTCCGAGTTCCTGGCCGACGAAGGTCGTCTCGACCGGTTTTGGCAGGAAGCCCAACTGCTCGCGTCGCTCCAGCACCCGAACATCGTCACGATCTTCGACATCGTGCGCGAGCGGGGCTGGCTGGTGATGGAGTTGATGCAGAGCAGTCTCGCGACGCGGCTGGCGGGGCGGCAGGTTGATCTGCGGGCGCTGCGAGCTTCTCTGGCGCATTGCCTGCGGGCGCTGAAGTATCTCCACGCGCAGGGTGTGATCCACGGAGACATCAAGCCCGCGAATCTGATGATCGACGTGCGTCGGCGCGTGAAGCTCGGTGACTTCGGTCTCGCTCGCCGCGTTGCCAATGCGGAAGGGAGCCTGCTCAAAGGGACCACGAAATACATGGCTCCCGAAACGGTCTCCGATGATTTTGGAGAAGTGGGTCCGCAGAGCGATCTCTATTCGCTCGGCTTCACCGCGTACGACCTGATGTGCGGTGAGAACTTCGACGACCTCTTCCCTGGTCTCAACGCGAAGGGCCGCAATCAGCAGCTCGCTTGGATGATGTGGCACGCCGCGCCCGATCGGCAGTTGCCCGAGATCGACCGCGTGCTGGAAGGGGTTCCGCCCGACGTGGCCAAGGTCGTGCAGAAGCTCACGCAGAAAGACCCCGCGCTGAGATACAAATCGGCCGACGAAGCCCTCTCCGATTTGCAAATTGATCTCAAACTGATCGGTGGCCAATCGGGAGGCGACACCTCGGAGGAGACCCCTCCTGACGACGGCAAGCGGCGGCGGTTGATCGCCATCGGAGCGCTCTCTGTGTCGGTGCTGCTGTCGGCCGCGATGCTGTTTATGCCAGCGGGCAATGCCGGAAAGCAGACCGTTCACAAATCGCACGGCCTCATCCGCGAAGTGGTCGTCGACAAGAATGAGTTCGTCGTGCAAGACCTCGAAACGGGAACGCTCGAACCGTTCCGAGTTCCTCGCAAGCAACGCATCTTCCTGCTGAACACGAAGAACAACATCCAACTGAAAGAGCTGTTGCCGGGCGATCATGTCGAGTTGGACGTGGACAAACAGCAGCCCGATCTGGCGGTGAATGTGATCGTTGATCGGCCGGTCCCGACGCGCGGCACGCTCAAAACATTGAACTTGTCCGAGTCGCGGATCGTGCTGGCGATGGAGGAGGGGAACACGCGCGACGACCTCCCCGTGCGCATCCCCGAAGCGGCGAAGCTCAAGCTGAACGGACAGGACACCAAGCTGCGCGATCTGCAAATCGGCGACCGTCTGGAGATCACACATCTGACCGAGCCGGGGGCCGCGAAGGGGCGCGTACTCAACTCACTCCTCGCGCGACGGACGACGACGACGGTCGGTTTCATCAACCGGTTCGATGTCGAGCAGTCATTGCTCGCGATCCAGATTGGTCAGGGAGCCGGTGCCGGATCGTTGACGCTCCCCGTCGCGAAGCAGTGCAAGGTGACACTGAACGGCAGCGGTCAACAGCCCGGCGCGAACGGCTCGCCCATCACGGTCGAGTCGCTCAAGCCCGGTGATCGCGTGTCGCTGACACACGACTCGGACATCACCGTGATCGCCGCGACGCGCAGCCTGTCGTTCGAGGGAACGGTTCAAAAAGTCAGCGACGATGGCGCACGACTCACGATGTCACTCGCATCGGGCGAACGCAAAGAGATCGCCGTCGAACGCTCGTGTGAGATCACGCTCGCGGTGGAACGAGTCCAATTGATTGACCTGCGTCAGTTCGACAACGTCCGCGTGAACTACACCGAGGAAGCCGATGGCGAACTGAAGGCCGTCACGATTGATGCGCGCCGACCGCCGCAGACCGATCGCTGGACGGTTGTGATTGGCACACAAGGCTATGCCGACTCAACGCTGTCTCCCATCACCACGGCTCTCAACGACGCGCGACTTGTCCACGGGATGCTCGTCTCGCGCTATGCGGTTTCGGAACAACGCGGAGCCTTGCTCATCGACGCCAAGCGGCGCGACTGGGAACGCCAACTGACCGAGTCGCTGACCAGTGCCCGCCCGCAAACGCAGGTCTTGGTCTGCGTGATCGGCCACGCTTATTTGGGCGACGATGACAAAGTCTATCTCGCCCCGAAGGACTTCGATTTCGCCAACATGCCCGCGACGGGAGTCTCGCTCGATTGGCTCGCCGAGAAGTTCAACGAGTGCTCATCCAAGGACAAGTTGCTCGTGCTGGATGTCACTCCCGCCGCGACGGGCAAGGATGTGCAGAAGCAACTGGCTGGCAAAGCACTGCTCGACAAACTGAAGTCACCGTTCCAATCGACGCACGTCATCGTCTCGTGCGACCAAGGCCAACAAAGCCGCGTCTGGACCGAGAAGCAACACGGCCTGTTCGCGTGGTGGCTGTCCGAAGCCATTCAAGGCACCGCCGACACCGACCGTGATTTGCATCTCACCGCCGACGAGTTGTTCGCCTTCCTGCAACAACAGTCCGCCAACGCCAAGGAACGTGTCTTCGCCGAACAAACTCCGGTGCTGGTGGGGCCGACGCGGTAAGGATTCGGTTCGTAATAATTTCCCGTATTGGCAACCGTCATTGTGCGAGCGGCAAGGCGCTAGCCCAATGGCACTCACTTTGAGCGATTTTCAAATGGACGTTCAGTGCGACGTAGCTGAATTCGTGAGAATTCAGCCGGCTTTGATGGTCGTCTGAAG
>JAYTQJ010000580.1:0-18041 GCA_043746775.1 Schlesneria sp.
GAGAACGGCTGCGACGATTGAGAGCCTGTCCTGGAACCCCTCACCCCCAGCCCCTCTCCCCGCAAAGCCGGGGCGCGGGGAGAGTTTTCGGATCGGCTCTGAGAGGGTTCGCTGTCGGACATGACTTGTGTCCCTTCCTCGTGGCGGGATTCTGGATTTTTACGGAATGAAACGGACGCTGGTTCCTCTCAACTGGCAATCAAGTCGCGCAGGCGTTTCAAAAGTTCGGGGATCGTCGTCAGCGGGTCTTCTTTCGCTTCGTATTCCAATACGAGGAAGCCGCGGTAGTTGGCGTCTTTGAGAATCTTGACGGCGCGCGGCAGATCGGTTGGCTCGGGCTTGCCGTTCGGAGCGACCTCGACCTTGATCTGCGCGTTGATCGCATACGGTGCGATTTTGGCGAGGTCTCGGTACGGATCGTCCGTCTTGAAGTTGCCACCGTCGAAGTTGACGCCGAACCACGGTGAGGGTTTCACACCCGCGATGATCTTCAGCATTTGTTCGGGCGTCGCCGTGATGCCGCCGTGATTTTCGAGAGCCAAGCAGACGCCCTTCGTGGCCGCGTACTCCAGCGATTGATTGATGCCGTCGATGCACCGTTCGCGCGCGGCATCTTCGGACTCACCCTTCGGAATGTTGCCCGCGAAGATGCGAATGACCGGCGCACCGAGCGTCGCCGAGTGATCGATCCATTCACGGCACATCAGCAGGTTCTTCTGACGCGTTTCCCCCTCGGGCAGACAGAAGTCGTTGCCGATCGCCGTTCCCGAGATGTCCAATCCGAGCCGAAACGTTCGCTCCTTGAGGCTCATCAAGTAGTCATTCGTGATCTCTTTCGGGAAGTAGTACGCGGTCAGTTCGCAGCCATCGCAATCGTGTTCGGCACAGAAGTCGATGAACTTTTCGAGTGAGTATTTTGCGTCGGCAAGTTGGTCCGGCGTCCAGCTTCGTGGCAGCACGCGACTGAATGAGTAGGCAGCCAGACTGAGCTTCATGTGCGGCTTGCCATTGCGCGTCACCGGTTCCGCGGCGGACGCCAGCGGCGGCGTTGGAGGCATCAGCGACCCCAGACCGGCGGCACTCAAGCCGACAACTCCGGCACGCAGCAGATCGCGGCGAGTGATCGCGTTCGCGGGCATCGTGTCTCGTGAGTTCGCCTGTTCTCTCATCAAATTGTGAAGCATGACGTTCGTTCCTATGATGGCCCCGTGCGTGAAACCCTAGCCGCGCGACGCATTGTGCGCGACGATCCCGCACGCTGCCATCATAGGAACGAACGTAATGCTTCACAATTTGATGAGAGAACACGCGAACGGACGGGACCAGATGCCCGCCAACGAGATCACTCGCCGCGACCTGTTGCGGGCCGGAGTCGCCGGTTTGAGTGCGATCGGTTTGGGATCGCTGCTGTCTCACACGCTGCCGTCCGCATCCGCCGCCGAACCGGTGACCCGAAACGGCAAGCCCCACATGAAGCTCAGCTTGGCCGCCTATTCGTTCAGTCGCGTGCTGCCGCGAAGCTGGACGCCGGACCAACTGGCCGACGCGAAGTACTCGCTCGAAAAGTTCATCGACTTCTGTGCGGAACACGATTGTGACGGCTGCGAACTGACCGCCTACTACTTCCCCAAGACCGTCACGAACGACTACCTGATGAGTCTCAAGGAACGCACGTTTCGGCTCGGCTTGGATATCTCGGGGACGGCGATCGGCAACGACTTCTGCCTGCCCGAAGGCGAAGCGCGTCAGAAGAACCTGCTGATGTGCCGCGAGTGGATCGATCACTCGGCGACGCTCGGGGCGCCGGTCATCCGCATCTTCGCGGGCAACGTTCCGAAGGGTGAGTCCGAAGACGCCGCGCGCGAACGCTGTATTGACGGCATCAATCAGTCGCTCGAGTACGCGGCGACGAAGGGTGTCTGCCTGGCTCTCGAAAATCACGGCGGCATCACGGCGACGCCCGAGCAGATGCTGAAGATCATCGCGGGGATAAAGCCCTCGCCGTGGTTCGGCGTCAATTTTGATGGCGGCAATTTTCGGACAGACGACCCGTACCGCGACCTCGCCAAGATCGCGCCGTATGCGATCAACGCCCAGATCAAAGTCGAGGTCGCACCGAACGGCAAGACCGAGCCGACCGACTTGCCGCGCGCGGTGAAGATCCTCAAGGACGCCCACTACCGTGGCTTCCTCGTGCTGGAGTACGAGGCCAAAGACGACCCGCTCACGACGATCCCCGGTCACCTGAAGCGACTGCGAGAACTGATCGCCTGAAGTCCGGCTTGGCTTCGCTAAGCCGCGCGTGATCACCGATGAGACATCTGAGCGGGGCGGCGTCAGCCCCCTGGTTCTTGGGCGTAAGCCCTCTTGGAAAGAACCGGAGGCTGACGACCAATGGCACTCACTTGGGGAGGCATAAGACTTCAGATGATCGTCCAAGACGACTGAATTCTCACGAATTCAGCGACATCGCACGGACCATCAATTTGAAATTCGCACAAAGTGAGTGCCATTGGGCTGACGCCGCCCCGCTTGGAAACCTCGCGCTTTTTGCCGCGTGAGGCATCCACCTCGCGCACCTAAACGACGCTGCACAATTCGACCGAATGAGGTCACGCCGGACTTCCAGAAATCATCCACACATGACCGACAGCGAACCCTCATCCTCGCGGAAGCCGTTCTCATGGCGAACACTGTTTGTAGTGGTCTCTCACCAGCAAGAGTCACTCCGCTATGTGCTGGTGAGTTCGCTCGACTTTTTCATGACCTACATCATGCTCCGATCGCATCCGGACTTCATTGAGTCGAATGCGATCGCACGGTTCTTCCTGAACCATTGGGGTGTCAAAGGGTTGATCTACTTCAAGTTGGGAATGGTCGCGCTGGTCTGTGTGATTTCACAGATCGTCGCTCAGAAGCGGCCTCGCGTGGCGAAGTGGCTCTTGAATTGGGCGACGCTCGTCGTGGCGGGAGTCGTGATCTACAGCCTCATTCTATTTCTGCGCCACACGGGTGCAGGCGGACTGCTGGAAGACTAGGAAGCTTGGTGTCGGAAAGTTGTGGTGAATGAGTCAAGTTTGGGATCGTCTTCAAAGCAGCCATCATCGCTCCGCGTGATGAGCCTTGTGAGATCAGGCATCCAATCGTGAAGGCTCATCACGCGGAGCGATGATGGCTACTTTGGCTAAGGCGGAGCCTCCTGTCACCGACTTTTCTGCGTCCGCTTCAGCCGCGCGTCTGACAGATTCAACCGGTACATCACTTGGTTGTATTCGTAGCGCGGCGTGGGAGTCGGATTGCCTGAAAATGTGTTCGTGTACGTTCCTTCAAAATAGATCGACTTCCCGCCGTCCTCGGCAAAGTACGGGTGCTGCTTCGGGTTGTAAAAGCTGTACTTGTCATGCGTGGCAACCTTCGTCGCCTTGAGCCACGGGCCTTCCGGCCGATCCGCTTCGCCGTACCAGACCTCGCCCAAGACCGACGTGCCGAAGTGTTGCGTGAAAATGATCGTCCAGCGTTGGCGATGCTCATTCCACGCAACCGAGCCGCGATGAGCGATCACGGGACGACCGGTCTCGGCGTCTTGCAGGTTCCACCAGGCCTCGTTCGGTTTGAGTTGCCCGCTGCGGACGAGAGACGTTTGCAGCTCAGGCGTCAGTGCAGCCGTGTCCTGCTTCCAACCGAAGACCGGTTTGCCCGAGGCGTCTCGTTCCACTTGCGGCTCCCGCGCGCGACCGCCCGCGACGAGACATGTGAAGCCTTCGTATTGCGACGGGTCGAGCAGATCGTCCACCGTCGCGCGGACGCGCATGATCGGGAACGGATCGCCGAAGTAGACGTACTCGACCGCACTGGCCACGTTCTCGGTCGTGGCTGCGGGAGTCACCTTGTGAAGAAACGGATGCCCGTGCAGATGGAGCGGGATGCCCTTGTCAAAACGCTTCCTTGAAACGAACTCGTGCCGCTCATCATCGAACTCTGCCAAGCCGCGCTCATAGATTTCGAGCGTGCCGCGCACCTTTTCGTAGCCGGTGAACAGCCGCTCGCGCCCGTCGGCATCGCGCAGTACAACGGCTCCGAAAATCCACGTCGGCCCCTCACCCGGCACCTTCGCGACCGCGCGCGCAAACCCGTCGTCCCCGGTGAAATAGTCGAGATCAACTCCGACCGACGGGCTGAGTCCTCCATCATGTGGCAGACGCGAGGTCGCTCCCGTCACTTGGAAGTTTCCGAGCGGATAGCGCAGCCGGTTGGTGTCGCCCCAGAACCAGTGCAAGCGACCGCGATAGATCGCCGTGACGACGCTGTCCGATCCGGCGACGTGAGCGTTGAGCAACGGCCGTTGAATCGGAACGGCTTGTCCGAGCAACACGCTGTCGGCATAGATTCCCGCGCCAGTCACACGATACAGCCGCTCGGCAATGTTGAGCCGTTTCAGCTTCAGAGTCGCCTCGCCACGCGGCTCGATCTGAATCGCCCGGCCTCGATAGCCGAACCCATCCTTGGGGAACTCATACCCGTGGCTGCGTACATGAAAGAAGACGTTCTGCCCGAGCAACTCCGGTTCGCGCACGGCGACTCGCCCGGCGGAGTCCGTCACAAAAAGTTGGTCGTGAACGGTACGCAATTCGACCAACGGCACGCCGCGACCGGTCTCCTCATCGACGACGCGGATTTGAAAGGCTTCGGTCTCAGCGGCCGACACCTGCGCCATGCAGACTATCAACCACACGATCATGCGGAGGCTCATTCGATGTTCACTTCTGTTGATGGCGGAGGCACGGGCACGTCGTTTGGGTGCATGTTGAAAAACGTAGGAGAGACGTGACCGCCAAAAGTAGCCTTCATCGCTCCGCGTGAAGTCAGCCGAGTCACCAGCGACCCGGAACGCGGGAAACAGCGTCATTCAGCGTTCGGCTCTCTTCACGCGGAGCGATGAAGGCTACTTTTGACGGGCGCATCAGGAGAAGGATCTGTGCATTTACTATTACGTCAGCAGGTGAACGGCTGTCGGCAGAGTGGCACTGTTTTCAGAATGACACCGTGATTGACCGGACCGATACACTGGTGCGTCCCGCTCCGACTCTTCGCGCTGCCATCTTTCTGCCTCTCTCTTTCTGTCTCCTTCGCCCTGCAAGTCCGAAGCAGGGAGACAGAAAGAGAGAGGCAGAAAGATGTGTCCCGATCGCTCACGACTTTGCCGCTGCAAACTTTCCCGCCGCGATCAGCCGCAGCCGGGCTTCCATCATGACCGACATCATCAACCGACCGATGTCGTCGCGGCGTTCGGCGTACTTGTGAGCCTCGATCGCGGTCCCGTCATAAGCCTTCGGGTCGAGGAACGGTGTCGCAATGCGAACCGAGGCTCCTTTGATTATCGGGCAAGCTTCCTCGGCATCGCTGCATACGAGTAACGCCGCGAAGCCCGATTGAGGATTGGCAGCGTCGTTGTACTTCTTCGAGAACTCGATCGACTCCATCGCCGCGTCATCGGGCGCGAGACCCCACCGAATCCG
Organism: Schlesneria sp.; assembly: GCA_043746775.1. Lineage (GTDB taxonomy): Bacteria > Planctomycetota > Planctomycetia > Planctomycetales > Planctomycetaceae > Schlesneria. Next base: position 5,517 of record JAYTQJ010000580.1, read on the forward strand.
ATGCTTGAGGTTCGCCGTGACCGCATCACCGCGAGTCGCCTCTTCACCGAGCGAGGTGATGTCGAGGCCAATTTCGCGCAATGTCTTGATCGTCCGTTCGTTGAAGGCGCTGGGCTTGGTCCCACCGCTGTAGCCGCGAATCTCGGGCAGTCCGTAATACGCGGCCGACACGCTGACCATCGTTGCCGACAGAATGCTCCGTCGCGAATTGCCCGTGCAAACACAGGTGATCGCCAGCGGTTGGCCGGGTCGGTAATTCTCCACGATCCAGTCGGCCAGCTTCCGTCCCGCCGTCGCACGAGGCTCGTCGAGCGTGTCGTAGCCAGTCGCGAGCAGGCTGAGATGTTCTGCCAGTTTGGGATTGAGTTGCGTGCGACTCGCTGGAACTTGTGCGGCCAACGCCCGCTGAACTTCCGCCGCATCCAGTCGATCATCGACTCCCGCCCACCGAGCAAACGCGTTCGCATCCATCAGTTCGACAGCGGCCTCTTTCCGCAGCACCCCGTCACTGCCAAGCCCCTTCCCGATGATCGCCTTCGTCCGTGCATCGCGCTGTGGTGAAGCGGCCTCAGCCAATCCGACATGCTGCGTCAGACGCAACACGTCGAGAAACATGTTCGTCGCGCTCGCGGGTTGAACAGACTCGACGCGACGAAGCGGCTCATCGCTCTCCACCCACGCACACACAACCAACATGCTGAGCGTGACAATGCTCAACGCAAGCAGCCGCTGACCGGCATGAATCAACCGCACGATGCCATCTCCTGTACTCAACTTTCGCGAATCGCTCACGACACCACCTCGACTGCTTTCACGCGGCGCACGATCAGCGCGAGCGACGCCACACAGATCGCAGCTAGTACCGTCAAGCACCAGCCTGCCGACGGAATCGTGCTCTCGTCCAGCGACCCGAAGCACCAGCGGCCGAGGCGGTGCATGTCGTCCCAGATTCCAAGCAGCAACCAATAACGATTGTCGTCGATGGCGCGCATGGCATCGGCCAACCCTTTCAATAACACGAACAGCCCCAACCACGTCATGACGAGTGGAACAGTGCGCGGAACCCAAGCGGCAATCGCAAAAATCATCAGGCTCTGCACGACCGCCAGCACCGCACCGTAACCGAGGATCCCACACAACACCTTCGGGTTGTCGATGAAGTACGCGAACGAATTGCTCAGCGTCCCGTACTCGATGAACAGGATCAGTGCGGGGACCGTGGTCACGATCGTCACGACAGCCGCGATCGTCAGCAACTTGCCCACGATGTAGTGCCATTTGCCGATCCCGCGTGACAGATAGAAGACCATCCCTCCCTGCCGGTAGTCGCTGCCGATCAAGGTCGATCCCGCGAACGCCAACAACAACGCGCAGATCGTCGCCTGCGCGAACATGAAGTCGGCATACGCCTGCCCGGAGCCGGTGACTTTGTAGTTGTCGAGAAACCGCGCCATGTTGGCGTTCTGCACGACGATCGTCGCCTTCAAATAGATGAAGGCAAAGTGGAACAGAAAGTTGAGTAAGCCAAGTCCCAACAAAATCCAAAACACCCACCGCCGCACGATGAGCATCAACCCCACGCGCACGAGTGACCAGCACCCCCACCACGGAGATCGCCGCTGCCCGTCCCACGTTCGATAGCCCGCTTGAGTCAGTTGCATGGTGTGAGTTCTTGTCCTGTCTTCGCTTTGTCTCGTCCCCTCGCCCCGGCCTGGCGGGGAGAGAGTTGGCAGCCTGTTGCATAACGGAGAGTAGGCGGCTCGCCTGCTCGCATTTCGAGTTGGAAAACACAGGCGAGCCGCCTGTGCTACGTTTTTTTCCACAGGCTGCTCAACGTGGTCTCTCCCCATCAAAGGCCATCCGATGTCGCGAATGCTGGTGGTTGAACGCGATGCCGCTCGGCGCGAGGGACTGGTGTCCGCGCTGGCGGAAGCGGGCTTTCGGGCGAAGGGCGTGTCGCTGGCTGAGGTCGCTGGTCAACTCGCCTCCCACCGGGTCGAGTTGTTGCTGGTCGGCGATGGCGATCTAAGACTTCTGGATGACCTGCCTCGCAACGGCGACGAGTTCACCGTGCCGGTGCTGACGTTGGTCGATCTCGGCAACGTGTCCGGAATTCTTGCCAGCCTGTCTGCGGGGGCGAGTGGCTTTTTATCGCGAGACAGTTCACCGGATCAGATCGTGGCGAAAGTGAGGTCGCTGCTGCGGCCGGTCGATCTGAACGATTCGGACCCGCACCAAATCACGATCTTGGGCGACGGGACACTGACGGAACGGACCTATCGCCCGGCACGGCTTGTCGAGGCTCTCGAAGCGGCGTGCGACGAAATCCGCGCGTTGCAGTTGCGATACGAAGAGGAGCAATTGCAACGGCGCAAGGTCGAGCAGGCGTTGATGGAGTCGGAGGCGTTCTATCAGTCCTTGGTGGAAACGCTGCCGATGGCCATGTTTCGGAAGGATTTGCAGGGGCACGTCACATTTGCAAACCGACTCCTCTGTGAAGCCTTCCGCCGCCCGTCCGAAGAGATCATCGGCCGCACCGACTACGACTTCTTCCCACGCGACCTGGCCGAAAAATATCGGATTGACGATCGCCGCGTGGTTGAGTCGCGAGAGAACTTTGAGACCACTGAAGAGTTTCAGGCGCAGGATGGCGAGCGGCGGTTCACGCACGTTGTGAAGACGCCGGTTTACGATGCGAGCGGCAATCCCGTTGGTGTCCAGGGAATCTTCTCGGACGTGACGGAGAAGGAGCGGGCCGAGATCGAGCTGCATCAAACGAAGACGCGTTTGGAGGCCGTGCTGAACGCCGCGACACAGATGTCAGTCATTGCCACCGACGTGAATGGTCTCATTGATGTCTTCAACACCGGCGCGGAGCGAATGCTGGGATACTCCGCCGATGAAATGATCGGCAAACAAACACCGGCGATCTTCCATCTGGAGAGCGAAGTCCAAGAGCGTGGCGAGGAGATGTCGCAGCAGTTCGGACATCCGTTTCAGGGCATTGATGTCTTCGTCGAATACGCGCGGCGGGGTCAACACGAAGAGCGGGAATGGACCTACGTTCGGAAAGATGGCAGCCAACTCACGGTCAACTTGGTCGTGACCGCCCGGCGGAATCGCGAGGGACAAATCGAGGGCTTTCTGGGGATCGCCACGGATATTTCCGAACGCAAGCGGGCGGAAGAGGCGATGCGCAAAGCGAAGGAAGCGGCCGAGGCTGCCAGTCGCGCCAAGAGCGACTTTTTGGCCAACATGAGTCACGAAATCCGGACGCCGTTGAACGCCGTCATCGGCATGACCGAGCTGGTTCGCGATACGGAACTGACCGCCACTCAACGCGAATATCTCGGGATGGTGCAGGAATCGGGCGAGTCCCTTCTGGCAGTCATCAACGACATCCTCGACTTCTCGAAGATCGAGGCGGGCAAGATGAGCCTCGAAGAGGTTCCGTTCAACCTGCGTGAAGTGCTCGGTGACACGATGAAGTCGCTCGCGCTGCGTGCTCACCGGAAGCGGCTGGAACTGGCGTGTCACGTCGCGCCCGATGTCCCGTTCGCCGTCGCCGGTGATCCGCACCGACTGCGGCAGATCGTCGTCAACCTCGTGGGGAACGCGATCAAGTTCACCGAAGTTGGCGAAGTGGTGCTCGATGTGGCCGTGCAAGAACTGAGCGAAGATGGACTCGTCCTGCACTTCCGGGTGCAAGACACCGGGATCGGCATTCCGCAGAACAAGCTCGACACGATCTTCGAGGCGTTTGAGCAGGCCGACACCTCGACCACGAGACGTTATGGCGGGACCGGATTGGGACTCGCGATCGTGTCGAGTCTCGTCGAGTTGATGGAAGGGAACATTTGGGTCGAGAGCGAAGTTCTTCGAGGGAGCGTGTTTCATTTCACCGCCCGCTACCGGCGGGCCAGTGCCGAAAACATCGCGACGGCCACGACGATACATCCGCCGATGCTCAGCGGGCTGCGAGTTCTCGTCGTCGATGACAACAGCACCAACCGCCGCATCCTGACTGAGATGCTGACGAACTGGGCGATGCACCCGCTGGCCGTTTCCAGTGTCGCCGATGCCCTCGATGAATTGGAACGGATGTCGCGAGCGGGGACTCCCTACGCGCTGATCCTGACCGACTCCAACATGCCCGTGCAAGACGGCTTCGAGTTGGCCGAGCGGATTCAATCGAACCGCACGCTATGCGGCCCGATGATCATGATGCTCACGTCGGCGGATCGACCGGATGACTTGGCGAAGTGCGACAAACTCGGGATCGCCGCGTATCTCATCAAGCCGGTCAAGCAGTCGGAGTTGCTCGACGCGATCGTGCTGGCGGTGGGAGCCGACGCGCCGACGGGTGGCTCCGTTTCGCCCAACGTCAGTTCCAAGAAAGTTGCTTCCAACCCGAGATCGATCCTGCTGGCCGAAGACAGTCTCATCAATCAGAAGCTGGCGATTGGCCTGCTGGAACGTTGGGGGCATACGGTCACGGTGGCCAACAACGGAGAAGAGGCGGTCCGACTGTCGCATGAGCAACGATTTGATCTGATCCTGATGGACGTTCAAATGCCTGAAATGGATGGTCTCGATGCCACACTGGCAATCCGCGCCCGCGAGCGGGAGTCGGGACTCCACATTCCCATCGTCGCGATGACCGCTCACGCGATGAAAGGGGACCGCGAGCGGTGTCTGGAAGTCGGTATGGACGGCTATCTCGTCAAGCCGATCCGCGCCGAACAATTGTTCCGGCAGATCGAAGACATTTCAGGAGCGGCTGCTGTGAGCAAATCTGAGGTGGACTGCGTGACAGAGAATGGCACGGTGCCCGGCGCGAATCTGGTCGATTGGAAGGTCGCCCACCAGGCGGTCAACGGCGACGTGGCATTGCTCGAACAAGTTCTGGCCGCGTTCTTGGAAGAGGGACCGCAACTGCTGAAGACCATGAGGTTGTCGTCGGCTGCTGAAGAATGGAAACCGTTCCAGCGGGCGGCTCACACGTTGAAGAGCGCGCTCCGCACGTTCGGTGTCGCATCTGCCGATCTCGTTGAAGAATTGGAACTGACTGCGAAGTCGGGAAACACCGCCATCTCGCCCGAGACGGTGGCTCAGATTACAGAACTCGTGCAGCCCGCCTTGGACGAGATGCAACGCCGCTTGAACTCGCGCGGGGCGGGCGTCACCATTTAGGGAACGGCGCATCAATGACGGTCGTGATTTGTCGGTTTGGTTTTGGTGAGCCGGGTGCCGTAAGGCCCCGGATTCTTCGACAACCTGTCCGGGGCCTTACGGCCAATGGCACTCACTTTGGGGTGTAGCTGAAGTCGTAAGACTTCAGACGATCATCAAAGCCGGCTGAATTCTCACGAATTCAGCTACGTTGCACTGAACGTCAATTTGAAAATCGCTCAAAGTGAGTGCCATTGGCCTTACGGCACCCGGCTCACCAAGCACGGACAGTTGTTGGTGAAATCACTGATCACTTTGCGCTTTCTGACAACTCCACCGCAGAACGCACAGAAGTGACGGACAAAGAAACAGAGGACCGCATCATGCCTACCGTTTTGATCGTGGATGACTCCTCCACCGATCGGCTGCGTGCTGGCGGCTTGTTGAATCAGATCGACGATCTGAACATTGAGTACGCCGTCGATGGCAGCGATGCCCTCGTGAAAATTGAATTGCATGTGCCCGACATGGTCATCACCGACATGGTCATGCCGGAACTGAACGGCCTCGAACTGGTCGCGGTGATGCGCAAGGCGTATCCCATCGTGCCGGTCGTGCTGATGACCTCGCGCGGCAGCGAGGACATCGCGGTCCAAGCCCTGCGTGCTGGTGCGTCCAGCTACGTGCCAAAACGGATGCTCAACTTCCAGCTTGCGGACACTGTCCGACAGGTTTTTGCCGTTGCGCGAGAAGATCGGGGACGGTCTCGCTTGATGCGGCGGATCGTCGCACAACACGTTCTGTTTGCCATTGAGAACGATCACGAGTTGATCGCCTCGCTCGTGCATTACCTCCAAGAGTGTGCATCGACCGTCGGTGTTTGCGACGACGCGGATCGCGTGCGAACGGGCGTCGCGCTGCAAGAGGCGATCACGAATGCCAGCTTTCACGGCAATCTCGAAGTCTCTTCCTCACTGCGTGAGATCGATCACCGGCAGTATTACGACTTGGCGCGAGAACGCATGACGCAGCCACCTTATTCACAACGCCTGATCCGCGTCTCAGCCCGCTTCTCACCCGAGGAAGCCGAGTTTTGCATCAAGGATGAAGGGCCGGGATTCGACCGCAGCACGCTCCCTGATCCGACCGATCCCGCCAACTTGGAACGTCCGTGCGGTCGCGGCCTGCTGCTGATGCGGACGTTCATGGACGAGGTGAAATACAACGCCGTCGGTAACGAAGTGACGATGGTCAAACGCCGCAAGTCGCCCGCCACCGAACGAATTCAAGGAATCGCCCGATGAGAGCACCCAAACTTTTCAAAACGATCAAGACGGGGCCGGTCCTCGTCGTCGAACTGCTCGGTGTGGTGAGCAGCCTGGCCGACACGGCGGTCCTGCAGGAACTCGAAGAGGTCCGCACGGAACTGCGTGAGGGGGGCCACAAGGCACTCGTGATTGACCTCGCCGCAGCGACCTATTTCGGTTCGAGCCTGCTGGAGGCGATCCGCATTCTGTGGAACGACATCTCGGCAGTGGGCGGTCACATCGCGCTTTGCAACGCTTCAGATGTCGGTCGCGAAGTTTTGGAAATCGCCAAGTTCGACAAGGTCTGGCCGCTCGTCAATTCACGCGCCGAGGCACTCCGGACAGTGGCGACCTGATTATCAGAAGCCTTGACCCAAGAAGTCCGACTTTTCGGAAAGCCGGACTTCTCCACGCGGTTAACCGTCTGTTGAAAAACGTAGCTTGGACGCCCTCGTCCGAGTGCTTTCTCGTTGAAAACGGACGGACGAGGCCGTCCATCCTACATTACCGTTTCAAGGAATTCGCATGTCACTGTTCGGTCGCTGTCTTCTGTTGGTCTGTCTGTTCGTCTCGCCGCTCGTTCGTGCTGAAGAGCCGTCCCGGCGTGACCTTTTGAAACAGTCCAAGCGGATCGTCTTTCTCGGAGACAGCATCACGTTCGCGGGTCGCTACGTGGCTTGTGTCGATGCGTGGATTGAGTCCCAGCGGTTCGATCACAAGCCGCTCGTGATCGACGCGGGTTTGCCCAGCGAAACGGTCTCGGGCTTGAGCGAAGACGGACACGCGGGGGGTGCCTTTCCGCGTCCCGATCTGGCCGAGAGATTGGATCGCGTGTTGGCCGTGACCAAGCCCGATCTGGTCGTCGCGTGTTACGGCATCAATTGCGGCATCTACCTGCCATTCGATGCGGGCCGGTTCGAGAAGTACCAGCAGGGGATCACAAACTTGAAGGCGCGCGTCGAGAAGGCGGGAGCCAAATTCATTGTCGTCACGCCGCCGTTCTATGACGACATGAGGTCGCCGAAGAACTTCACGTACAACGAAGTCATGGACAAGTACGCCGAATGGCTGGTCTCCAAACGAGCGGATGGCTGGATGGTGGCCGACGCACACACCGCGATGACGAACGAAGTCCGCCAGCGGCGCGAGGCCGATCCCAAGTTCACCTTCCAACCGGACGGCGTCCATCCGAACGACGAAGGTCACTGGTGCGTGGCTCAACAGCTCATTCGCTGGTTCGGAGACGAAGCCGCCGCATCAGCCGCCACTCCGCAAGCGATGCTCGCGTTGAAGCAGGTGCCGGAATCCGTCTTCCCACTCGTTAACCAGCGTGTCGCAGTGTTGCGAGACGCCAACGTGGCCACGGCCGGACACAAGCGACCGGGTGTCGGCGCAGGCTTGCCACTCCCCGAGGCCGAAGCGAAAGCCAAGGAACTGTCGGCGAAGATCGACGCCCTAGTCCGTCCGGCGCGACAGTGATGGAACATTGGCCCCCGCCGTCTTGGCGAGCCATTCGGTGAACTGCACTTCGATCTCGCGCGAGTGGGTGGCGGCGAAGAGTTCGCAGAGGGAGTCAAGGCCCGTTGGGTCGGTCTCGGCCCGTGAGCGGCACTTGCGATAGAACGGTTCGAGCAACTGGCGTTCTTGCAGGAACAGGCAGAAGTATCGGGCATGAGCGTAATCGGTCGCGGCGCGATCCGCCGCCGCGAAGCGGTGGCTGGCGAGATCGCGGACGGATCGCAGCGGTTTCCGCTGACACGCGTCACGCAACGCGGTCCCGCGCCAGTTGTCGAGCCCCACCAGTCGCAAGCCATCGGCTGAGAACTCGCACTCCTCGTGGAGCGAGGCCAGTCCTTCGTCGAGCCATTCGGGGAGCGTCGGGAAATCGGCGTGGGCCAGAGCGTGAGTCAGTTCGTGGGCCAGCGTTCCGTCCCCGGTCGCCACATTCACGACAAGGCGATGTTCGGTGCGCGAGTAGATGCCGGAGTACTCGCTCCGCTCACGAGCTTCCAGCCGCTGGTTGCACTCGCGGTAGCTGGCGTCGGTCGAGCAGAGCAGGATCGTGATCGGCCACGTCGGCGCATGATCGAAGTATTGAATGTTCAGCGCTCGCGTGGTCGGCATGATCGTTTCGCGATACGTCGCATCGAGCGAGTCCGAGCGGCAGTCGCCTCCCAGCACAAACGGTTCGTGGACGACAACGTTCCAACCGGCGGGCAATCGCTGACTCAAACCGTTCGCCACTGTGCGGCAAGCATCCGCTTGTGGTGACGATGTGACGGTCGCCTCGCGTCGAGAGACGGCTTCCTCGTGCGATCTCTGCGTCGCGCGGTGCGACGGACCGGGAGCGGCCACTGCGTAGCACAAGGCCACGAGTGCGACACTGCCGATCGTCACATATTGCCCATGCGTTAGAGTCACCACGGCGGTCTCGACTGAGAGGCTCGTTGCGGATCGAGCAGCTTCGTCCCATCTCAACTTTAGCTCACGAATGAGCCATCATCCTGAGCCAAATGTCAGGGACAACATCAAATCCCCGTCATTGTTGGGGCTTGGGCCAACTGTTACGATCCCCTCGCTTTTGGCGGATTTTTCGGCAGGAATTCCCTCCGTTGCACGGTCGTCACAACCCCGCAGCCGAAGCGAACACTAACCCGAAGCGTAAGCGAGGACGCCGCTCACATCCTCGCTTACGCTTCGGGTTAGTGTGAAATGGCCATCCTCAATCCATGCGGGGTATCAACCCCGCAGCCGCTTGCCCCTCAAGTGGTTCACTCATGCAGGTTCTCTCGGATGGAATCGACTCTTTACCGTCACTTAGGTGCGCATCTCGTCACTCAAGATGGCGTCGCCGGAACCAAGTTCTCCGTTTGGGCACCCAATGCCAGCGAGGTCTCTGTTCTGTGTGACCTGAACTCGTGGATGCACGGTCGCCACCCGCTCAACTCGAGCGACAACGGTGTCTGGTGGGGCTTTGTCCCGGGACTCAAGCAGGGCGACGCCTACAAGTTTGCGTTGCGGACGCGCGATGGCCACCTGCTGCAAAAGATCGACCCCTACGCCTTCGCGACCGAAGTTCCGCCGAAGAGTGCGTCGATCATCTGCGACTTGAACGGTCACGCGTGGCGCGACAATGCGTGGATCGAGAACCGCGAACGGATGAACTGGTACGAGCAGCCGGTCTCGATCTACGAGGTCCATCTCGGTTCGTGGAAACGGCCGCAGGATGGTCGTCAGTTCTTCAATTACCGCGAGTTGGCTCCGTTACTCATCGAGTACGTGAAGGAACTCGGTTACACGCACGTCGAGTTGATGCCGATCAACGAGTTCCCGTTCGATGGCTCGTGGGGCTATCAGGCGACGGGCTATTTCGCTCCGACCAGTCGCTTCGGTTCGCCGCACGACTTCATGGAGTTCGTCGATCAATTCCATGCGGCCGGCATCGGCGTCATCGTCGATTGGGTCCCCGCCCACTTCCCGACCGACGGCCATTCGCTCGGTTCGTTCGACGGGACGTGCCTGTACGAACACTCCGACCCGCGCAAGGGCTTTCACCCCGACTGGGGAACGCTGATCTTCAACTACGGTCGCGATGAAGTGCGCGACTTCTTGTTGTCGAGCGCCCGGTTCTGGCTCGATGTCTATCACATCGACGGACTGCGCGTGGATGCGGTCGCGTCGATGCTCTATCTCGACTACTCGCGCAAGCACGGCGAGTGGGTGCCGAACATGTTCGGTGGCCGCGAGAACCTCGAAGCGATCCAGTTCCTCAAGGACATGAACACGCTGCTGTACCAAGACTTCCCCGGCGTGCTGACGATCGCCGAGGAATCGACTTCGTGGGGTGGAGTCTCGCGACCGGTCTACACCGGCGGACTGGGCTTCGGCATGAAGTGGGACATGGGCTGGATGAATGACACGCTGCGCTACATGCGGCGCGAACCGGTTCATCGCGGACATCATCAGAACGAGTTGTCGTTCCGGATGGTCTATGCCTTCACCGAGAACTTTTTACTTCCGCTGTCTCACGACGAAGTCGTTCACGGCAAACAGTCGCTCTTGTCACAGATGCCCGGCGATCCGTGGCAGAAGTTCGCGAACCTGCGACTCCTCTACGGCTATCAGTACACGCAGCCCGGCAAGAAGCTGCTGTTCATGGGGGGCGAGATCGCGCAGTGGACCGAGTGGAATCACAACGTGCAGCTCGACTGGCCCCTCATCGGGCAGCCGCTGCATGACGGAGTGCGGCACTTGGTCGGTGACTTGAACCGCGTCTATCGCAGCGAACCGGCTCTGCATCAGTGCGACAACTCGGGTGAAGGCTTCCGCTGGATCTCGGCCGATGACTGGCAGAACAGCATCTACAGCTACGTTCGCCAAGCACGCGATCCCGGTGAGTTTGTGATCGTCGTGCTGAACCTCACGCCCGTTCCGCGACACGATTACAAGATTGGAGTCCCCACGGTCGGGTTCTACACCGAGCTGCTCAACACCGATGCCACGGTGTACGGCGGCTCGGGGCAGGGGAATGCGGGTGGCGTCTACAGCCAAGCAGGAGTCTGTCACGGACAGAACCAGCACATCTCGTTGACGCTGCCACCGCTGGGCATGTTGGTGCTGAAGCCAGTCACCGGTGCGAAACTCAAGGCGTAGCACGGGCGGCTCGCCTGTGCTTTCTATCGGCAATGTTTTAGCTCGCGCGGTCAGGACTGACTTGTTTAACCGCGTGGGCAACGCCCCGCGCGTCGTGCGGCGAGACACGATTCCACGTCGCTGGACGGGCGGGGCGTTGCCCACGCGGTTAAACGACGCTGCGTCAATCTCGGCCGCGCGAGGTAGAGCAGGCGAGCCGTCCGCTCTACGGCTCAATTATCCGAGACGGCAGGCTGCGGTTTGGACGGGTCTGCTTTGCGAGTCCGCTTCGCCTCGGGAATGAGTCGATCGAGGATGCCGTTGACGAACCCGACCGAGTTCGCGCCGCCGAAGCTCTTTGCCAGTTCGAGGGCCTCGTCGATGACGACGCTGGCGGGGGTGTCCGTGTGGATCAACTCGTAAGCACCGAGTCGGATGGCGTTGCGATCGGTGGCGGGCATCCGGCTGACGGCCCAGTTCGCCGCGACGGCAGTGATGGATTGATCGAGGGTCACGCGGTTTTCGGTCACGCCCGCGAAGAGATCCCACGCGAACCGGTTGAGTGATTCGTCGGGGAGCGCAGCATGAATCTGCTCGCGAATGGAACCGAGAGTCGCATCGGGATTCAAATCCTGTTGGTACAGCATCTGAATGACGACTTCACGAGCTTGATGACGACGACCGGCCATACGAAGAAAACCTCAATCCAAAACATGCCCGCTCATTCGCGGGATGAGAACACTCTTGAAAGCGAATTCGCTTACGAATCAGAGTCCGTGCGCCTGCATCGTTCGCACTAGGTTGGCCATTTCGATGGCCGCAAGCGCCGCTTCGACACCCTTGTTGCCCGCCTTGCCTCCCGCGCGATCGAGAGCCTGTTCCATCGTCGGGCAGGTCAGGACACCGAACGCTACCGGGACATCGGTCGCAAGGGATGCCTGCAAAATCCCACCTGCCATCTGATGGTTGATGTATTCGTGGTGAGTCGTCTCTCCCTGAATCACCGCTCCCAGACAGACGACCATCGTGAACTGACCGCTGCGAGCCAGACGCTGTGCCGCCAGCGGCAACTCGAACGCGCCGGGAACGCGGACCACGGTGATGCGATCATCGGCCAGCCCGTGACGGTGCAGCGTATCGACCGCTCCCGCCAGCAGCCGCTCCGTGACGAGATCATTGAATCGCGAGACGACAATCGCCGCCCGGTCATCACCGACAATGAGAGAACCTTCCAACACTGCTTTCGGCATTCGATTCGCCACTTTCACGTTCGACTTTTGATTCTGCTTTGAAGTCCGGCTGCATCTCACGCGGCACAAAGTGCGAGGTTTCTGAGCGGGGCGGCGTAAGCCCCCTGGCCCTTGGGCGTAAGCCCGCCTTGGAAGAACCGGGGGGCTGACGCCACCCCGCTCAG
>JAYTQJ010000581.1:0-7433 GCA_043746775.1 Schlesneria sp.
GCGATGATGGCTACTTTGGTCTGAGGTGATGGCCCCACGTCCCCGACATATTTCATCACGCCTAAAACTCTCGGACGTAATATGTGCATCGCCGCGAAGACTCTCTTGTCTTCGCTCGAACGGGAATTTCTGAAGCAAGAAATACTCGCCTGTCATTTGGGGCGGCGGCGAATCTGAGTGAAGTTGATGCCAGGAAACGGAATCGTGTCGGGAGTCTCAGTGAGTTGAGCGGCAGCATCGCTCACCATGATCCCCCCCAAGAGAGACGCGGGCATCATCCTTTCGCGGAGGACGCGTGAAGACACGCGACGTTCGAGCAGTGATCTGAGAGAGCCGTCTTCGTGAAACGCGTTCTGTGGGAGTGCTCCCAGAATCGACTGCACCAGCCGCTGAAAGGCGGGATCGGTCAGTTGAGACTCGGGAAGCTGCCCGAGGAACGCCATCCTCAAACCTGCCGCCACGAGATGTTCGACGGGATGCGGCCCGGTACTCGGATCGAACTCGATGCTTTCGAGAGCGAAGTCGCGTGCCCGTTCGATATCGAACGCGAACTCGAACAGGTCGCTGTTGCCCGCCAGGTTGCCAATCAAAAGATCGGTCCAGCGATCGCAACGCCGACGGAGCCGCTCGATCTCCGTGATCTGCGGCGTGGCTGATTCGGGAAGTTGCAACAGTCGCGACATCACGCCATGCCGGACTTGCAACAAACCGCTCACAGCATTGCGAGCAATTCGACTGAGATCGTCGCGCCCGGTTTGGCGGTCGATTCCCAGCAGCACGGTGGACCAGACGCGAGTCATCAGCTCGCAACCAAACACCTGAGTTGCCAGTTCGCCGAGTTGCCTCAGTTGTGGATCGGACGCTGGCGTCCACTGGTCAAGCCGCAAGGTCCACATTTGCTGGAGTTCACGAGATTGTTGCCAGAACTCCCGCAACGATGCGGACGATGGCTCCGTTTGGTTCTCGATGGCAATCCGGCCCACTCGAGATGCCAAGAGTGCGACATCGGCGAGAGACGACACGGACAGTCCAGTTTCGGTTGAGTGCATACTGGCCTCAGGTTTGGGATTGATGGAACGAGGCTCTGTTCGCAAACACGGTGCCGAGTCGCCGCCGAGTCGCCCGACAGGGGCGTGCCACCTTGGGGTGAAACAGTTTGTTGATCGCCGCTCGCCATTTGTCAAAGTTCTCGAACAGCCTCGTGTTGCTCGATTGCAACGTTCCCGTCTCGCATGGCCTCAATTGACAACGTTGAAGTCTGCCTTGGCACCCCATCCTGAAAAAGAGCGATGGCCCTGGCGTCAGTCCCAAGGTTGGTTTCGCGACGGGTGATCCGTTTGTATTCTCACCGCCCCGCAATCGTTTCCGCCTCATCCACTGCTATCAAAACATGACAGACACCCGCGAGATCATCCCTGTAAACCGTCCCGTCTCGGGAACGATAAGACCGCCCGGATCGAAGAGCCTCACCAATCGAGCGCTCGTCGTAGCGGCGCTCGCAGAAGGAACGTCGCATCTGACGGGCGTTCTCGACAGTCGAGATACTCAGGTCATGATCGACAGCCTGCGGCGGCTGGGGATCGCGGTCGATCACTCACCCTCCGATTGCTCTGTCGTCGTGAATGGTTGTTCGGGAAAACCGCCGGTCGCCGTGGCCGATCTGTGGTTGGAGAACAGCGGGACCAGCATTCGGTTTCTCACGGCTCTCTGCGCGTTGGGGCACGGCTCGTTTCGACTCGACGGCAACGCGCGGATGCGTGAGCGACCGATCGGCGATCTACTGGCATCGCTCCGCCAGTTCGGAATTTCGGTCGCTGCGGAACTCGGGACCGATTGTCCGCCGGTCGTCCTCACCAGTGACGGCCTTCGCGGCGGAACGACGACCGTCAACGCCGATGTGTCGAGCCAATTTCTCAGCGCGATCCTGATGGCGGCCCCGTGCGCGGCGGCTCCCGTCGAGATTCGGCTCGCCGGTGAGATGGTCTCGGAGCCGTATGTCGAAATGACGTGGAAGGTGATGTCGCAGTTCGGCGTGAATGTCGATCGCGACGAGCCGGGGCGATACCTCATCCGCCCGCAGTCGTATCGCGGCCGCAGCTATGACATCGAGCCGGATGCCTCGGCGGCCAGTTACTTCTTCGCCGCCGCCGCCGTGACGGGGGGCGAGATCACGGTGGAAGGTCTCACCGCGAACGCGCTGCAAGGCGACGTGTTCTTTGTGAAAGCCCTCGAGCGGATGGGCTGCGAAGTGACGTGGAACGCGGACAGCATCACGGTGCGAGGTCGCGAGCTGCGCGGCATCGACATCGACATGAACGCGATCAGTGACACGGCTCAAACGTTGGCGTGCGTGGCCCCGTTCGCAACCGGCCCGACGCGCATCCGCAACGTCGCCCACATGCGACACAAGGAAACCGATCGCGTCGCGGCCGTGGTGACCGAACTCCAGCGACTCGGCCTGACCGTAGAAGAGCATCCAGACGGCATGACCATCCATCCGGGACCGCTTCAATCGGGAACCGTCGCCACCTATGACGACCATCGCATGGCGATGAGCTTCGCGCTGCTCGGTCTGCGAGTTCCAGGCATCGTCATCGCCGAACCCGGCTGCACGGCGAAGACTTATCCCCACTTCTTCGACGATCTGGATCGGCTGTGCGCTTCGCCGCACGGCAATCCTTGCCGATCCGCTTGATGCTTCACGAGTCTGGTTTCGAGAGGCACGCGGTTGAACTCGCCGCTGCAATCGGCTCAACCGGCAGGTCACGTCTTTCCATCCCGCACTGATGTCACTTTGCGACGGAGTGCCGCCCGTCGAGCCGGGCGGTGAGATGGGACTGCCGATGAAATCTGGCATGTGGTGCGCACATTGAGTGCGCCCCAATTAAGGATCGCAGCGGTCACACTCTCGCACATGAGGGACGGCGCGCGACTGTTGAGCATTAGGGATGATGCCATGAAATCGCCGTTGGTCTGGACTCTTGTGGCGCTGTGTCTGTCGTGCAGTTGGGCTTGCCCCGCGCACGCTCAATCGGACGAACCCGATGAGGAAGCGATCGGAGCGTTCCTCTGGCCAGATCGCGAGACTGGATTCTGGCTGACCACCGAGGCACTGCTGTGGCGGCGTAACAATTCGGGCGGCAACAGTCCCGTCATTGGTGGTCCGGAGAGCTTTCGCTTCGGTGGCACCGACTACCACTATGAAGGTGGATACCGCGTTGGAGTCGGCTGGCTGATCGATCCCAATTACGAATTGGAAGGAGTCTGGACGAGTCTCTCGGGATGGAGTACCGGCCAGACGGGTGTCCTCACGCGGGCGGTCAGCTTCGACGATGGCCAAGCCAGCCTATTTGTCGATCCCACAGGCGACGCGAACTTCATTGATCAAACGACGTTCTTTCGGCCGCTCTACGATGCGGCCACCAATCCCGATATTGCGGGCGGAGGAGCGAACGATGAAACGGACGAGTTTGAATTCATTCAGCCCGGCTCAGCGTACACGCTGAAGCAAAGGAGCAACCTGTACGACATTCAGTTGAACGTCAAGACGCGCCGCACCGAAGGGCAGCGTTATGGCTTCGGTCTCGGGTTCCGTCACGTCACGTTGTCGGAAGCCGCACTCGCGCAAGTGAGCGGCACGTTCGATGCTTTCGACATCGATGGTGACGAAGCGGTTGTGGACGACGGCAACGATCAACTCTCCGATGCCGTGTTGCTGGCGACCGGTCTCTCGCTCATCAGCGGCAGTGGTGGCTTCTACGATCCCGGCCTTGGCGGCGGAGTTTTCACCATGCTGTGGAACGGCACCGCGAGCAACCAACTGAACGGCTTTCAGGGAACATTCGACGCCGCAATTCTGGAGCGAGGTCGTTATTCGCTCGACGGCAATTTGCGGCTGGGCCTGTACCACAACCGCATTCGCGGGACGGTCACCGAAACCTATGCCGACTCGCTCGACTCGGTCTATCGCCGCTCATTCGAAGATGAGTCCGACAAGCTGTCGTTCGGAGCAAACCTTGGGCTGAGTTCCTCGATCCGCATCTCGGAACGAATCAAGTTGCGCAGTGGCTATGAGGCGATGTTCCTCACGAACACCGCACTCGGTCCCTCGCAGCAGCAAGGGTTGGTCTACGATGGCCTAGGCAACGCAACGTACTCGGTCCAAGCCGCCGACACGCTCATCATGCACGGACTGCGGGCAGGCATCGAGATGGAGTGGTGATGCCGCAGGGCCATCGCCTTTTTCACGTAGGGTGGGACAAGCTCGCTTCGAGCGCCGGCCCACCATGTAGAAAAATCGAGAAATCTTGGTGGGCCGGCGCGGCGAAGCGCCGCTGGTCCCACCCTACAGGTTCCGCAGATCCAACAAAGCGATGGCCCTGGTGATGCCGGGCTTTGAATCACCGTAGGTCGCTTCACGCCAACTCCGTGATTGGCGTGCCGCGCGTTAGCGGGATGGGGCGGCCGCGCGGGTCGGGGAACTCTGCTTTGTGATCGATCCCCAGATGCTGGTAGATCGTCGCGAGAATGTCATGTGGATCGAGCGGTCGCTGGCTGGGACGAGCCGCGTGGTGATCGGTCGCTCCGATCACTTGGCCCATCGGTTTCCCGCCGCCTGAAACGAGGATCGACATCGCGCCGGGATGATGGTCGCGCCCGATCTTGCCGTCCTTGAACTCCAGTCGCGGCGTGCGGCCGAACTCGCCCGTGACGACGATGAGCACGTTCTGATCCAGTCCGCGATCGTAGATGTCTTCGATGAGCGTACTCACGACATGATCGTACTTGGGGAGCCTCGCATTCATCGCGCCGAGCATGTCCCAATTCACTGCGTGATCGTCCCAGTCGTAGGCTTTGGTCCCTTCGCCACTGCCGGGAATGCGAACGGAGACGAAGCCGACTCCCGCCTCAACCAACCGCCGCGCGACGAGGACTTCACGACCGTAGCCGTCTCCGTATTTGTCGCACAGGCGCGGGTCTTCCTTCGTCAGGTCGAAGGCGTCTCGCACGCGGTTCGTCGTCAGGATGTTGATGGCCCGCTGGTTGAAGACATCCAATCCCGCTATCGCTCCCGTTGCATCAGCTTCGCGCTGGTAGCGGTCGAATGATTTCAGCATCGCCAACCGGTCGCCCAGTCGGTGACTCTCGACCGTCAGGCTGGCGTCTCGTAGGGCGAAGTTGGAAATCGGAACACGGTACTGAGAACTCCAAAAACCTTGAGCGATGCCGGGGCTGTAATCCGGGCCGTTCAGGACCACCCCGTTGATCGCGACCGCCGCCAAACCACCGCGCTGTTCCGTCAGTACGCGATTTACGACGGCTCCGACCTGCGGGTAATACGACTCGCTGCTTCCCGGCTTGAACTGGCCGTAGCCACTGAGGAACCGTGCATGACCTTCAAAGTGATTGGCCTGGTCGTGGCAGCATGACCGGATGAGTGTGAACTTGTCCGCAAGTTTGGCCTGCTTGGGCAGATGCTCACAGATGTCGATTCCCGGCACGGCGGTCGTGATCGGCAGGAACGGACCCCGAATTTCGGTCGGTGCTTCCGGCTTGAGGTCATACGTTTCGAGCTGGCTCGGTCCGCCATGCACGAACAACAGGATGACCGAAGTCTCTTTGGACGCCGCGTTTCCCTGTTGTCCCGCAACAGCCGAACGAGATCGCAACCGCAGCAAGTCCGGCAGAGCCAACCCGCCCAGCCCGAGCATCCCCACTCGCAACGAATCCCGTCGCGAGATCGTTCGCCGCAACCGCAGCGGATCACTGTCCCAGTGAAACATGACTCTGCCTTTGTTTCGATTCCCGATTCGACCGCGTTGCTCACTGCGGCTACGCGAACAACTCGTGGAGGGGCTTGCCACCTTCCGCGACGATTGGAATGGGGCGGCCTTGAGGGTTGGTCCAATGGGCGTTGAGATCGATTCCCATGAACTTGAAGACGGTGGCGGCGAGGTCTTGTGGCGTGACCGGCCGTTCTTGGATGCCGTAGCCGCGCGCGTCGGTCGCCCCGATGACTTGTCCGTGTTTCAGGCCACCGCCCGCGACGAGCATCGACATGCAGTTGGTCCAATGATCGCGACCGGCAGTCTTCGTCATCACAGGACCGCGACCGAATTCGCCGAGCATGAGGATGAGGGTCGAGTCGAGCAGCCCTCGCGATTCGAGATCGGTCACGAGCGTGTGCATGACTCGATCGACGGACGGCAACAGCGGTTTCAACCCCTTCTCAATGCCGCCCCATCGGACCTCATCGCCGTGATGGTCGAAGTAGCCCCACGCGCCGCTGACCACGACGAACGAGACGCCCGCTTCGACGAGCCGCCGCGCGAGCAGAGCCTTCTCACCGATCGAGTCGCGCCCGTAGGCATCGCGGAGCTGCGGCGATTCGGCATCCACTTGGAAGGCTTTCTCGGCGCGGCCCGAAGTGACGTACTCGAATGCCTGTTGCGTGTAGCGGTCGGTGCGAGCCAGCGTCTCACCCCGGTCGAGGTCTCGGCGGAACTTGTCGAACTGGCGGCGCAAACCATCTCGGTCCTGCAGGCGGTCGAGTTGAATCCCTTCGGGCAGTTTGAAACGTCCGGCCAGTTCACTTCCTTTCACGGGCGAGAACTCGGAACCCATCTGCCCCGACTCCCACACGTCGGCCGCCCAACTTTCGGCCAGTCCGACGAACGCGGGGAGGTTTGAATCGTTGCTCCCCTTGAACTTGGCCACGACCGAACCTATGGATGGATAGCCGTCACCATCTTTGCCGTTGTCGCTGCGCCGCGCGAGAGGATTGCCCGCTTGAAGTGTGATTGGTGTGTGATTACTCGAACGGCAATCGACCGATCGGATGATGGACAATTTGTCGAGGATCGAAGCCTGCTTCGGCAGATGCTCGCACAACTGAACACCGGGTAACTTGGTGTCGATCGTTCCGAACGGTCCTCGAATTTCAGGGGGAGCATCCGGCTTCGGATCCCACATGTCGAGGTGACTTGGTCCGCCCGAGAGCCAGAACAGAATGACTGACTTCTTCGCAGTGGTCGGGCCTCCCGCCAATGCCGCGCCGGTCTTCAGGTCCGATTCGGCTTTCAACAGTGCAGGCAAGGACAGTCCACCAAGACCGGCCAATCCCGTCTGCAAAAACCAGCGCCGACCACCGACTCGGATGAGATCACTGAAGGCCGGGCGAAACGGCGAGGGATGCGAGTGGCGAACTGAAGACATCGTTCAACTCCCGTGAGATCGGCTGTTGTCACGAGAGTCTTCATCAGTTCACGGGGCGAGTCAAGTCGAGAGCATCAAACAAGATGATCTCTTTCTAGGCTACCTGCGAATCCTTGAACCAGCAGAGGCCATCGCCTTTATCAATGTAGTTGTTCCGTTCGCTTCGGGGACACTCGTCGGGGAGGAACATTGGGTTATTCTTTTGGGCGTGGTTTTGC